>PLYQ01000116.1 GCA_003153415.1 Rhodospirillales bacterium | reverse complement strand
TGCTCGTTCGCCGCCAACGCAGTGCGTCTTCAGTTGCATGCGCTGGCCTGCAATCTCGCCAGATTCATGCCGACGCTGGCCCTGCCCAAGGGGGGCGCGCAACGGTCGCTGACAAGCCTGCGGGAGAAGCTCGTGAAGATCGGTGCCAAGGTCGTGCGCCATGCCCGCTACGCCGTCTTCCAGATGGCCGACGTCGCGGTGCCGAGAGAACGTTTCGAGCATATCCTGCGGCCGATCGACGGGCCGCGACCGCGACCGCGACCGGCTCCGGCATCGGGCTGAACGGGGCGGATGCGTCATCACCACGGCGGCCGCGGCGGCAGCGCCGGGAAAACTGCGCAGGCCGTCGATGGCTTCCCCGGAACCCGGCAGAATGCTAACTTTTCGGCCGTTCAAAGGGTTCATATGGGGAATGTCAGTCAGTACCGCGCCCAAGACCACCCCCCTGTTCGCCACGCCGCTCGTGCTGTTCGACGTGCCGGATGCGGCGGTGCTCAATGCCGAGTTGCGCCAGGTCATCGAGCAACGCGAGAAAATCCATCCCAGCGTCAGCAAAACCAACGTCGGCGGCTGGCAGTCGAGCCCGGACATGGACCGCTGGGGCGGTACGCCGGCCATCAAGCTGCTGGCCTTCGGCCGCAACCTCGCCAACCGCTCGACGGCCGATCGCGTAGGCAACGCCGGCGGCGGCCCCCATCCCGGCTACTTCGCCGTGACGTGGGGCGCCAACATGTGGGCCAACATCAACCGCAGCGGCCAGCGCAACGAGTACCACTCGCACCCCGGCGCCGTCTGGTCGGGCGTCTACTACGTCGACGACGGCGGCATTGACGCCGACCCGTCGCTGGGCGGCGAGCTCGAACTGATGGATCCGCGCGGACCGGTGCCGTTGATGAACGCGCCGCATCTCGGCTTCGCCATGCCGGGCGGCCTGACGGCGGGGGCCACCGAGAAGGTGCGGCCCAAGAGCGGCCGCATGGTGATGTTTCCGTCCTGGCTGATGCATCAGGTCCGGTCCTATCGCGGCAGCGCCGAGCGCATCTCGATCGCCTTCAACCTCACCCTATGAGCACCACGGGGCGGCTTTTACCGCGCCGCTGCCGGTTCACCGCCCGTGGCCAGCCAGCCTTTCCGGCGCAGGGGTCATCCCGGTTAATATGGGTTTAAACGGCCGAAAACCGCGGTTAATCGGTTGCAAACCGGGCCGCTCACTTTTTCCGAGCCGCCGCCATCGCCTCCAGCTTCGACAACCGCCGCGCGATCTCGACGTTCTCGATCATGCCGTGCTGCGTCTGGAGCACGAACGCAACGTCGGCACCCTCACGAGGGGTGACGCCGCTGCTCCGCCGCTTGACTGCTCCTCGAGGCGAAGACCGTGCTATAGACTGTGCATAGAAATGGAGGCGCGCCGCGGAGGTGTGACGCCATAGAACCGAGAGGTCGTAACCATGGCACGCAAGCCGAACTACGAGTTCGAGCGCCGCGAGCGCGAGCGGATCAAGGCCATCAAGGTCGCCGAGAAGGCCCAGGCCAAGAAGGAAGCCCGCGAGCGCGACAAGCTGGAAAATGCCGATCCCTCGGCGGCCAGCGAGGACGAGGCCAAGTCTTAGGGCGGGACATCGAAACCAGCAGGCGCTTCGCCGCGCTGACTTCGCTCGTACATCGCGATGTACGCAGCCTCGATGCGGTGACGGAAGCGGCCCGTATCGAACAGCGGCGCGGCCAAGCGGTTGCGCTCGAGTTTTTCGCGTATCTCCGCCAGTAGTGCTGGTGTCGTGGCGAGCTTGAGCGCCAGCGCCTCGTAGTCGGCCAGGCTCTCGGCGACCAGTTCGGGCAGCCCGACCGCCCCCAACAGGCTCGCCGCCACCCTCGACACGAAGGTCTCGCCGCAAAGCGTGACCAGCGGCAGGCCGGCCCATAGCGCGTCGCTCGCCGTCGTGTGGGCGTTGACGGGAAATGTGTCGACGAACAGGTCGGCCAGCCGGTGACGCGCCAGATGCCCGTCGAGATCGAGGCGCGGAGCGAACACCAGCCGGTCCGCCGCGACGCCCCGCCGTTCGGCTTCGCGCCGCAGGTTGGCCACGGCGGCGGCGTTGTCCTCGAGCAGCCACAACACGCTGCCCTCGACCTCGCGCAGCAGCCGCATCCAGACGTCGAAGATCGCCGGCCTGATCTTGTAGTTGTTGTTGAACGAGCAGAAGACGAAGCCCTTGTCGGGCAGACCGAGCTCGCCGCGGCTGGGCGTGCGTTCGGCGATCCGCCGTTTGCGGTCATTCACCTGATAGCTGTCGGGCAGTCGAACGACCTTCTCGCTGTACGCCACCGCGAGGCGCTCGGGGATGACGTGCCGGTCGGCAATGATGTAGTCGATGAAGGGCGCGCCCATGGTGCCGGGAAAGCCGAGATAGTTGACCTGAACCGGCGCGCCGCGGTGAGCGAATATTGCCGCTCGGTTGTTGATGGTAAATCCCTTGAGGTCGATCGCGATATCGATTTCGCTGTCGTGCAGCAGCTGCGCCACCTCGCGATCGCTCAGCCCTCGCACATCGACGAAGCGGTCGAAGGCCGCGCGCAGGCGCTCGCGCATTGGGCCGGTGTCGGCCGTACCGTAGGACAGACCCGTCACCTCGAAACGCGCGCGGTCGTGGCTCTCGAACAGGTCGGCCATGAGATAGGCCGTGGCGTGGCCATGGAAATCGGCGGAGAGGTAAGCCAGACGAATGCGGTCATGGCGCGGACGCGGGCCGACGGACAACGATTCGGTGGGCGCGGGGCACTCGGCGGCGGCAAAAGCCCGGGCGCAGGCCAATTGCGCTATCGGCGACAGCGCGTGGCACAGAAACGAAAACGGCGCATCGACCCGTTCGCCGGCCTCGACANNTCCGGCCAGAGCTGCAGGGCTCGGTCGTAACTTGCCAGCGCCTCGAGCGGCCGGTCGAGGCCGCGTAACGCGTTGCCGCGATTGTTGTGCGCTTGCGCGAAATTGGGCCTGGCCAGCAGGGCGCGATCATAGCTTGCGATCGCCTCGGGCAGGCGCCGCAGGTCCTGCAGGGCATTGCCGCGGTTGTTGAGCGCTTCGGGACTGTCAGGCTTGAGCCGCAATGCGCGCTCGTAACTCGCCAACGCCGCATCGATCCGCCTCATCTGTTGCAGTGCGAGGCCGAGGTTGGAGTGGGCGTCCGAAACGCCAGGATTGACCGCGATCGCGCGTTCGATCCACTCCACCGCCACAGCCGGCTGCCCGCGCTGAAAATGGATCAGGCCGGTGAGATGGTGCGCACCGAAATGCGTCGCCTCCGCGGCCAGGACCGAGCGATAGAGCGCCTCGGCCTCGTCTAACCTACCCTGCTGATGGAGCGCCAGCCCTTGCTGAAAGGCAGCGGTGACCGACTCGCTGCTCATTGCAGCTTCTGGTGGCGTGGACCCACGAAGATGGCGTCGGCCCACGACAGGACCTTGTTGTTGGCGGGCGCGTAGACGCAGTCGTAGAGGCCGAACAGATTGAAGTCCCTTTTGGCCAGGAAGTCGCCGATCTCCCAGAACAGCGGCAGGTCGCGATAGAGCGGCTTGAACGACACTTCGATGGCGATCAGGCCGATCCGGCCGGCCGCGAGAGCCTGCTCGGCGCCGCGCAGTGCCGGCATTTCACCACCCTGTATGTCCATCGACAGGACGTCGATGTCGGCCAGAGCGCGCTCGGCCATGAAAGCGTCGATGGTGGTCGCTGGAACCGAAATCTTGCCGGTCGGCACCACCGGCGCCGCCCAATAGCGGGTATCGCCGATCTGCAGGCGAGAGTGGGTGCCGTCATGCGAATTGAGGTTGATCTCCAGCGTGCCCACCGCCTCGCCGACGGCGCTGCCGATGACCTCGATGCGATCCGTCTGCGCACCGACCTCGCGACGGGTCCGGGCCAGATTCTCCGGCACCGGTTCGAAGGCAAAGATCCTGGCCTGCGGAAAGTCGCGATAATACTGAAGCGCGTTCTGGCCATGCTGCGCGCCGACGTCGAAAATCGTCCGCGTCTGGCCGCCGGCGATGCGGGCCTGATCGACGAAAAGCTGTTGCCGGGACGACAGTTCGGAACGGTCGGCGGGCGACGCATGAAGCCATTTGCGAACGAGCGTCGCGATCGATGCCATGGCGGAGAAACCTAAACCGATCCAGCCAGCGATGCTATAGAGGCCGGGTGAAGATCGAGCCGCGCCAGGTCGAAGCATTTCTCAAGAAGCCGGACCCCAAGATCCGCGCCGTGGTGGTCTACGGCAACGACGACGGGCTGGTCGCCGAGCGCGCCGCCCAACTCGCCAGGACCGTCTGCGAGGATCTCAAGGATCCTTTTCGCGTCGTCGATATCGGCGGCGACGCGCTGCGAAACGATCCGGCGCGGCTGGCCGACGAATTCTCCGCCATGTCGCTGATGGGCGGCCGCCGCGTGATCCGCGTACGGCCGGCCGGCGAGGAGTCGGCTACGGCGCTGGAAAATCTCGTGGCGGCAGGCGCAGGCGATGCGCTGATCGTGCTCGAAGGCGGCAACCTCACGCCACGCTCGGCCCTGCGCGCCCTGGCCGAGACCGAAGCCTGCCTGGCGGCGATGCCCTGCTACATGGACTCGGCAGAGGCGCTCGGCGGGCTGGTCGAGAGCGCCGCGCGCGCCAACGGCGTGGGCGTCGACGCCGATGCGCTGGACTGGATCGTCGAGCGGCTGGGCGGCGATCGCGGCCAGACCCGCAGCGAGATCGACAAGCTGCTGCTCTACAAGGCGGGCGACGCCAACAAGACCGTCACCCTCGACGACGCCATTGCCGTGCTGGGCGATAGCGCCGCGATCGGCATCGACAGCGTGATCGCCGCTACCTTCGACGGCGAGCTGGTGGCGCTCGACCGAGCGTTGGATCGCGTCTTCGCTGAGGGCGGCAACCCGGTCCAGCTCGTGCGCTCCGTGCAGCGCCATGTCGACCAGCTCCATCTGGTGTCGGGGTACGCTGGCAAAGGAGGCAACTTCGAGGGAGCGATGTTCAAGGCGCGCGGCGTGCCGCGCGGCGGTCCGGTACGCCAACGCTTCGAGCGTCACTTGCGCAGCTGGCCGCTGCCCCGTCTCAGCGCTGCCCTGTCGACGATCCTCAAGGCCGAGATGGACTGCAAGTCGACCGGCCTGCCCGACGAAGCGATCGCGCGGCGGCTCTGCCTGGCGCTCGCCTCATCTGCGCGCTCGGCGAAGGCGCGGCGCTAGTCCTCGGGCGGCACGAACATGTAGCCGGCGCTGCGCACGGTGCGGATCGATGTCGGGTGGGCCGGGTCGGTTTCGATCTTGCGGCGGATGCGCAGGATGCGGATGTCGATGGCGCGATCGAACGCCTCCATTTCGCGATGGCTGGTGGTCTCGAGCAGCCAGTCGCGGCTGAGTGGCCGGTTGGGGTTCTCGGCGAAGAGCTTCAGGAGCTGGTACTCTCCGGAGCGCAGCGCGATCTCCTCGCCGGAAAGCGCGGTCAGCCGCCGCGACTGCAGGTCGAGCAGGCACTTGCCCATGCGCACGCGCGGGCTGGCGGTCGCCGCCTCCGCGCCGCCGGCGCGGCGCATCACCGCTTTGATACGGGCTAGCAGCGCGCGCGCTTCGTAGGGTTTGGCGACGTAGTCGTCAGCGCCGGTTTCCAGGCCCACCACCTGGTCGACCGTGTCGCCGCTGGCCGTCACCATGATAATGCCCACCTTGCGGCTGCGCTCGCGCAAGAAGCGGGCGAGTGCAAAGCCGTCCTCACCGCCCGACAGCCTGAGATCGAGGAGCACCAGCGCCGGCGGGTCTTTTTCGACCAGCTTCCGCAGCGCGGCACCTGACTCCACGCCCGAGGCGCGGTAGCCGTTTTCGCCCAGGAAATCGACCAGGGTCTCGCGCTGGAACTGCTCGTCCTCGACGACGATGACGTGTGGACGCGTGTCTTTGGGGCGAACGGCCATTGCGAGCCATCCTGCCGCCCGGCGAGGCCAACCTCAAGGCGGATGAAAATACAGCGGCGCCTGGGAGAGGCGCCGCTGCTGGCCGGGAGATGGGAGAGCCGGCCTTCACGTGCCGGCGGTGTGGAGCCGGCAGGGGAAATCGGAGGGTCGTTCTTGGCGACCGGTCGTTCTTAACGACGCTTTTCGTCGGTCGGCGCCACCGCGACGGGGCGCTGCGAGGCAAGCATGGCCCGCAGACTGGCGGCCGCAGCGGCATCGCTCGCGCTGGCGGGGGCAGAAGCGGTCGAGACGGTCGTCGGCTCGTCGACCGGGAGGGTGGCGCCATAAACCTTGGCGCAGAGCACCGACGCGACCAGACCGGAGCTGAGCAGGATCAGCATGTTCTTGAAGACGGGATGCAGGGGCTGGCTGTAGTTGCGCATCGGTATCTCCCTCTCTTGATCTCTCAGGCGATGCTCGCCTTGTTCCGATGGCCAGAGAATACCGGCGGACGGTTTCGTCCGAATTGCGGCGAAACACTAAAGTGTATCGTTGGCTACGCGAGAAACGGCCGTTTTGCGCTCTCCGGGCGTGATTTCGCGGCCTGGCGAAACCCACGAAACATCTTGGCCCGCTCGCGTTACCGCCGGGAAACACGGCGGGTAGACCATGGGTAGATGGGAGAAACAGCACCTTCGTCGGGATCGACGATCGCACCGCCTCCGCCGGAGGCCGAACGCATCGAGCGCGTCATGACCGGCCAGCTCATGACGCAAAACGTCGCCCTGCGACTGCTGTCGCCGTCGCTCTGGCTGATCTTCGCCTTGGCCTATTGGGGTACGGCTCCGTGGTGGATGATAGCCGCGCCCGCCGGCCTGCACGTCCTGGCTATTTTCAATTTGCTATGGTTGTCGCGGACCTGGCGTGTCAATCCCGAGGCGCATAAGTCGGAAGGCTGGCGACGGCGCTACATCCTCTACACCGGCTTGACGGGCATCGCCTATGGCGGTGCGGGCGCGATGCTGGTCAATCTGCCGCCCGCCGAGCCGCGAATACTCGTCGCCGCCATCCTGGTGTCGACGGCAGCACTTGCACCCGGCCGCCTCTACGAGCCGCGCAGCTATATAGCGTTCGTCTGCACCAACCTCCTGCTGCTGGCGGGGGGCCTGCTGCTGACAAACGACCCGCTGGCCAGCCCGATGGCGATCGGCGCCGCGCTCTACATGGTGGCACTGTTGCTGCAGAACGGACCGCATGCCCGAGCTCAGCGCCAGCAAGTGGCGCTCTCCTTGGCTTACGAGGATTTGGCCCACCGCCACGCCCAAGCCGAGGCCGACGCACGGGCGGCGCGCGATACTTTGAACGATGCTTTGGAGAGCCTGCCGGTTGCTGTTGCGCTGTGGGACGCCGACGACAAGCTGCTGTTGAGCAACGACATTTTTCGCGACCACATGCGGCGGTTGCCCGAGACGACAACGCCGGGCGTTCGCTTCGACGATGCGGTCCGTGCCGTGACCTACAAGGCTGAGCCGCCTTTCACGCCGCCCGGCAAGGAGGAAGACTTCATCGCCGGGGCGATTGCGCTGCATCACGCTGCCGGCACCTCGGAATACCATGCAGCACCCGACCGCTGGCTGCGCGGCGAGACCCGGCGGGCCGGCGGCGGGCGGTCGGTCACGACCATCGTCGATATTTCCGAACTGAAGCGTCGCGAGAAGGAAGCGACGCAGTCACGCTCGGTGCTGCAGTCGGTGTTCGACAATCTGAGCGACGGCGTGCTGCTCTACGAGGCCGACGGCCGCTGGGTCTACCAGAACCCCGCGATGGCGCGCCTGCACGACATGTCGGACGAGAGGCTGGCGACGCTGCCGACCTTCGCCGACATCATCCGCTACCGCGCCCTGCGCGGCGACTACGGCCCGGTCGAAAAGCAGCCCGGTGGACTCGAAGGCTGGATTGCGAGCCGCGTGGCGCGCTTCAACCTTGCCGACCAGCCGCCGGAGCGGCGGCGCACGACGACGGGGCGCACCGTCGAAGTCACGTACCGGCGCCTGTCGGACGGTCGCGTGCTCACCATCCATCGCGACCTCACCGACATCGTCGAGCACGAGGAGCGACTGCAGGCGGCGCGCGCCGAATCCGACAAGACCCGCGAGACGTTGCAGACCGTGCTCGACAACATGATCGACGGCGTCATGTTGTTCGACCGGGATTTTAATTGGCGCTTCGTCAACCGCCAGCTTGTCGAGTTCCAGCACTTCACACCCGAAGTCGCCGTACCGGGTGCCTCCGGCAGAGACATCCTGCGCTTTCAGGCGCGACGCGGTGATTTCGGGCCGGCGGCCAACGACGCGGAGATCGAGGCTCTGGTCGAAGAGCGGGTCAAGCTCATGCTCACGCCCGGCGGTACGCGCTACGAGCGCCGCACCGCCTCGGGCCGTATCGTCGAGTTCAATTTCAAGCCGCTGCCCGACGGCGGCATGCTGGCGATCTATCGCGACATCACCGAGCTCAAGGCGCAGCAGGCCGAGGCCGAGCGCGCGCAGGCCCACGCCGAGGCGGCCCAGACGCTGCTCGACGACGCGCTAGGCAGCATGACGGGCGGCGTCGGCATCTGGGGACCCGACGAGCGCCTGATCCAGTGCAACGCCGCCTATCGCGCGGTCAATCGCGACATCCCCGACATCGTCAGGCCCGGCACGACTTTGGAGGCGGCGGCCACCGCCGCGATGCGCGCCCAGTACACGCTGCTCAACCTGCCGGTGGCGGAAGAAGAGGTCGCCCGCCTCGCCAAGGCCGTCATAGAGCAGCACCGCAAGGGCGAGGGCGCGCTCGAATTCCCGGCCGGGCCGGGCGCCTGGACCCGGCTCACGGCGGCGCGCACGAAGTCGGGCGGCTGCGTGTCGCTGTTCACCGACATCACGGAGCTGCGCCTGCGCCAGCGCGAGCTGCGCAAGGAACGTGACGCGGCCCAAACCGCGCGCGACGAAGCCGAGGCCGCCAACCAGGCCAAGTCGACCTTCCTCGCCACCATGAGCCACGAGATCCGCACGCCGATGAACGGCGTGGTCGGCACCGCCGAGCTGCTCGAGCGCGAGCTCCTGAACGAACGCCAGAAACGCCTGGTCGGCACGGTGCGCAGCTCGGCGGGCGCCCTGCTGCGCATCATCGACGACGTGTTGGACTTCTCCAAGATCGAAGCCGGCCACATGGAACTAGAGGAGGAGCCGTGCTCGCTCGGCGCCCTGATCGACGGCACGGTCGAGACGCTTTCGGTCCAGGCTGAAAAGAAGGGCCTGGCGATCTCGGCCTCGATCGAGCCCGGCACCCCCGACGCGCTGCTGACCGACGTCACGCGTCTGCGCCAGATCCTGTTCAACCTGATCGGCAACGCCACCAAGTTCACCGATGTCGGATCCGTCACGGTGCGCGTTCGCGCACTCGAGGTCGACGACCGCTCGGCGAAGCTCGCGCTGTCGGTCGTCGACACCGGCATCGGCATGAACGAGGTCCAGCAGGCGCGGCTGTTCATGCCGTTCTCGCAGGGCGACAGCTCGACGACGCGGCGTTACGGCGGCACCGGCCTCGGCCTGTCGATCGTGCGGCGGCTGGCCGAGCTGATGGGCGGCGACATGTCGGTCGACAGCGCACCGGGCAAGGGCTCGACCTTCACCGCCACTGTGCGGGTCAGGCGGGCTAGCCGAGCCATTGCGGCGCCGGCCGCCACCGAGCCGCTTGTCCTGCCGGCTGCCGGGCTCCGCGTGCTGGCGGTCGACGACTATGAGGTGAACCTCGAGGTGCTGGTCGGACAGTTCGAGATCCTGGGCGTCGAGCTCGACACCGCGACCAACGGCATCGAGGCACTGACCCTATGGCGCGACAAGCCCTACGCGCTGGTACTGACCGACATCCACATGCCCGACATGGACGGCTTCGAGCTGACGCGCCAGATCCGTGCCGAGGAAGGCGCCAAAGCAGACGGTCGCCGCACGCCGATCGTGGCGATGACCGCCAATACGCTGAAAGGCGAGGCAGATCGTTGCCTGGCCGCCGGCATGGACGACTATCTCACCAAGCCACTCACCCTCGACCGGCTGCACGAGGCCGTGGCGCGCTGGACGGATGTGTCGGCCGCCGCGCCGGCCGCGGCGCCGCTGGCCGAAAACGCCGCCGCTGCCGTCGATCGCTCGGTGGTGGCACAGATGTTCGGCGGCAATCCCGCCGCCATCACCCGCGTGCTCAGCCGCTTCAAGGACGCCGGCGCCAAGCTCGTGGCCGAGATCGCCGCAGCGAATGGCGATTCCAAGCAACTCACCGAGCTCTCGCACAAGCTCAAGGGTGCCGCGCGCGCTGCTGGCGCCGTGCGGCTGGGCGATCTCGCCGCCGCGCTCGAGCGCTCCGGCCAGACCACCGACGTCCGGGCGGTCGAGGTCGAGTGGAAAAGAGTGGCGACCGCCCTCAACGCCGCCTAAGGCGGGCCCCTGCCGTCGCGGGGCGCTGCCGGCTGCCCGAAAATAACCCTGATCAGTCTCGGGTTTCTCACGACGTCTCACCCATGTCTCACCGATGTCTCACTCCGGTGAGACCAATCCGATGCCGATGGCGCCGGCACTTTCCTCGAAAAGGTCTCATTTCTCGCCACCCCCCAATTTAGCGTGGGGCGCGGTCCGTACTCATCTTCGCGAAACCGACGAAACAGTTGCCGCCTTTCGCGTTGCCACCCTGAAACCTCAGCGGCGGATAATGGCCGGTGTGACGCAAACCTCTTCCTCGTCGCAGGCCAGGGCAGCGCTCGCCCTTCATTCCGACGCCGTCGATCGGACGCAGATCGGCCGTCTGATCTGTGGCCACCGGGCCGTACGCTTCATCCAGCTTCTGGTGTGGCCGGGACTCGCTGCGATCTACGACTGGCGGGCGCCGCTGTGGATGGTCGTGCCCCCGGCACTCCTGGCCCTGTTCAGCACCGTAGCGCTCACCTGGCTCGAGTTCGACTATCGTCGCGATCCCAACTGGCTGACGCCGCGTCAGTGGCAATGGCGGCACGCCCCGATCGCGACATTGACCGGTCTCTCCTTCGGCTGCGTCGGACTACTGCTCACCTTGCCGGGGGACGTCGAGCGCTATGCCGCCTGCTTCATGATCGTGACGCTCTCGTTGCGGGCGCCGTCGCGGTCCTTCTCGGCGGTCAGCTACCTCTTGCTCCTGAGTGCGACGCTCCTCGGGATGATGGCGGGACTCCTCGCCACCGGCGAATTCATCCCAATGATCATTGCCATGTTCTTCGTGCCCTGCTTTGCCGCCGGGCTGTTCATGAGCCGGGCGGAGCAGCGTTCCCAACGCGAGCAGATCGCGCTGACGCTGGCGCTCGAGGATCTTTCAAGTCGCCACGCTCGTGCGCTGGAAGAAACCGACGCCGCCCGCGCCCAGCGCCAGACCATTCTCGACGCCATGACCGACGGTGTCCTGCTCGTCGATGAGCAGCACCGCATTCGCTTCATCAATCGCGCCTTCCGGGAATTACACAATCTGAGCGATGAGGTCCTGGTCGGATTCGAAACGGTCGAGGACGCCTGGCGCTGGCAGTTCAGGACAGGAGAGGTCCGGCGACAGCCCGACGAAGCCGACGACGCGGTCGCCATCGACCAACTATCCAAGGGATTCTCGAGTCCGCCCGGAGCGACGTATTCGCGCGTCACCCGCCGCGGCACATATTTCGAGATCCGCTTCATTCCAATCGCCGACGGCGGGATCGTTATCGTCCACCACGACGTCACCGAGCAAAAGCGCCGCGAAGCCGAACTGGAGACGGCTCGCGCCGCGGCCGAAGCGGCGCGTGACGAGGCCGAGGCGGCCAACCAAGCGAAGTCGACCTTCCTCGCGACCATGAGCCACGAAATCAGGACACCAATGAACGGCGTCATCGGCACCGCCGAGCTACTAGACCGCGAACAACTAAGCGAGCGCCAGAAGCGGCTGGTCGGCACGGTCCGGACTTCGGCAGTAGCGCTGCTCCGGATCATCGACGACGTGCTCGATTTCTCCAAGATCGAAGCCGGCCGCATGGCGCTCGAGGAAGCGCCGTTCAGCCTGCGCGCGTTGGTCGAGGGCACGGCCGAGACGCTGTCGGTGCAGGCCGAGCGCAAAGGCCTCACCATTGCGATCGTAGTCGAGCCCGGTACGCCGGATCTGCTGACCGGCGATGCCACGCGCGTGCGCCAGATCCTGTTCAATCTCATAGGCAACGCCATCAAGTTCACCGACGCGGGCGAAATTCGTGTCGGCGCGCGCGCGTTGCCGGGCGAGGACGGCCGCCTGCGTCTCGCGCTGTCGGTCGCCGACACCGGCATCGGCATGAGCGAGGAGCAGATGGCCCGTCTGTTCCAACCTTTCGCCCAGGCCGACAGCAGCACGACACGGCGCTATGGCGGCACCGGACTGGGCTTATCCATCGTGCGCCGCCTGGCCGAGCTGATGGGCGGCGATGCCAAAGTCGAGAGTGTACCGGGCAAGGGCTCGACCTTCACCGTGACGCTCGATCTGGCGGTCGCCGAGCGCCTGCCCAACGAGCCCGCATCGCAGCCGATCGCCGCTGGCGAGAGCGTCGCGGGCACGGTGCTGGCTGTCGACGATTACGCCGTCAACCTCGAGGTGCTGGTCGGCCAGTTCGAGATCCTGGGTGTGCCGCTCGAGACGGCGGCCGACGGTATTGAAGCCCTGACCAAATGGCGCGAGAAGCCCTATGCCCTGGTGCTGACCGACATCCACATGCCCGACATGGACGGCTTTGAGTTGACCCGTCAGATCCGTGCCGAGGAAGCACTGGCCAACACCGGCCGCCGCACGCCGATCGCGGCACTGACCGCAAACGCGCTGAAGGGCGAGGCGGACAAGTGCCTCGCCGCCGGCATGGATGGCTACCTCACCAAGCCGCTCACCCTCGACCGCCTGCGCGAGGCCGTCGAACGCTGGATGAGTGCGCCCGCCCTCGCGCCAGCGCCTGCGGCGGCGGGCGCCTCCGAGCGTGACAGCCCGATCGATCGCGCTGTTGTGGCGCAGATGTTCGGCGGCAACGCCGCCACGATCGGCCGCGTGTTGGCGCGCTTTCGAGACGCCGGCGGCACGCTGGTCACCGAGATCGCGGCAGCCAAGGACGATCCCAGGCAACTCGCCGAGCTCGCCCACAAGCTCACAGGCGCGGCGCGTGCTGCGGGTGCGGTTCAGTTGGGCGAGCTCGCCGCCGCTCTCGAGCGGTCGAGCCAGGCCACGGATGTGGGCGCAATCGAGGCTGAATGGCAGAGGGTAGCGGCCGACCTCAACGCCGCGTGAGGCGGGAGAACAGCCGGCGCTAGCGCTTCTTGCCGCCGCCCGCGACGAGCGGAATTGCCGCCTGCTTGGACAGGAGCAGGAACGTGAAGCTCTCCTCGATATAGAGCCGCACTCGCTCGGCATTGTGGTCGAGATAGCCGATCGAGAAGTCCTGGCCGACGGTCAGCTCGAAATCGCCGCCGCGCAGCGAGATCACCAGACCGCCCTCCAGACCGGGAGCCGACACCACCTCGCCCTCCACCAGGCGCTGGACGTGACTCAGGATCGGGTAACCGCCGTCGGTGCGGGCGGTGAGATCCTTGTAGAGCGTTTCGTTCAGTGCCACGGCGAACGGGCCTTCGACGCCGTCGTCACGGAGTTTCTTGAGCGCCGCGGCGACAGCGGCGGGATAGTCCGCGTGGCTTGCGCCCAGCGGGACCGACGATTTTGCCTGCGCCTGGCAGACGCCGGTGATTCCTGCGGCGGCATAGCCGTGGAACACCGAGCGGTCCTCGGCGATGGCGATCTCACGCGCCGCCGCGGTCACCGAATCGAGATCGGGATCGCGGGCGCCGCGATCGATGGCGTCGAGTTCGGCGCGGGTAACCTCGAAGGGGACGCGCAGTTCAACGAGCGGCTGGACGCGACGCAGCCGCGCCTTCACGTCGCGGCCACCCGGCGGCGAGGCGATCGGCTCGCTGCGACCCAATTCGATGTCGGAGGCCTGCCAGCCCAGCGGCCCTTTGAAATCGACAAGACGGCGGGCCGCCAGCAGTGCGTGCAGCGTGCGCTTGGCTTCCTTCTCGATTTCTTCCCAGCCGGCTTCGGTGATCGGCGCGCGTTCGCGAAACAGATGGTTCATGCCTTTCATTTCGCCACCTGCCGCAGGCTGCCGATGCCGAGACTACCATCCGGCGGCCCGCCAGCGGACGCATCGCCGGCAGCGGTCTCGCCGCCGGGTTCCATCGCGGCCTCGATTTCGGTGATCGGTCCCTCCGTGAACAGGAAGGTGCGCAGATGCTGGGCGAGTTTGGGATCGCTGCGACGCAGCCACTCCAGCGCCATCGCGGCGTGTTCCTTCTCCTCGTCGCGATTGTGCTCGAGGATGGCGCGCAGTTCGGGGTTGCTGGTGGCCTGGGCGCGCTGGTTGTACCAGTCGACCGCCTCAAGCTCCTCCATCAGCGAAACGATGGCGCGATGCTGGTCGATGACTTCGGGGCCTAGCTTGGCGGAATCCTCATGCAGTGTTTCACTCGACATTCGTCCTGCCCCTCTTCCGGCCTCGCTGCGAGGTAAACGTCAGGGGCAGACGGTGGTTCCCGGCACGATCGAAGAACGACGACGAGGGCAATCAGCGCCGCGTTAGCCGCTCCACCACCGTGTCGAGTTGATCGAAGTCGCGGATCTCCAGCGTGAGCAAGGTCTGCTCGCCGACGCCGCGCAGCGCCAGGCTCGCCTTGATCCCCAGCGACTCCTCGATGCGCTTTTCCAGCGCGCGCGTGTCGCCGGTCTTGGTGCCGGTCGGCTTCTTGCTCGCCTTCGCCTTCCGGGGCTTGCCGCCAGCCGCCAGCCGCTCGAGGTCGCGGACACTGAGCTTCTCCTTCACCGCCGTTTCGGCCATGGCGGCGGGATCGGGGAAGGCAAGCAAGGTCCGCGCGTGGCTAGCCGACAGCTTGTCCTGGCGGACCAGCTCCTGCACCTCGGGCGGAAGATCGAGCAGCCGCAAGGTATTGGCGATATGCGGGCGGCTCTTGCCCATGGTCTGTGCCACGTCTTCCTGCGTCTGGTTGAACTCGCTCATCAGGCGTCGATAGCCCGCCGCCTCGTCGATCGGAGACAGGTCGGCGCGCTGCAGGTTCTCGACCAGCGCAAGCTGCAGAGCATCGAGATCGTCGAGGCTGCGGATCACCACCGGCACGTCGTGCAGCTGGGCCTTTTGCGCCGCCCGCCAGCGCCGTTCGCCGGCCACGATCTCGTAGGCTTCGGGTTCGCCAGAGACCGGCCGCACCAGGATCGGCTGCAGCAGGCCGAACTGGCGCACCGAATCCACCAGCACGTCTAGTCCCTCGAAGTTGGTGCGCGGCTGGAACCTGCCGGCGCGCAGATGAGCGATCGGTAAGGTGAGCGGCGTGCGCGACGACGGCGCCCGGGGCGCTTCCGGTGCGGGCGCTGCGGGCGGCGGCGCAACGGTGGCGGCGACGTCTTCGTCGCCCAGGAGAGCGGACAGGCCACGGCCGAGCCCTCTTGGCCTTTGAGGGGGAGGCTTAGGTGACTGGCTCATGGGAGGCCTGTTGATGGGCCGCTTCCGCGGCGGTGCGCCGGCGGCGGATGAACTCGCTCGCCAGCAGGATGTAGGCCTGCGAGCCGGCGCAGGCATTGTCGTAGATCAGCACGGGCAGACCGTGCGACGGCGCCTCGGCGATGCGCACATTGCGCGGGATCGTGGTGCCGAACACCAAGTCGCCGAAGTGGCCACGTACATCGGCTTCGACTTGCTGGCTGAGCGTATTGCGGCGATCGACCATCGTCAGGACGATGCCGGCGATGTGCAACCTAGGGTTGAGCCGCTTTTTTATTCTCTCCACGGTAGTGCTCAGCGCGCCGATGCCTTCGAGCGCCAAGAACTCCGCCTGTAGCGCCACCAGCACAGCATCGACGGCGACCAGAGCGTTGAGCGTCACTAGTCCCAGCGACGGCGGACAGTCGACGAGGATGGTGTTCCAGCGTCGGCGTGCTTCGCCGTCTTCGGCTTCGAGCACGTCGGCAAAGCGATGCTCGCGCCGCTCGAGATCGATCAGCTCGATCTCCGCACCGGCGAGCGACACCGAGGCCGGCATCACCGACAGTCCGGGGATCTGCGAGGCGCGCACGCAGTCGCCCAGCGGCGAGAGACCCAGCAGGAATTCGTAGGAACCGGGTGAGCGCTCACTTCTTGGAATGCCGAGTCCGGTCGAGGCGTTGCCCTGGGGATCGAGATCGATCAGCAGCACCTGCTCGCCGACCGCGGCCAGCGCGGTGGCGAGGTTAATCGCCGTCGTGGTCTTTCCGACCCCGCCTTTTTGGTTGGCGATCGCGAAGATCTGCGGCGCCTTTTGCGCGGAAGTCGCCGATGCGGAGGAGGACGGCGTCACGATCGGTTACGCTGCTGAAGGTTTGATGGGGAATGTCCCACTCCTTCATGGCCTCGGCGAGCTCGGCCTGCCAGCCTTTCCCTTTGTGGAAAAGGCAAATAGCGGTATCCGAACGGTGTGGTTGGGCCCAGGCGAGCAGCTGGCCAAGCGGCGCCAGGGCCCGGGCCGTGACGATATCGGCCTTCACCGGCGGCACCGCCTCGATACGGCCAATGATCATTTTCGGCAGCTTTTTCAAGCCCATACGGCGGGCCACCTCGCCGAGATAGGCCGCTTTTCGGGCATCCGATTCGATCAGCGTAACGTCGAGATCGGGCCGCATGGCCGCCAGCACCAGGCCTGGAAACCCCGCGCCGCTGCCCAGATCGACCAGGCTCTTGGCGTCCGGGGGGATCAGGGGTGCGAGCTGGGCCGAGTCGAGGATATGGCGCACCCAGATGTCTTCCAGGGTGACCTTGCCGACCAGATTGATGGCCTTTTGCCAGCGGCCGAGGACGTGGATCATCGCCTCGAGCTGGTCGCGTGTTTCACGTGAAACATCGACCCGGATTTCCCGCAATTCCTCGAGAAACAGCTCCCGGCCGGCGTGGATATGGCTCACGGACTAGGCAGCCACTCTACGCCGCTCGCCGGCGGACATACTTCAGGAGCGCGATCAGGGCGGCCGGCGTTACCCCGGAAATCCGGGCGGCCTGGCCCAGAGTGGCCGGCTTGTGGGTCTGCAGCTTTTGCCGAACTTCGTTGGAAAGGCTGCCGACTGCGCCATAATCCAGGTTACTCGGGAGCTCCAGGGCCTCATCCCGCCGGTAGGCGGCAATGTCCAGGCGCTGACGGCCAAGATACCCTTCGTAGCGGGCATCGATGGTGAGCTGCTCGGCAATGTCCCGAGGAATAGGGACCAGTTCCGGCCAAAGCCGGACCACCCGGGCCCAATCGATCTCGGGATAGGCCAGTAGATCCAGCGCCGAGCGCAAAACGCCGTCCTGGTTGATGGCAACGCCTTGTTTGGCCAAGGCCGAAGGGCTGACCTTCAGGCCGGCGGCACGCTCCCGGGCGTCGGCCAACGCCCGATGTTTCACGTGAAACACCCGGGCGCGTTCCGGCCCGACGCAGCCGATTTCCACGCCCCGCGGGGTCAGTCGCTGGTCGGCATTATCGGCGCGGAGCCATAGGCGATATTCGGCCCGCGAGGTGAACATCCGGTAGGGCTCGGTGATCCCGAGACTGACCAAATCGTCAATCAAAACACCGAGATAGCCGTCGGCGCGATCGACCTGGAAAGGCGCCGATCCGGCCGCCGCCAGCGCCGCATTCAGGCCCGCGATCAGCCCCTGGGCGGCCGCTTCTTCGTAACCAGTCGTGCCGTTGATTTGGCCCGCCATGTAGAGGCCCGGCACCCGCCTTGTCTCCAGGGTGGCGTGCAATTCGCGCGGATCGATATGATCGTATTCGATGGCATACCCCGGCCGCAGCATGGCTGCCCGCTCCAACCCCGGGATGGTCTGCAGGATTGCCATCTGCACTTCGCGCGGCAGGGAGGTCGAGATCCCGTTGGGATAGACCGTGGGGTCGTCGAGGCCTTCCGGCTCGAGGAAGATCTGATGCCGCTCGCGGCCGGCGAAGCGTACGACCTTGTCCTCGATCGACGGGCAGTAGCGCGGCCCGACGCTGTCGATCTGGCCGGAGTACATCGGCGCGCGATGTAGGTTGGCGCGGATGATGTCGTGGGTCGCGGCCGTCGTCGTGGTGATGTGGCAGGCGATCTGCGGCGTGGTGATCGCTTTAGTTAGATAGGAGAAGGGCACCGGCGGATCGTCGCCGTCCTGGCGATCGAGCGCGCTGTAGTCGATCGTGCGCCCGTCGAGTCGCGCCGGCGTGCCCGTCTTGAGACGCCCCAAGTTGAAGCCAAGCATATGCAATCTTTGCGCGAGTAGCGTCGAGGGTTCCTCGACCGCGTCCGCTACCAGATCGGCCGGAGTGCCGTCGCGCTGGCCGCGCGCGCGTCCTGCGGGAATCTTGATTTCACCCAGGTGAATCAGGCCTCGGAGGAAGGTCCCGGTAGTTAGCACCACACGCCCGGCGGCGATCTCCGCACCCGACTCGGTGCTGACGCCGACACACGCACCGCGTGTATCTAAAACGATATTCGCGACCGCATCGGCGCGGATCTCAAGGTTGATTTGCTCGGCCAACAATTCCTGCATGGCCTGGCGATAGAGCTTGCGATCGGCTTGGGCGCGCGGTCCGCGCACGGCCGGTCCCTTGGAGAGGTTGAGGGTGCGGAACTGGATGCCGGCGCGGTCGGTGGCGCGGCCCATGACGCCGTCCATTGCATCGATCTCGCGCACCAGATGGCCCTTGCCCAGCCCGCCGATGGCGGGATTGCAGGACATCTCGCCCAGGGTGGCGAATTTGTGCGTCAGCAAAAGGGTTTTGGCGCCGGCGCGGGCGGATGCAGAGGCAGCTTCGCAGCCGGCATGGCCGCCGCNNATGGCGGGATTGCAGGACATTTCGCCGATCGTATCGAGGCGATGGGTGAGCAGCAGCGTGCGAGCACCCAGCCGCGCCGACGCAGCCGCGGCTTCGCAGCCGGCATGGCCGCCGCCCACTACGATCACGTCATAAGAAAAGGTCCGCTGCATCGCCGGCCTTAAGTCGTGGAAGTGCGAGCCGCGGTCAAGGGCTGCACGGCAAGCGCTTCTATTCTGACGATTGCGGCAATAACGCCCAATAACGGCAATATCGAAAAAGTCCGATCGAAGCGGATCGGCGAACATCCGGCTGTTTTCCGCGTCCCCTCTGTAGCCGGAGCAAATGAAATGAACCCCATGTCACGTCGCGGCCTGCTGACGACTTCTGCCGTGGGCAGCCTCCTGGCCGGCGCCGCCACGAGGGTGCAGGCACAAACCTTCGGCAATCCGGATCTGCCGCCGCAGGGCGCCATCAACGCCCAGAATCCGCGCAGCCTTGTCGATCCGGGTCCGCAGAACCCGGCACTTGCCGGCCAATTTCCCGCGGCGCAATCGCCGCCGGCGACCGATGTCGGCGGCCTGCCGCAGAATTGGGCGTCGTTCAACAACTCGCCCAAGCGCATTCAGAACGGCGGCTGGGCGCGCCAGGTGACGCAAGCCGACTTCGCCCTCTCCGAGACCATCTCCGGCGTCAACATGCGGCTGACCGCCGGCGGCATCCGCGAGCTGCATTGGCACCTCGCGGGAGAGTGGGCCTACATGTCCTACGGCAATTGCCGGGTGACGGTGTTCGACGAGCAGAGCCGCATGTACGTCTCCGACGTCAAGGAAGGCGACATCTGGTTCTTTCCGGCCGGCCTGCCGCATTCCCTGCAAGGCACTGGATCCGACGGCTGCGAGTTCATCCTCGCCTTCGACGACGGCAAGGCCAACGAGTTCAACACGCTCCTGGTCACCGACTGGCTGGCCCATACGCCACCCGAGATCCTGGCTGAGAACTTCGGCATTCCGGCCGACAGCTTCTCCAAGATCCCGCTGCAAAACCGGTGGATCTTCCAGGGCCGCGTCCCCGGCGATCTGACGCTCGACCAGGCGGCGGTGCGCGGCCCCAACGGCGCGCCACCCTATCCGTTCACGTTCACCTTGGCCGGGCTGAAGCCGGTCAAGCAGACCAAGGGCGGCGAGGTCCGCATCGCCGACTCGACCAACTTCACCATGTCCAAGTCCATCGCCGCCGCGCTGGTCACCATACATCCCGGCGGCCTGCGCGAGATGCATTGGCATCCCAACGCCGACGAGTGGCAGTACTGGCTGAAGGGCAAGGGACGTTTGGGCGTGTTCGACACCGGGCCCAACGCCAAGACCACCGACTTCAATCCGGGCGACATCGGCTACGTCAAGCGCAACCACGGCCACTACATCAAGAACACCGGCAACACCGACCTGCAGATGCTTGAAGTGTTCAGGAGCGACCACTTTGCCGACATCTCGCTGTCGGACTGGCTTGCCCACACCCCGCCCGAGATGGTCGCCCAGACTCTGAATGTCGATGTCGCGACGATCGCCAGGTTCCCGAAGAACAAGCCCGCGATGATGCCCGAATGACGCCGCCTCCCGACTACGGCGCCTCCTCCGCCGTCCTCGATCTCGCGCCCCCTTCACTGCCGGCGCGCGGCGCGTGGCGTCCAAGCTGGCGCCGGCTGGTCGGCACGGCCGGACCAGGCCTGCTGATCGCCGTCGGCTACATCGATCCCGGCAACTGGGCGACCGATCTCGGCGGCGGCTCGCGCTACGGCTATGCGCTGCTGTGGATGGTGCTGATCGCCAACCTGGTTGCCATGGTCGTGCAGGCGCTCTGCGTGCGGCTGGCGATCGCCACCGGCAAGAGCCTCGCGGAATACTGCCGCGAGACTTATTCGCGGCCCGTCGTGCTGCTGCTCTGGCTGTCGGCCGAGGTGGCGATGGTCATGACCGACCTCGCCGAGCTTGTCGGAGGCGCGATCGCGCTAAAGCTGCTGTTCGGCATCGGCCTCGTGCCCGGCGTGGTGATCACCGGCGCGGGCACGCTTCTTCTTCTCCTGAGGGCGCGCGACGATTGGCGATGGCTGCGCAACCTGGTCTTCGGTTTGATCCTGATCGTCGCCGCGAGCTTCGTGTCGCTGCTGTGGCTGGCCCAGCCCGTCTGGACGGAGGTGGCGATCGGCCTGTTGCCGACGCCCCAGCTGGTTACCGACCCGGCGATGTTGCTGCTCGGCATCGGCATCGTCGGCGCAACCGTGATGCCGCATAATCTTTACCTGCACAGCGGCCTGCTGGCACCGGCCGGCCGGGCGCTCAACGCCAGGGCCAAGGCAGGCGCGATCAAGACCAACGTCCGCGACTCCAACACCTCGCTGAGCTTCGCGCTGTTCATCAATGCCGCGATCCTGATCGCCGCCGGCGCCGTCTTCCATGCCCACGGCATGACCGAGATCGCCGACCTCGGCGTCGCCTATGAACTGCTCAATCCGGTGCTCGGCAGCCAGGTTGCCGCTCTGCTCTTCGCCGTCGGCCTGCTGGCCGCCGGACAGAGCTCGACCATCACCGGCACAATGGCCGGCCAGCTGGTGATGGAAGGCTTCCTGCAGATCCGGCTGTCGCCGGTGGTCCGCCGGCTGATCACGCGGCTCACGGCGCTGGGGCCGGCGCTGCTCTACTTCGCGCTGGCCGGCGAAGGCGACACGTCGCGCCTCCTCATCCTGAGCCAGGTCGTGCTCAGCCTGCAGCTGCCCTTCGCCATGATCCCCCTGCTGCGCTTCGTCGGTTCGCGGAAGGTGATGGGCGAGTTTGCGTTGGGCGAGAGCGCGCAGATCGCCAGCTGGGGCTTGGCGCTGCTGATCCTGGCGCTCAACGCCGCGCTGATCTTCGAGATGATGAGCTAGAGCGGAATCGCACACCCTCACCCTGAGGAGGGCGCGAAGCGCCCGTCTCGAAGGGTAGGCGACAACACGACTGGTCCCACCCTTCGAGACGCATCGCTCCGCGATGCTCCTCAGGGTGAGGTGATTCTGTTGAAACGGAACGCGCGCTAGATAAGGCTTCGGCGATAGGCGGTCGGCGTGAGGCCGGTCGTCCTGTGAAAAACCGCGGTGAACGAGCTCGTCTCGCGAAAGCCGACCGTCAATCCGACATCTGTCACTGAGGACGCCGGCCGCGCCAGCAGCGCCTTGGCATGCTCGATGCGATGGCGGTTGTGATAGCGATGCGGCGGCATGCCGAACGACTGTTTGAAGGCCCGACAGAAATAGTACGGGCTGAGCCGGACCAGCCCGGCAAGGGTTGCGAGCGATATCGGCTCGGCAAGATGCTCCTCGATGTAGCTCACCACCACACGCTGCTGCCAAGCCGCCAGGCCGCCGCGCGCCGGGGCCTCGCTGCAGCGCGCGCCGGCATCGAGACGGACGAGCTCGTGCGCCAGGACGAGACTTAGGGCTTCGAAATAGGGGCCGTTGTCGGGGCCTGCACTTTCGATCAGTCGCTTGAGCTTAAGCGCTGTGTCCGACAGCGTGGCATCCTCGAAAAATAGTCTGGGCGACAAAGCCCGACGCGTCGGCATCCGCGCGGGATCGAGGTAAAAATACGCCATGCGTACGAGGCCACAGGGCTCCTGCCAGTCGTAAAATTCATGGCCGGCCGGAACGAAGATGAGCTTGCGCCTCGCGTCGCGCAGCCTCGAGCGCGGCAAACCTTCGACGAACGTGTCGCCGTCGCTGCGCACGCCTTGGTCGCACAAAGCGAGCAGGTGAAGCGGGGCGCAGAAGCGAAACTCCATCCGTTCCTGCCGCGTGGCTTGCACGATCTCGGCCGCCATGCCGCCCCCTGTCACGGCGCGGCGCGTCACGACATCGCGCGGATGGATCTCCATGGTGGCGGGGTACGAGCGCGTGGCATGCCGGTCGAAGGGACCGGGTAAGGTCACGTTCCAGCTGAGCGAGTTCATGGATCGCGAAACGGATTGACGACGATCACGCCGCCGATCTGCTGGCCGTGACGCAGATCTTCGGAATGCACTTCCTGGCAACCGAGCGCTTGAGCCGCGGCGACGATGGTGCTGTCCCAATAGGTGAGGCCATGCGCAGCTTCGATCTCGAGCGCGGCTTCGTGGATGCGGACCGTGGTCTCCTGCACGGGAAACCGCATCCAGGTGCGGACAAGCTCGGCGGCAAGATCGTGCGGCAGGCGATCGGGCCGGCCGGCGCGGGTCGCCTGGACATAGAATTCCTGCAACACCTGCGCCGACAGCGCGAGGTCGTCTGCCTGCAGAAGTGCCGCGGCGCGCTCGTGCTTGCGCGCTTCGCCCCGATCGCGGCTGATCGAATAAAGCAGGACGCTGGTGTCGATGAAGCGACGCACCGCCGTCATCGCCGGGGCTCATGTACCTCGTCGCGCCCCAACCGGTCGGAAGCGCGAAACGCCGCGATCCGATCGCGCAAGGCCTGCTCTTTTTTCTTCAGTCGCTCGAACTCGCTCTCTCCCGCGGCCAGCTCGGAGAGAAACTGCTTCACAAGGGCCGAGACGGACGTGTCCATTTCCGCTGCCTTTATCCGGGCCCGACGATAGGTCTCATCATCCAGTGTTACTGTGATATTCTTCACTTTTCCACAGTACCTGCTTGCAATGAGCCGGGCAACGATTTGTTTTCCCACGCCCGGCGTCCCACTACTGGAACGCGGAACGATTTGCCTAAAGCCCTTGTTTTATCGGTATCGGAGCCGTTCCAGCCGGATGGAACGGCTTGGAACGATTTGGAACGCTAGGTCACGGGTTGGAGGGCAAGTGGCTGGTGTCGTTGATCCGCTTCGCCTCGACCTTGTCACCGTCGATATCGACCTCGTTCAGGGTGCAGGGGTCCTGGGCCAGCTTCCAGTAGGCCGACAGAGGCTGGTCGAGGAGCTGCAAAAGCAGGGCACGGTTCACACTGTCATGACCGACCATCACCACGGTCTGTCCAACATGCCGTTGCAACACCGTACGCAACGCATCGAAGGTTCGCGCCATCACGTCCTGCAAAGACTCGCCTCCGGGAATGCGCAGGAACTGCGGCGCCTCGTACCACAGGCGGAACAGCTCGGGTGCCTCGGCCTTGACCTCGTCCTGGATGCGCATCTGCCAGGCGCCGTAGTCGAGATCCATCAGCCCGTCGAGCACACTCGCCGGTACGCCGCACGCCTTGGCGATCTTGGCGCCGGTGACGACGCAGCGCTGCATGCCGCTGGTATAGATCGCGGCCGGCTTCCACTGCGCGGCGATGCGGCTGGCCAGCGCATCGGCTTGGCGCAAGCCGAGCTCGGTGAGAGCCAACTCGGCGCGCCCGCGAAAGCGCTTGGGCTTGATGC
>PLYQ01000057.1 GCA_003153415.1 Rhodospirillales bacterium | reverse complement strand
TGTTCCGAAATCTGGTTCGAAATCCTACAGGCGTTCTGGGGAGAAGACGGTGTTAACCCGCAAGCAAAACGAACTGCTGATGTTTATCAACAAGCGCCTCAACGACGGCGGCGTCTCACCGTCGTTCGATGAGATGAAAGACGCGCTGCGTCTGAAATCGAAATCCGGCATCCACCGCCTGATCACCGGGCTGGAGGAGCGCGGCTTCCTGCGCCGCCTGCCCCATCGCGCGCGCGCCCTGCAGGTTCTGAAGCTGCCCGAAACGGCGGCGATGCCCGCGCCCAACGTCACCCCGCTGCTCGCCGATTCCCGCCGTGTGGGCTTTGCCGAGACGCGCGACGGCTTCGTGCCACAGATCGTGCGCGGCGATCGGCTGCCCCTCGCCGGCGCCATCCAGGCGGCCAACGAGGCGCAGGCACTCAGCCTGCCGCTCTATGGCCGGATCGCCGCCGGCACGCCGATCGAGGCGCTCCGTGACAACTCCACGACAGTCGACGTCCCGGTCTCCCTGCTCGGCTCCGGCGCGCACTATTGCCTCGAGGTCCAGGGCGATTCGATGGTCGAGGCCGGCATCCAGAACGGCGACATCGCCATCATCAAGAGCGCCGANNCTCAAGCGCCTGCGCAAGAAGGGCGCCTCGATCGCCCTCGAACCCGCCAATGCGGCCTATGAAACGCGAATCTTCGGACCCGACCGGGTCAAGATCCAAGGTCGACTGGCCGGACTGTATCGGCGCTATACCTAGAACCCTGCCGTTTTCTGACGGTTTATTAAACCGCAGCCGATCTACTAATAGGTAGTGCGCGAGTGCGCCGTCAGGCACCGGGCGCCTTGACCGGCGCGGCCTGCCGCGTCGAACTGTTGGGCACCCACGGCCGATCGCCACGCCGCGCATTGGCTGTCTCGCGGCGCACCCCTTGCTCGTCGAGCCACAGCGCCTGCGCTCCTTCGCGCCAGGCATCGCGACGATCGATCACCAAGCGCGGGCCGCGGCAGCGCCCTTGGGCATCGACGGTCGAGAGCACGATGTCGGCGCTGGTGCAGGCTTCGGCGAGGCGACGCTCGTCGCTCACCATGGCAACGCGCCACGGTCCCTTGCGCCAGCGGCAAAGGCCGCTCAGGCAACCGAGACCACTCGCCTCCTCAACCGCACTCACTGTCCACTTCCGGGCGCCGTCCTGGCCGCTGCGCCGCGCCCAGGCATCGCTGATGAACCGATCAGTGCGGGCCGAGGCGATGTGCACCACCCCGCCCTGGTCGCGCAGGCCAAGCACGCGGCCGTCTTCGCTCATCAGCAGATCGGGCGGCGCGCGCGGCCCCAGCAGCAGGCCGATGGCCACGATCGGCAGCCCAGCAGTCGCCTTCGCTTGCGCCACAGGCAGAACCACAGGCCGCCTACCGTCATCAGCCATAGGCTGGCGCCGGGCAGCGACGGCACCAGGCTCGCGGCCTGCGGCCAGGCAGCGACATGGAAGGCGATGGCGTTCAGTCCCTCGACGCCCCAGCCCATCGGCACCAAGGCCAGGCGCTCGAGGCCAAACGGCATCAGCAACATGGCAAGCAGGCCCCACGGCATGATCCAGAAGCCGGTGAGCGGCACGCCCAGCAGGTTGGCCACGACACCGAGGAACGACACGCGATTAAAGTGGTCGGCCGCAAACGCGCCGGTCGCCACCGAAGCGATCAGCGTCGTGGCGAGGCTGGAGCCAAACCCCACCAACAATCGCCACAGCCATCGGAATCGTGCGCCCTCGGCTCGTTCGTGCAGACGGTGGCGCCGGCCGCTGCCGGCCTCCCATGCCGCGATCAGGGCAATCACGGCGGCAAACGACATCTGGAAGGAAGCACCCGTCAGCGACTCCGGCGCCGCGATCAGCACGATGACCGCCGACCACGCGATAAGCCTAAGTGACAAGGCCGTGCGGTCGAGCAGGACGGCCAACAGCGCGAAAGCAGCCATGGCACAGGAGCGTTGCGCCGGCACCGGCGCACCAGCCAGCGCGGTGTAGAAGAGCGCCACCAGGAGCGCGACCACGGCTGCGATCTTCTTGGCGTTGATCCTGAGCGCGAGCGGCGGAATCAACGCGATACCGTAGCGCACGAAGCCCATCACCAGCGCGACCACGAACACGATGTGCAAGCCGGAAATGGACAAAATGTGCGCCAGCCCCGAATCGCGCATGGCCTGATTGACGTCCTTGGTCACGGCGGTCTGCTCGCCGGTCAGCATAGCCGCCGCCACGCCTCCCGCGGGACCGGGCAGCGCCTTCAGGATACGTTCGGTGATGTCGGCGCGCAGGCCGTCGATGGTGCGCACAAGTCCGTCGGGCCGGCCGTGCTCGATGATCGTCGCCGGCGCCAGCGCATAGCCCACGGCACCGAGTTGCTGGTACCAGGCGACGCGCTGAAAATCGAAAGCGCCGGGTGTTGCCGGTCCCGCGGGCGGCGACAGATTGGCCAGCACCAGCAGCCGATCACCCACTGTGAGCCGCGGCGCGCCCTTGCCGAGCGAGACGCGCAGTCGCTCGGGCATCATCTCCGGCGCCGGCACGCCGTTGCCCTTGAGGCGCACCGCTTCAAGGACGACCCGCATGCCATCGGGCAGGCGCTGAATGTCGGCCACCCTGCCCTCGACGTTGATGCTGAACAGCGGCCGGTGGAGCGTGGGCGCCGCGAGGCTCGAGGTGCGCCACGCCACGAGGCCGAGCCCGAGCGAGACCGCCACCAGACCGATGCAGAGAGCGCGGACGGCACTTCCCGCCGGTGCGAGCAGCACTGCCACGGCAGCGCCCATCGCCAGCGCCGGGCCGAGCCACAGCGCGGGTTCGCTCGGCAGCTCGAAATAAATGGCAATGCCCAGCCCCATCGCCACCGGCAGCCACAGCATCCAGCGGCCGCGCTCGGCGTCGAGTTGATGCAGGATCCAGGTGCGGGCCCCCGCCACGCGCTCCCCCTCGGGCGCCTGCCAGCCGTTTGACAGGTCGGGGAGGCTCGCCTACCTACCGCGCGCTTTTCCGGCCAAAATACGGCAAAACCCGCGCCTTACGGACCAATGATCCCCGGCAATGACCGTCGTTACACGCTTCGCCCCCTCGCCGACCGGCTTCCTGCATATCGGCGGCGCGCGCACTGCGCTCTTCAACTGGCTGTTCTCGCGTCACCACGGCGGCAAGTTCCTGCTGCGCATCGAGGACACCGATCGCGCTCGCTCCACTGAACCTGCGATCGCCGCGATCCTCGACGGCCTTGGCTGGCTCGGCCTGCAGTGGGACGGTGACGTCACCTACCAGTTCCCCCGTGCCGCCCGTCATGCCGAGATTGCCCGTCAGATGCTGGGCGCGGGCACGGCTTATCACTGCTACGCCTCGCCCCAGGAGCTGGAAGAAATGCGCGCGGCGCAGAAGGCCGCCGGCAAGCCGATGCGCTACGACGGCCGCTGGCGCGATCGCGACCCCAAGGATGCGCCGCCCGGCGTGGCGCCGGTCGTTCGGCTCAAGGCGCCGCAGAGCGGCCAGACGGTGATCCAGGACGCCGTGCAAGGTGAAGTGAAGGTCGAGAACGCCCAACTCGACGACATGATCCTGCTGCGCGCCGACGGAACGCCGACCTACATGCTGGCGGTCGTCGTCGACGATCAGGATTCCGGCATCACGCACGTGATCCGTGGCGACGATCATCTGAACAATGCCTTCCGCCAGCTCCAGATCATCAAGGCGATGGGCTGGCCCGAGCCGGTCTATGCCCATATTCCGCTGATCCACGGTCCCGACGGCGCCAAGCTCAGCAAGCGCCACGGCGCGCTCGGGGTCGACGCCTATCGCGACATGGGTATGCTGCCCGCGGCGCTGCGCAACTACCTGCTGCGTCTCGGCTGGGGCCACGGTGACGACGAGATCATTTCTACCGAGCAGGCGATCGAGTGGTTCGACCTGCCGGGCGTCGGCCGCTCGGCCTCGCGCTTCGATATCGCCAAGCTCACCAACCTCAATGCCCACTACATGCGCGAGACGCCGGATCGCGAGTTGCTGACCCTCGTGCTGCCGCGCATCGAGGCCAAGATCGGCACGATCGATGCGATCGGCCGCGAGCGAATCGCGCGCGGCATCGACGGTGTGAAGCAGCGCACGCGCACTTTGATCGAACTTGCCGACAATCTCGTCTTCTACGCCAAGTCAGGCGCGCCGCCGATCGCCGACGACAAGGCGCGCGCCCAGCTCACCCCGGAGGCCAAGGCCTTGCTCGCCAAGCTGATGGCGGCACTCGAGACGGAAGCGGCCAACTGGAGCGAGAAGCAGATCGAAGAAGCGGTTCGGCGCTTTGTCGAGGCCGAGGGCGTGAAGCTCGGCCAGGTTGCCCAGCCGCTGCGCGTGGCGATGACCGGCTCGACCGTGTCGCCCGGCATCTTCGAGGTGCTGGCCATCCTCGGGCCGGCCGAGACCAAGTCGAGATTGCTGGCGGCCAGCGGATAGAGCCTGCTGGCGCGGCCCTTCACCGTCGCGCCATGAGTTCGCGCGTCTGGCTCTGGCTGCTGTCCCTCTCCGTCCTGTGGGGTTGCTCGTTCTTCTTCGCCAAGGTGGCGATAGGCGAATTGGCGCCACTCACCGTCGTGTTCGGCCGCGTGGCGCTCGCGGCCTTGGCGCTCAACATCGCCCTGGCCGCCAACGCGCAGGGCCTGTTCCGTCCCCGCACGCCCTGGCCCGCCTATTTCGCCATGGGGCTTTTGAACAATGTGGTGCCGTTTAGCCTGATTTTTTGGGGGCAAACCCATATCGCCTCGGGGTTGGCGTCGATCCTTAACGCCACCACTCCGCTCTTCACCGTTGTGGTCGCCCACGTCCTCACCGCCGACGAAAAGATAACCGGCTCCAAAATCATGGCCTTGCTGTCCGGCTTCGCCGGCGTAGCGTTGCTGGTCGGACCCGATTCTCTGGCTCGCACCGTCTCAAGTCTGTGGGGTGAACTGGCCTGTCTGGGCGCGGCCCTCTCCTATGCATTTGCCGGCGTCTACGGCCGGCGTTTCAAGGCCATGGGCGTCGCGCCGCTGGAGGCCGCGGCCGGACAAGTCACGGCCAGCAGCGTGTTGATTCTGCCGATGATGCTGGCCGTCGACCGGCCCTGGTTACTCCCTGCCACACCGTCGCCGACGGTGTGGGCTGCCCTTGTGGGCCTCGCCCTTCTGTCGACGGCGTTGGGCTACGTGCTGTATTTCCGCATCCTTGCCGCAGCGGGAGCTACCAACCTGCTGCTGGTCACCTTCCTGATGCCGGTCATTGCCATCCTGCTGGGCGGCTTCTTTCTGCACGAGCGGCTGGAGCCGCGACACTTCGCCGGAATGGCCCTGATCGGCGTTGGATTAGCAGTAATAGATGGCCGGATTGCAGGCGTACTACGCCCCGCGAAATAGCGGTTCGGCGGCACAATTGCGCCCTCCGGGACGGCTTGTTAGGGTAGCTTGGAACCCGCCAATTCGAGCCGAAAGAGCATTCCAATGGCCAAATCGACCGCGACGCTGACCGACAACGAGACCGGCAAATCCTACGAAATGCCGATCCTCCACGGCACCATCGGGCCGCGTCTGGTCGATATCCGCAAATTCTACGGCGACTCGGGGATGTTCACCTATGACCCCGGGTTTACCTCGACCGGCTCGTGCGGGTCGAAGATCACCTACATCGACGGCGACGAAGGCATTCTGCTGTATCGCGGCTACAACATCGCCGAAATCGCCGAGCAGAGCGACTTCATGGAAGTCTGCTACCTGCTGATGAAGGGCGAGCTACCGAACAAGGCGCAGAAGGAAAAGTTCGTCCACGACATCACGAACCACACGATGGTTCACGAGCAGATTAGCCAGTTCTACCGCGGCTTCCGGCGCGACGCCCATCCGATGGCGGTGTGCTGCGGCGTGGTTGGGGCACTTTCGGCGTTCTATCACGACTCGCTCGACATCCATGATCCCTACCAGCGTATGGTCGCGTCGTATCGCCTGGTCGCAAAGATGCCGACGATCGCGGCGATGGCCTACAAATATTCGGTCGGCCAGCCCTTCGTCTATCCGCGCAACGACCTCTCCTATTCCGCCAACTTCCTGCGCATGATGTTTTCGGTGCCAGCCGAGGAATATGTGGTCAACCCGATCGTTGAAAAGGCGATGGACCGCATCCTGATGCTGCATGCCGACCATGAGCAGAATGCTTCGACTTCGACCGTGCGACTGGCCGGCTCCTCGGGCGCCAATCCGTTCGCCTGCATCGCCGCAGGCATCGCCTCGCTGTGGGGGCCGAGCCACGGTGGCGCCAACGAAGCCGTCATCAACATGCTGAACGAGATCGGCGGCAAGCAGAACATCCCGGGCTTCCTGTCGCGCGTGAAGGACAAGCAGGACCACACCCGCCTGATGGGCTTCGGCCATCGCGTCTACAAGAACTACGATCCGCGCGCCAAAGTGATGCGCCAGGCCTGCCACGAAGTGCTGACCTCGCTCGGCATCACGCACGATCCGCTGCTCGAGCTGGCCATGGAAATGGAGCAGATCGCGCTCAAGGATGACTACTTCATCTCCAAGAAGCTCTATCCCAACGTCGATTTCTACTCGGGCATCATCTTCCGGGCAATCGGCATTCCGACCTCGATGTTCACCGTGCTGTTTGCGGTGGCGCGTACCGTCGGCTGGGTGTCGCAGTGGAACGAGATGATCGAGGATCCCGACCAGAAGATCGGCCGGCCCCGTCAGGCCTACAACGGCCAGCTCGAGCGCCCGTACAAGCCGCTCCACATGCGGGGCTAGTTCGCGTTCCGGGGGGAAGCGAGAGGATATGGCGAGATCGTCACATGGATCGCGTCGGGTAACGGCCTGGGCGGTCACACAGAAGCCAAGACCGATGCCGCGTGTCGTGCGCCTCGGTCGACCGGCGAACGACAATGGCCGGCGAACGAGCCTCCGCGCTCGGCTGTTCGTCGTGGCACTTGCCAGCGCGCTAGTGGCGTTCGTCCTGCACGATTGGCGGCTGATCTAGCCGTTGGCTTCGGCGGATGGCGGCGGCGGCTATTTACGCTCGATCAGCTCGATCTTGTAACCATCGGGATCCTCCACGAAGGCGATCACCGTGGTGCCGAACTTCACCGGCCCCGCGGGACGGGTGACCTTGCCACCAGCCTTCTTGACCTGTTCACACATGCCGTAGACGTCCGGCACGCCGACGGCGAGATGGCCGAAGCCGCTGCCGAGGTCATAGGGCTTTGCCTGGTCCCAGTTGTAGGTCAGCTCGACCGCGCAGTGCTCGCTCTCGTCGCCGTAACCGACGAAGGCAAGCGTGTACTTGCCATCAGGCACCTCGCGCTTGCGCAGCATCTTCATGCCCATAGGGCCGGTATAGAAGGCGAGCGACTTGTCGAGATCCTTCACGCGGATCATCGTGTGCAGCATGCGATAGTTGGCGGCGCCATCGGCCATGGTTTTCTCCCTAGACTGCCGGCTTGTCACGAATCATGGCGGCGAAGGTAGCCTCGGCCGCGACCTTGCCGTCGACCACCGCCTTGCCGGAAAATTTCCACACGCTCGCCCGGCTTTGGATCTTCTCGACATGTAGCTCGAGCCGGTCGCCCGGAAACACCGGACGGCGAAAGCGCACGCCGTCGATCGACATGAAGTAGACGAGCTTGCCCTCGGACGACTGCCCGTAGGTCGAGACCACGAGCACTGCCGCGGTCTGCGCCATCGCCTCGACGATCAGCACGCCCGGCATCACCGGCTCGGACGGGAAATGGCCCTGGAAAAACGGCTCGTTGATGCTGACGTTCTTGATGCCGATGGCGCTGTGGTCGAGCTGCATGTCGATCACCTTGTCGACCATCAGCATCGGATAACGATGGGGGATCATCTGCAGGATGCGCCGGATGTCGACCGCGGTAGCCGTACTGGGGACGCTGGTCTTGTCGGTTTGCATGTTCATGTCAGCGGCGTCCTCACTCAGAATCGCGTGCCGAAGCTGAAGCGGATGTTCTGAGTCTTGTCCCAGGCGGCTTGAATGACAGGGTACGCATAGTCTACACGGATCGGGCCGAACGGCGAGATCCATTGTACGCCAATGCCGCTGCCGACGCGCGTCATCGAGCTGTCCAGGACACTCGCGCCCGGAACATTTATGCTGTCGTCGGCGCCCCATAGCGAGCCGGCATCGACGAAAGCCTTGCCCAGCAGGCCGAGTTCTTTGGGCAGGCCGAGGAGCGGAAAACTGAGCTCGGCCGAGGTCGTGTAGTAGTACCGGCCGCCCAACGAGTCGAGCGTGTTGGCATCGCGCGGCCCGACGCCGCCAACGGCGAAGCCGCGCAACGTATCGCCGCCCAGGAAGAAGCGATTAGTCAGGCGCAGCACGCTGCTCTGGCCGTAAGGCTGGGAGATGCCGATGGAGCCGCCGACCGACACGACGAAATCGTCGACGATTTGTTGGTAGTACACGGCGTCGGCGGTGATGCGGTAATAGTACTCGGTGCCGCCCAGACCGCCGAGCGCCACGGTGCTGCGAACCAGTAGGCCCTTGGTCGGATTGAGGCGCTGGTTGCGGGTATCCCAGCCGATCGTCTCGGCGACTTCCGAGGTCACCGAATAGCCGGCCTGCGATTGGATGACCGGCGATGCCCAAGGCTGCACGTTGTAGATGTCGACCTGCTTTAGGGTGTAACGCACGGACTGGCGCGTGTGCTCGGTGAAGGCCCAGCCGGCGCGCAGCGCGAAGCCGACGGCACTGTCGCTATATGAGGCGATCGACTGTCGATTGTTCGTCGTATTGAAGATGTCGAACCCGGCGGACATCGGCCGATCCAGGAAATAAGGCTCGGTAAAACTGAGATCGATCAAGGTGCTCAAGGTGCCGAGCTGCAGGCCGAGCCGGAGGTCCTGTCCCTTGCCGAGCAGATTGCGCTCGCGGATCGAGATATCGCCCAGAACGCCGGAGCTTGTCGAATAGCCCGCACCGAACGAGATTTCACCGGTACTCTTCTCTACCACCTGCACTTCGAGGTTGGTCTTGTCGGCTGTCGTGCCGGGCGCTGCCGAGACATCGACTTTCTCGAAGAAGCCGAGATTGCGCAGGCGCTCCTGGCTGCGACGCACCTTGGCGGTGCTGAAGGCATCGCCTTCGGCCAGGCGAAACTCTCGGCGAATCACCTTGTCGAGGGTACGCGCGTTGCCCTGGATGTTGATGCGCTCGACATAGACACGCGGGCCCTCCTGGACGTCGAAGGTCACGTCGACGGTGGAGGTGTCCTTGTCGCGCCGGATGTTGGGTCGCACGTCGACAAAGGCGTAGCCCAGCGAGCCCACGGCGTCGGCCATCGCCGATACTGTCTTCTCGACCTGGTCGGCATTGTACCAGTCACCCTCGCCCATCGCGAGGTAGCCCTTCAGGGTGTCGACATCGAGTCCCTGGAAGCGTGACGTCACCTCGACCTTGCCGAACTTGTAGCGCTCGCCCTCGGTGATGGTGAAGGTGATGAAGAAACCGTCGCGGTTGGGGGCGAGCTCGGCCACGGCCGACACGACGCGGAAGTCGGCATAGCCTTCCGACAGATAGAACTTGCGCAGCAACTCGCGGTCGAAGTTGAGGCGGTCGGGATCGAAGCGATCGTCCGACGATAGGAAACGGTACCAGGCGCTCTCCACGGTGCGGATCTTGCCGCGCAACGTGCCGTCGCCGAACGCCTCGTTGCCGACAAAGCTGATGCGCTTGATGCCCGTGACGTCGCCTTCGTCGATCTCGAACACCAGATCGACGCGACCCTGCTCCAGCCGGATGATCTTGGGCTCGACCACTGCGTTATAGCGGCCGCCGCGCCGGTAGATGGTGAGGATGCGCTCGACGTCGGCCTGGACGCGCGCGCGCGTGAAGACCTGGCGTGCCTTCGACTGCACTTCGTCGCGCAGCTTGTCGTCGTCGATCTTCTTGTTGCCCTCGAAAGCGACGCGATTGAGGATGGGGTTTTCGGTGACCTTCACGATCAGGGTCGACCCCTGCATGTCGATCACGACGTCGGAAAACAGGCCGGTCGCGAACAGTGCCTTGAGCGAGCGATCGGCTGCCGCCGGGTCGTACGGCTGGCCTTCCTTGAGTTGCAGATAGGAGCGGATCGTTTCGGGCTCGCCGCGGACATTGCCCTGGATTTGAACGGCGGTAATCGTCCCGCCGGGGGCTACGGCGCCACCGCGTTGGGCGTACGCCGGCGCACCGAAAGCGAGAATGGCGGCCACGGCCAGAACGGCCCAACGAACAATCAAACTCACCCCCGGCACCTTCCCGACCTGCCGATGCCCAATTCCAGGAGCGCAGCTTCCAGGAACGCTGCTTCATAAACCGGCATCAAGGCGTTAGCCACCCCTTTTGTCCCCCGATCTGAAGCCCGCGCCACCGTGTCAACTCAACGCAGCAAGAGTTTGATGTCGTTGAATGTTGCGATCAGCGCCATGCCGATCACCAGGGCAAAACCAACCCTGAGGCCGAACTCCTGGGCCTTCAATCCGAGCGGCTTGCCGCGGATCGCTTCGTAGAGATACATCGCCAGGTGTCCGCCATCGAGCATCGGAACCGGCAGGAGGTTGAATACGCCGAGCACGACCGAGAGTGCGATCACCAGATTGAGAATGCCGATCCAGCCGCCATAGGAGGCCTCGCCCGCTGCCTTGGCGATGCGAATCGGTCCGCCGAGTTCATCGACCGGTCGCGTCGCCGTCAGGATCTGGGCCATCGACGTGTAGAACATCATCGTCATGCCCCAGACATGACGAACGCCCGCGCCCATCGCCCCGAACACGTCGTGACTGCGGAATTCAGTGACGTTCGCCGGCCGGATGCGCAGGCGTCCGATCTTGTGTTCCTTGCCGGTACAATCCGTTACCTGGTCGGCCTCGGGCACCACCGTCGTGTCGTAGCGCTGTCCGTCACGGTCGTATTTGATTACGACGGGCTGGCCGGCCCGGTTGCCGATCAACTCCGGAATCCGCGAAAAATGATCGACCGGCTTGCCGTCGATCTCGAGAAGCAGATCGCCGACCTTCAGTCCCGCCGCCTCGGCCGGACTATTGGGCGTGAAGCCGCCGACCACCGGGCGGATGAGCTGGTCGATGCCGAGGTCGCCGTAGCGCAGGGTGTTGTGGTAGCGGTCGGTGCGTTCGCAGAATTGCGACGCGATCTCGCCGTTCATCAGCGCGTCGCCGCGGCGATATTCGACCGCCATCGGCTTGGCCCAATAGAGGAACTGCGAGTCTTGGATATCCTCGAAGCGGTCGACCTTCTGACCGGCGAGGCGGACGATCTCGTCTCCGGTGCGCAGGCCCGCGTTTGACGCCGGTCCACCGGGTTGCACGGCGACGGTCGCGGGGGAATAAGGTTCGCCTGCGACGAAAAACACCGCGGTGAGCAGGATAAAGGCGAACAGCAGATTGGCGGCGGGTCCGCCCAGCACGACCGCGGCCCGGGCGTAAAGCGGCTGGGTGAAAAACGCGCGGCGCTTCTGGTCGGCGTTCAGCGGCGCGTCCGACGGAGTGGCGCTGCTGGCGTCGTTGTCGCCCAGGAACTTCACGAAGCCGCCCAGCGGGATCGCCGAGATCTTCCACCGGGTGCCGTTGCGATCGGTCCAGCCGAACAATTCCGGTCCGAAGCCGATGGAAAACACCTCGGCGTGGATACCGAAGCGCCGGCCGACCCAGTAATGGCCGAACTCGTGGACGAACACGAGCAGCGTCAGCACCAAAACAAAGTACGGAAGGTATGTCGTGAACAGGCTGACGATACTCTGCATGGACCTACTACATCATAAAGTTCGTTCTACTTCAATTGGTTAGAGCGTGGCTCTGAACGGCAATCTCGGCTTTTTGTCGCGCCTCCCGGTCGGCGGCATGGACCTGTCGCAGCGACATCGGCAGCCCGGACAGCGCGCTGCTGGCCGCCAGCACATCCTCGACGATGCGAGCGATGTCGAGAAAGCCGATGCGGCGCGCCAGGAACGCCGCAACGGCCACCTCGTTGGCTGCATTCAGCACGGTCGGTGCAAACCCGCCCAAGCCCAACGCCTCTCGCGCCAGTCGTAACGACGGAAAGCGGCCAGAATCGGGCCGTTCGAACGTGAGCGGCGAAAGACTTGTGAAGTCCAGCCGTGCCGCCGGCCCGTCGATGCGCGACGGCCACCCCAGGGCGTGGCTGATCGGCACGCGCATGTCAGGCGTGCCGAGTTGGGCCAGCACCGAGCCGTCGCGATAGGCGACCATCGAATGGATCACCGACTGCGGGTGCACGACGATCTCGACCTGATCGGCCGGCAGGCCGAACAGCAGATGCGCCTCGATCAGCTCCAGGCCCTTGTTCATCATGGTGGCCGAGTCGATCGAAATCTTGGCGCCCATGTCCCAGTTGGGATGGGCCAACGCCTGTTCCGGCGTCGCCTCGGCCATGTCGGCCAACGACCAGTTGCGGAACGGACCGCCGGACGCCGTCAGGATCAGGCGGTCGATGGCATGGCGCTGCTCGGGGTCGAAGACCTGGAAGATCGCGTTGTGTTCCGAATCGACCGGCAACAGCACGCCGCCCGACTCATCGATCGCATCCATCAGCAACCGGCCGGCGCAGACCAACGCTTCCTTGTTGGCGAGCGCCACCATGGCGCCGCGGCGTGCCGCGACCAAGGTCGATTCAAGCCCGGCAAAACCAACGATGGCCCCCATCACCCACTCCGCCGGGCGCGAGGCTGCTTCGACAACCGCGGCGGGACCGGCCGCCGCCTCGATCGAGGTGCCGGCCAGCGCGTCCTTGAGTGCGCGATAACGCTGGGGGTTGGCGACAACGGCGAGGTGCGCGTGCAGACGGCGCGCCTGCTCGGCCAGGGCCTCGACGGAATTCCCGGCTACCAGCGCTTCTACCTCATAGCTTTCGGGATCGCGGGCGATCAGGTCGACGGTGCTCTGCCCGACCGATCCGGTCGAGCCCAGGATCGCCACATGGCGCGGCTTGGCATGCGATGGTGCGGACCAGCTCATCATGCCCATGGCCATTCCCCGCCGACGGTCAGACGTACCAATGCAACAACCATTAGGACGGCGATTAGCCCGTCGACGCGATCGAGCAGGCCGCCATGGCCTGGAATGAGTTTGCCGCTGTCTTTCACACCGGCGCGCCGCTTGGCGTGCGACTTGAGAAGATCGCCAGCCTGCCCGACAACGGCAAGCAAGGCGCCGAAAAACGCCAACGCCCAGGTGTCGCCGGCGGAGAATACCAGACCGCAACCGGCGCTGGCGACCGCGGCCCAGCACATCCCGCCGACCAGGCCGGACCACGTCTTGTTCGGGCTGATACTGGGCGCCAGTCGCGCACCGCCAACCAATGAGCCGACAAAATACGCGCCGATATCGGTTGCCCAGACACAGGCCACCACCCAGATGACCGTCTCGCGGCCGAGCACCGGCTGGTGGCGGAGCCACAAAAGCGAGAGCACTCCCGTCATCAGATAGAGCAAGCCGGCAACGCGGGCGGTCGCCCGACCGCGGGTTAGGCGTATCCACTCGGTCGCCAATATGGGCGCAGCGAGCGCTGCCAGGAAATCGATCCAAGGAAAGCCGTACCACAGGGCGGCAAGCGCCAGCGGCGCCAAGATGACGGCCGATAGGATCCGCAGCGGCAGACCCCGAAACCGTTTGGGCTGCCCCGCCGGGGCGCTAACTGCCGACACCGCCATAGCGACGTTCGCGCCGGCGGAACTCGGCGACTGCCTGCTCGAGATGCTCCTTGCCGAAATCGGGCCACAGCGTGTCGACGAACACCAGCTCGGCGTAGGCACACTGCCAGAGCAGGAAATTGCTGATGCGNNGCGAGTTCGCCGGCGGCGACCTGGCGGGCGAGGCTGCGGGTGGCGCGCAGGATCTCGTCGCGCGAGCCATAGTTAATGCAGATATTGACGTCGATGCGTCCGTTGTCGCGCGTCATGCTCTCGGCAGCGGCAATGTCGCCCACGATGTCGGCCGCCAGCCGGTCGCGATCGCCGATCACGCGCAGGCGAGCACCATTCTTGCGCAGCTCCTCGAGCTCGTGCCGCAGATAGTGACGCAGCAGGCCCATGAGGTCGCTGACCTCGTTGGCCGGACGTCCCCAGTTTTCCGTCGAGAAGGCGAACAGCGTCAACACCGGAATACCGAGTTCGGCGGCGCCGCGGATCACGCGGCGAACCGCGTCGGCGCCGCGACGATGGCCGGCCACGCGCGGCAACCCACGCGCCTTCGCCCACCGCCCATTGCCATCCATGATGATGGCGACGTGGTGGGGACCCGGCGACGGGTCGGGACTTGCGGGCAGCGATGCTGTCGACATCAGACCGTCTTGATCTCTTTTTCCTTGGTTACCAGCGTCTCGTCGACGACCTTGACGAAACGGTCGGTGAGCTTCTGTACCTCATCGGACTTCTGGCGATGCTCGTCCTGCGAGATCTTGTGGTCCTTCTCGGCCTTCTTGAGCGCCTCGTTGCCGTCGCGCCGAACGTTGCGCACCGCGACCCGCGCCGACTCGGCGTATTTGTGCGCGAGCTTGGCGAGTTCGGCGCGGCGTTCGGCGGAGAGTTCGGGAATGGGAATGCGGATCGTCTGGCCGTCCGGCGCCGGATTGAGGCCGAGCCCGGCCTCGCGAATCGCCTTCGCCGTCGAGATGACGAGGCCCTTGTCCCAGACATTGACCGAGAGCAGGCGCGGTTCGGGCGCGCTCACCGTGCCAACCTGGTTGAGCGGCATGCGCTGGCCGTAGGCCTCGACCATGACGGGGTCGAGCAGATTGACAGAGGCGCGGCCGGTGCGAAGCCCGCTGAATTCCTTCTTGAGCGCCTCCATGGCGCTCTGCATGCGTTTTTCGAGTTCTTTGGGGTCTGCGCTCATATCTTCAGCCCTCGTCCTTGATGATGGTGAAGGTCCCCTGCCCGCACATCGTCTCGGCGAATGTGCCGGGCTTGTGAATGTCGAACACGATGATCGGAATCCTGTTCTCGCGAGCTAGCGAGATTGCTGCCGCGTCCATCACCTTCAGGTCCTGGGACAGCACGTCCAAGTAGGTGAGCTTGTCGTAGCGCTTGGCGTTCTTGTCCTTGCGCGGATCGGCCGAATAGACGCCGTCGACCTGCGTGCCCTTGAGCAGTGCATCGACGCCCATCTCGGCGGCACGCAAGGCGGCCGCGGTATCTGTGGTGAAAAACGGATTGCCGGTGCCGGCGGCGAAAATGACGACCCGGCCCTTCTCCATATGGCGGGAGGCGCGGCGGCGAATGTAGGGCTCGCAGACGGTGGTCATGGGGATCGCCGACTGTACACGCGTCTGCAGGCCTTGGCGCTCCAGAGCGCTCTGCATAGCGAGTGAATTGATGACCGTCGCCAGCATCCCCATGTAGTCGCCGCTCGCCCGGTCCATGCCGGCGGCCGCGCCCGAGACGCCGCGAAAGATGTTGCCTCCGCCAATGACCAGGCAAACCTGCACGCCCATCTCGTGCACGGTCTTCACCTCTTGCGCCACCATGCCGACCATGGCGGGGTCGAGGCCATATTCGCGATTGCCCATGAGTCCCTCGCCGGAGAGCTTCAGCAGAACACGGCGATAGCGGGGAGCCGACGGCATCACTTGCCCCTGGGTACGTTTCCTTGGGCGGCCCGGGTCCCACACCCGCGCGCCGACGCGAATTTCATACTACTTCTTGAGCTGGGCAGCCACCTCGGCCGCAAAATCTTCGGATTTCTTCTCGATTCCCTCGCCCAACTCGAAGCGCAGGAACCCCGCCAAGCGAACCGGTGCGCCGACCAGTTTGGCGGCCTCGTCGACCACCTTCGAGACGCGGCTCTTGCCGTCGATGACGAATAGCTGCTCGAGCAGAACGACCTCCTGATGGAACTTGCGCAAGCCGCCTTCGACCATCTTGGCGACGATGTCGGCTGCCTTGCCGCTCTGGCTGGCCTTCTCGGCCAGCACGCCGCGCTCGCGCTCGATGGCGGCCTTGTCGAGATCGGCCACACTCAGCGACTGCGGCTTGGCCGCCGCGACATGCATGGCGAGCTGCTTGGCGAGGCCCGCGAGCTTGGCCTTGTCGCCGGTCGATTCCAGCGCCACCAGCACGCCGATCTTGCCGAGGTCCGACGCCACCGCAGCGTGCATGTAGGCGGCGACTACGCCGTCCGACACCGAGATCGTGGCGGCCCGGCGCAGCGACATGTTCTCCCCGATGGTGGCGATCATGTTGGTGAGTTCACCCTGCACGTCGCGGCTGCTGCCGGGGAACGGCGCCGAGGCGATCCTGGTCATGTCGCCGCCGGTATCGAGCGCGATGCGGGTCGTGGCACCGACAAATTTCTGGAAGGTCTCGTTGCGGCCGACGAAGTCGGTCTCGGCATTGACCTCGACGACGGCGCCGCGGTTGCCGTTGGCGACGACGCCGACCAGCCCTTCTGCCGCTACGCGGCCGGCCTTCTTGGCAGCCGCCGACAGGCCCTTGGTGCGCAGCCAGTCGACCGCCTTTTCGAGGTCGCCCTGGACTTCACCCAGCGCCTTCTTGCAATCCATCATGCCTGCGCCGGTCTTCTCGCGCAGTTCCTTGACGAGCGATGCGCTGATCTCAGCCATACCTTGCTCCGTTTGGTGCGAGAAGGGCCGGTCTTCCGACCGGCCCCATTCAATTCTTGTCGAAGAGGGCCCGGCTTACTCGGCCGGTGCCGCCGGAGTGCCTTCGGCCGCGGCAGGAACCTCCTCGGCCGGCGGCTCGGTGAGTTCGCCGACGTCACCACCCGTGGCCGCGATCTCGGCGCGGATGCCGTCGAGGCAGGCTCCCGCGACCAGATCGCAATAGAGCGAAACAGCGCGAATGGCGTCGTCATTGCCCGGCATGGGGAAGTCGATTCCGTCCGGATCGGAGTTGCTGTCGAGGATCGCAGCAATCGGAATGCCGCGCTTGCGCGCTTCCAGGACCGCGATCGCTTCCTTGTTGGTGTCGATGATGAAGAGCATGTCGGGCGTGCCGCCCATTTCCTTGATGCCGCCCAGCGACCGCTCGAGCTTGTCGCGCTCGCGGGTGAGGTCGAGCTGCTCCTTCTTGGTGAGGCCCACGACCTCGCCCTTGAGGCGGTCGTCGAGCTCGCGCAGGCGCTTGATCGAGGCAGAGATGGTCTGCCAGTTGGTGATCATGCCGCCCAGCCAACGGTGGTTCACGTAATATTGGCCGCAGCGCTTGGCCGCCTCGGCGACGCGCTCGGAAGCGGCCGCCTTGGTGCCGACGAACAGCACGCGCCCGCCGTTCGACACGACCTGGCGAATCTGTTGCAGCGCCTGCTCCATGAGCGGCACGGTCTTGGTGAGATCGATGATATGGACCCCATTGCGCACCCCGAACAGGTACGGCTTCATCTTGGGGTTCCAACGCCGGGTGTGGTGCCCGAAATGGACACCCGCTTCCAGCAACTGACGCATCGTGAATGTCGGCATAGCCATGCCGCTCTCCTTTTCCGGTTAGGCCTCCGCGGGCGTCGTCCTCGAATGAGGACACCGGAGCGAGCGGCGGGATATCTCCCCGTCGACCGCAAACCCGCGTGCGAGATAGACGTGGTTCTAGGGGTTTATGCCCCAAAATGCAAGTATCAGTGAAATCAATGGGTTAGGAGGCGCCATTGTAGTCTCGCCTAGTCTCACTTGGTCTCACCTGTGTCTCACACTGGTTTCACTCGAGTGAGACCAATCCGATGCCGATGGCATCGGCACTTTGCCCCATTAGGTCTCATTTCTCGCCACCCCCCGGTCAAAGCTGCTCGGCGATCTCCTTAGCCAGCTTGAGGAGCGACAAGGGCGCACTACCCTCGGCCTTGTTGTTGGCGGTGACCCAGACCTTGCGACGGGCCTTGTAGGTGCTGACGACCATCCGGGCGAGGGTCCGGCGCGTCTCGAGATCCTCATCGACCAGCTTGTCGAACGGCTCATAGCGCTGCTTGGCCGCCTGATAGAGGAAGCCGCGGTGCAGGTTCCAGCGCACCACCAGGTCGCCGGGCTCGTCGCCATCCAGGGCCTTGAGCGCGGCTTCCTGGCGCTCGACCTCCGGCATGCGGTCGTGCAGCCCGACGCAATAGCGCACGCCCGCGCCCGACAGCATGCGCATCAGGCGCGGCGTCAGCAGTTCCGAATTGCGCAGCTCCAGCGCGTAGAGCGGCCGGTGCTTGCCCAGCTCCTGCGGCAAGGCGGCGAAGAAGGCAGCCAGCCGATCGATCAAGGGCGCCGCCTCCTCGACCAGGCCGCGCGGCAGCGGCGAGACCTGGAAGACGAGCGGGCCTGCCTTGGCGCCCAGCCCTTCGAGGCAGGGCACGACGAATTCGCGGGCGGCGATGGCGGCATCGAGGAAGTGAGGGTTGGCAACCTTGCCCCTGCCCGTCTCGTCGCGGATCGAGGCGTCGCAGACCAGCGCCGGCGCTTTCACGACGAAGCTGAAATCGTCCGGCACCTGGCTCGCGTAGCGCCCGTACTGGACCGTCGAGATCGGCGCGTAGAAGGTGCGATCGAGGCTCACCGTGCGCAGCAACGGGATCTGCGCATAGGCCGCGAGCCCCTTCTTGCTGAGCGCAGTCTGCGGATGAACGCCCTCGTAAACAAGGCCACGCCAGCCGGGAAAGAACCATGACGAGGTGCCGAGCCTGATTTCGGTCGGCAGGACCGGCGCTTGCAGCAATGGCGTGTCCCGCGCCGGTTCGACGTCGCCGGCCGTCGGCGCGCGACGCTTGGGCGGACTCGATGTCTCGAACAGGCCGGGCTGACGGCTCAAATCTCCTCCACCTGCGAGATGCCCGGCAGGCTGCCGATGGCGTCGCGCAGGCCGCCTGCGATGGAATAGCTGCCGGGGAGTGTCACCTCGGCTTCGGAATCGTCGGGCATCGGCACGACAAGCGTTACGCGTCCACGGCCGCGCTTGCCGTCCAGGCTCTTGCGCAGCGACTCGAGTGCCGCCGGATCGGAGACCACGATGCGCAGGCCCGCCGCCGAGTTGGCCACCGCATCCTCGAGCTTCTCGACCAACTGGGCCGTCAGTTTCACTTGCTCGCCGTCGAGCCGGCCATCGACCGAGACCAGCACCGCCTGCCCCGGCTCCATCAGGTTGCGTTTGCTGCCCAGGAGTTCGCTGAACACGGTGAGTTCGAAAGCGCCGGACTGGTCGGAGCACTGCACGAAGGCAAAGCGGTTACCCTTGGCCGAGGTACGTTCCATGCGGTCGATGACGGTGCCTGCCAGCTTGATGCGTCCTGGCGCGCCACGCTGCAGCAGCGCCGACAAATCTGCAGCGCGCGTCACGCCCAGCCGCTGCAGGCTGCGCTCGTAGGCGGCGAGTGGATGCGAGGAAAGATAGAAGCCGATCGCGGCGAATTCGTTCTGCAGCCGCTCCATCGGCGCCCAGTCGGGCACCTTGGGCATCGTTGGCCGGCGCTGCGCGGTATCGTCGCCGAACAGGCTGTTCTGGCTGCTGTCGCGCTGCTCGTGCGTCGCCTGCGAGTGGCGGGTCAGCGCCTCGACGGCGCCGAAGGTCTGGGCGCGATTCTTGTTCAATGAATCGAAGGCGCCGGCTTTCACCAGGCTTTCGGCCAATCGCTTGTTGATTACTCTCGAATCAAGCCGTTCGGCCACGTCGAACAGATCCTTGAACGGCCCGTTCTGCACACGCTCCTCGGCGAGCCGTGACATCGCCTCGCGGCCGACACCCTTGATCGCAGAGAGCGCATAGCGCACGGCCTTGCGGCCGTCATCCATCGTCTCGACGGCGAATTCCGCCATCGACTTGTTGATGTCCGGCGCCAGCAGCGGGATCTTCAATCGCTCCAGCTCGCGGCGGAAATTACCGAGCTTGTCGGTGTTGCCCATGTCGAGGGTCATCGAGGCGGCCAAGAACTCGACCGGATAGTTCGCCTTGAGATAGGCCGTCTGGTAGGCGACCAGCGCGTAAGGCGCGGAGTGGCACTTGTTGAAGCCATAGCCCGCGAACTTCGCGACCTTGTCGAAGATCATCGAGGCGCGGGAGTCCTCGACGCTGTTCTTGGCGGCGCCCTCGATGAAGGTGGTGCGCTGGGCGTCCATCTCCGACTGGATTTTCTTGCCCATGGCGCGCCGCAACAGGTCGGCGCCGCCCAGCGAGTAGCCGCTCAGGACCTGGGCAATCTGCATCACCTGCTCCTGGTAGACCATGA
>PLYQ01000260.1 GCA_003153415.1 Rhodospirillales bacterium | reverse complement strand
CAGCGCCGTGCCGCCCATGGCGGCGGCTTCCACGGCATAGAAGTAACCGGCGGCGACGCCCGCCAGCAGGCCGACCACGAACACCGCGGTGACGGCGGCGGTTGCCCATTCCATCGCCGTCGGATGCTCGGCGGGGCCGCGCGCCGGAGTCTTGCGGCCGAGCCACCATGCCACCACGAGGCTCAAGGCCAGGAACATCGCCGCCGGAACCAGTGCGCCGCGAAAGATGTCCTGGGTGTTGACGATGCGCACCATCTCCTTGGTGACGTTGGTCGCCTCGGTGTGGGCGCGCATCATGGCGTCACCCAGCAGGATCAGGACCAGCGAGGGCGGGATCACCACGCCGAGCGTGCTGGCCACGCAGACCAGCGCCGTGCTCTCGGCGGCCGGAACGCCGCGGGCGGCAAGTTTGGGCGCCGCGCTCCTCGACAGCATGGCGACACTGGCGCCGACCGAACCGTTCATCGGCGCGAGCAACGCGCCCAGCCCCAGGGTGGCGAGCGCCGGCGCACCACCGCTGTGACGGCCGAGCGCCACGCCGCAGCGGAACAGCCGGTCAGCCAGCGGCAGGCGGTTGAGCAGCGCGCCCATGAAGACATAAAGCGGCAACGCCTGCAGAAGATCGGTCTCCAAAAGCCCGATGATGCGGCTGGGTAGCGCCGTCAGCAGCGGATATTCGACGCCGCCCGCCAGCACGCCGATCGTGGCGAAAACTCCCGCCACCCCCATCAGCACGGCATAGGCCGGCAGACCCGTGGCGAGCAGGGTGATCGCCACGGCGAGCAGCATCCAGAGACCGGCTGATTGCACCTAGTGGTCCCGCCGCGCGACGTCGAGCAACGCCTGCACGAGCGCCAGCAGCGCCAGCAGGAGTGCGGCCAGCTTGATGATGAAGTAGCCGGGGTTGAAGGTGTCGGGGAATCTCTCCAGCGCCAGCACCGAGCGCGACACGGTCGGCCCGACGGTCCAGATCATGAAGATCGCCCAAGGGGTCACGCAGGCGAAGCCGCCCCAGCGGCCGATCGCGGTCCGCAGGCGTGCGGGATAGTCGTGGGCGATGGCGTCGACGGCGAGATGGGCGCGCTCGCGGGTGGCGAAGGTCATGGCAAGGCTGACATAGAGCGCGAAAAGCCACTGGCCGAGATCGTTGGCCTCACGCGAGCCCCAGCGCACGAAATCGCGCAATGGCCATTGCAGGAACAGGATCAGCACCACCGGCAGCACCAGCCAGCGGCCGGCCATGATCAGCCGCCCCACCGCCCGATCGACGCCGCCGAGCCAGCCCATCTCGGTTTCCCCCAATTGGCCCCCATCCGCCGGGGGCGCCAGCATGCTAGACGGATTTCGTGCCCGATAGCAGCCCTGTCCCGACAATCCCCGCCGACGCCACGCCGATGATGCGTCAGTACCTGACGCTGAAGGCGGCGCACGCCGATCATCTGCTGTTCTATCGCATGGGCGACTTCTACGAGCTGTTCTTCGACGATGCGGTCAAGGCATCCGCGGCGCTCGACATCGCGCTGACCAAGCGCGGCTTTCATCAGGGCGAGGACATCCCGATGTGCGGCGTGCCGGTGCACAGCCACGAGGCCTACCTGTCGCGGCTGATCCGCCAAGGCTTCAAGGTCGCGGTGTGCGAGCAGGTCGAGGATCCCGCCGAAGCCAGGAAGCGCGGCGCCAAATCGGTGGTCGAGCGCGCGGTGGTGCGGGTCATCACGCCCGGCACCTTGACCGAAGACGCGCTGCTCGATGCGCGTAGCCACAATTATCTCGCAGCCCTGGCCGAGGCGCAGGGCGAGCTGGCGCTGGCCTGGCTCGATCTGTCGACCGCCGACTTTGCCACCCAGCCGCTGATCCCCGCCCAGCTCGCCGCCGCCTTGGCACGCCTCGCACCGGGCGAGCTGCTGGTGCCCGACCGTCTTTTGGCGCGCGAGCCCCTGAAGGCGNNAGCTTCGGTTCCTTCTCGCGCGCCGAAGTAGCGGCGTGCGGCGCGCTACTCGACTATGTCGAACTCACACAAGCCGGCAAGCGGCCGGCGCTGGCGCCGCCGCGGCGTGAGCGCGCCGACGGTACGATGGAGATCGATCCCGCGACGCGGCGCAACCTCGAGCTTGTGCGCGGGCTGGACGGACGGCGCGACGGCAGTCTTCTGGCCATCATCGACCGCACCCTCACCGGCCCGGGCGCGCGGCTGCTCGCCGAACGTCTGGCGGCGCCGCTCACCGATCGATCCGCGATCGAGCGGCGGCTCGACCTGGTGCAACTCTTCGTCGAGCGCACTGCTTTACGTGAAAAAGTCCGCGAGGCGCTCAGGCGGACACCCGACGTCGAACGCGCCCTGCAGCGCTTGTCGGTCGGCCGCGGCGGCCCACGCGATCTTCTGGCCCTGCGCGACGGGCTCGACTCGGCCGAGGCGCTGGCTGCAGTGCTGGGCGCCGAGCCGGAAGCGTTGGCGCCGCCGCCCGCGCCGCTGGGAGAGATCGTCTCGGCCTCTTCCAACCATCGGCCGTTGATCGCAGCGTTGTCGGCAGCATTGACCGACGAGCCGCCTCTGTTTGCCCGGGACGGCGGTTTCATCCGTGCAGGCTATCGCGCCGAACTCGACGAGCAGCGCACCTTGCGCGACGACAGCCGCAAGACCGTGGCTGGGCTGGAAGCCAAGTACCGCGCCGCGAGCGCCGTGCCGTCGCTGAAGATCCGCCACAACAACATGATCGGCTACCACATCGAGGTGACGGCGACGCACGCCGACAAGCTCGATCTCACGGCCCTGGGCTTCACGCGCCGCCAGTCGATGTCCAACGCCACGCGTTTCAGCACGGCGGAACTGGCCGATCTCGAGACCCGCATCGGCCGCGCCGCCGACCAGGCGCTGGCGCTGGAACTGGCGATCTTCGAGGCGCTGGTCGCCGAGGTGATGGCCGTCTCGTCGGCCGTCGCTTCGGCCGGCCGTGCGCTCGCTGCTCTCGATGTCGCGGCGGCATTGGCAGAGCTCGCAGCCAGCGGCAACTACGTGCGCCCGGTTCTGGCCGACGAGCCGCAATTCACGATCTCCGGCGGTCGCCATCCCGTGGTCGAGGCGGCGTTACTACGCCAGGGCGGCTCGGGCTTCGTGCCCAACGATTGCGAGCTGGGACCGGATCGAAGGCTGTGGCTGCTGACCGGCCCCAACATGGCGGGCAAGTCGACCTTCCTGCGCCAGAACGCCTTGATCGCGGTGATGGCGCAGGCCGGTTCCTTCGTGCCGGCAAAATCCGCGACGGTCGGCATCGTTGATCGCCTGTTCAGCCGGGTCGGTGCCGCCGACGATCTGGCGCGCGGCCGGTCGACCTTCATGGTCGAAATGGTCGAAACGGCGGCGATCCTCAACCAGGCGACGGCCAAAAGCCTGGTGATCCTGGACGAGATCGGTCGAGGCACGTCCACTTTCGATGGTCTTTCCATCGCCTGGGCGACGCTCGAGCATCTGCATGACATCAACAAATGCCGCGCGCTGTTTGCCACCCACTTCCACGAGCTGGGCGCGCTCAAGGAACGGCTGGCCGCACTCGCGCCCTACACCATGCGCGTCAAGGAATGGCAGAACCAGGTCGTGTTCCTGCACGAGGTGGCGCCGGGCGCCGCCGACCGCTCCTACGGCATCCATGTGGCGCAGCTCGCCGGTCTGCCGGCCGCCGTCGTGGGCCGCGCCGAGGAAGTATTGGCCGCTCTGGAGAAGGGTGAGCAGTCGGGCGCCGTCAGCCGACTGGCCGACGACCTGCCGCTGTTCGCCGCCGCGCCGGCGCGTCCGTCGGGCGGCGTCGCGAAATCCCAGGAATCCGAAGTCGAAAAGGCGCTGGCGGGAGTCAATCCCGACGAGCTGTCGCCCAAGCAGGCGCTGGAGTTGCTCTACGAGCTGCGACGCCGGATGAGCAAGAGCTAGGCGGGCCCGCGTACCCGCCGGGCCATGTTGCGATATGGATGATCGTCGGGTTCGGGCTGCTGCCAGTCGGTGAGCTGGCGCCACCAGGTGGCAAGCCCGTAGGCCACGAAGGTAAGCAACAGGCAATCGAACAGGCGGCCGGCGCCCACCATCGCGGCGGCGGCCCATGGCTTCTTGGGCAGGACTTCCAGGCCCCAGAGCGTCGTGGCATAGGCCGACAAGGACAGAAGCGCGGCGCCAAAGACCAGCGTAAATACGGCGCCGCGCAGCGGCCGAGCTAGTCTTAACGCCTGGCGTGCGTTGAGCGGTTCGGCGGCCGACA
>PLYQ01000059.1 GCA_003153415.1 Rhodospirillales bacterium | reverse complement strand
GAAGACGAGGATTGCGCCCGCGCCGCGGTTGAAAAGCTCTGAGGCCCTCCGACTACGCGTGCTGACGGCGCTTCAAGGGGCGCAGGTCGATGATCTCCGGCAGGGCGCGCGGATCGGTACCAGCGGGGTAAATACTATGCTTCTGGATCTTCTGCGTGCCGGTCGTGGGCAAGCTTTGCACGATGTGGATCCAGCCAGGCGGCTTGTAGTAGGCGAGGCGCTCGTTGCAATGGTGGAACAGCGCCGTCGCTGCCTCCTTCTCCGCCATGGCGCGCTTGAGCACGACGCAGGCCAGCACCTCCTCATCACGAAGCTCGTCCATCACCGCCATCACGGCCACTTGCTGCACATCTGGATGCGTGAGCAGCACGGCCTCCACCTCGGCCGCCGCGATGTTCTCGCCCGAGCGGCGGATTATGTTCTTCTTGCGCTCGACGAAATGCAGCATGCCGTCCCGCCCGCGCCACACCACGTCGCCGGTGTGGAACCAGCCGCCCTGCCAGGCGGCTTCGGTGGCCGCCTCGTCCTTGAGATAGCCGGAGAAGCAGCCGCGGCGCGGCGTCTCCGCCGAGTGGCGCACCAGCATCTCGCCGGGCTGGCCATGAGCGACGTCGCGATCGGCGTCATCGACGACGCGGACCTCGACGCCTGGCACGGCCCGTCCGAACGCGCGGGTGCCGATTTGGCGCGGCTCGACGGTGTCGCCCAGCACACGCACCATCTCCGTCATGCCCCAGAGCTCGATCATGGGAAAGCCGAAGCGCTTCTCGAACGCCGCGTGCAGCTCGGGCTCGATGCCGGCGCCGATGCCGAAGCGGACCTTGTGGCGCCGTTCGTGCTCGCCGGGCGGGAGCTTGAGCAGCACCGGCGCGATCACCCCGAGATAGTGGACGATGGTGGCGCCGGTCTCGGCGACCTCCCGCCACCAATGCTGCGGATGGAAGCGATCGGGCTGGACTTGGCAGTTGCCCGTCAGGATGGCTCCCATCAGCGAAACGATGCCGGCGTTCGCATGATAGAGCGGCAGTGGATTGTAGATGCGGTCTTCGGCCGTACGCAGGCCGGCCACGCCGCCCAGCGACGCGTACCAGGCGCCGGACGCCACCTCGTAGCCATGCGACAACACACAACCCTTGGGCCGGCCCGTCGTGCCGGACGTATAGAGGATGCTGGCCGGCGTCGTGGGGACGGGTCGCGTGTCGCGGGCCGCGCGCGACACCTGCTCCAGGGATCCGGCGATCTGCTCCAACCCCACCACGCCCGGCCGGTGCGCACTCTGCGCCATAGCTTCCTCGATCGACGCCCGTCGCGCGCCGAGGGTCAGGATGAGGTCGGGCTCGCTGTGGTCGATGAGATAGGCGATCTCGGCGGCACGGTAGTCCGGATTGATCGGCACGCAGCAGACGCCGATGCTGTTGAGGGCCAGCGTGTGCAACACGTGCTCGGGCCGGTTCTCCAGCAGCGTTGCGACGCGGTGGCCGACGCCGTAGCCCGCCCGCCGGAAGAGCCCCGCCAATTCCTCGACGCGCTGCCCGGCCTCGCCGTACGACATCTCGAAACCCGATGGCAGATAACTGCGGTCTTGATTGGCGGGCACGGCCAGGAACGGGCGATCGGCATGTGCGGAGACGGCAGCCGCAAACGCTGCAGCGATGGTCGTACCGTCCATGATCTCGGGCATGACATCCCTTTTTGCCGCGCAAGCACGTCGCCATGCGCTTGTGTGGGCTGTTGCATAAGATGGTCGACACGGTGGCGCAGAATCGTGCCGACGCCGACCCCCGCACGGCCATGATGCCGTGGCATGTTCGACGGTCAAGGTCGCTTTATCGCCTCGAAGGACGGACCTAGCCGCTGATCGGCTTGCACACCATATCCGCGCCAGCGAGTTGTAAACAGACCGTTGCGGTTCCGTTGGCCGACTCTGGGCCACTTTCCGATATACTTGTCCAGAATGACCGCGCCCACACCGACCGGCGTCGACAGGACCTTGGCTCTTGAAGCCGTCTACTATTCAGCACCGATGCCGCGAGACTTGGCGACGCTGACGATCCTGGGCGCGGTCTTCGACAAGGTCTATTTTCCCGGCGTGTACTTCCCGAAGGACGGCTACGACCAAGCCGAACTCGACAAGGAAATCGCTCGCATTAAGAGCCTGCCCGGAGGGGGTGGCGACCCAGCGATGCTCGCCATGTTGTCGTTCGTCAAATACGCCAAGGTGCTCGACGGGTTCTGCCAATTCGAAGGGGATGGCAGCAAGGCGTTCCAACCTTCTGGCATCTCTGAAGACGCGCTGACGGAATTCTACTTTGCCATCCATGGGCCGCCTGCGACAGCCGGTTGGCGCCCAATGATTGCGTCAAGCCATCACAAGGGCTTGCCGGGCGGGGATGAATACGTCTCCTATCTCGACCCCTACCCCTACATGATGAACGCCGTCACCGAGTCAGGGAAGCGCAGCATTCCCCTAATCAACGACCGTCCGGCGATTCCGATTCTGAACTTCGACACGACGACCCCACACGACGATGCCAAGGCGTTGTCGACGATCTTGGCTATCGAATGCGCAAAATTGGCACTCCCCACATGCCGATCTTGAACCCCGAAGACCTGATGGAATTCCGAGCCGAGAACCAAGACGCGCTGCGGGGCTTTCGACGATCTATGCTGACGTACGCCGCCGATTTGAACGGGAAGATAAACGACCTTTCTCCTGATGAATTCGAACATAAGACGCAGTTCTTCATTCAGACTGAGATTGTCCCGGCGATGGATGCGTTGCGGCAGGCCATGAATACACCCGCGCGCCCATGGTACAGGCGAACGATTGACGCCGCGAAGGTGACAGCCCAAGTCGGTTTGGGCTTCCTCACTATGGAACCGAACAGCGCCATGGCGAACGCGCTGGTCAAGTATGCGGGACTGTTCGCCGACGAACTTACGGCCGAAGGCGACCATCGGTCGGCGTTGAAGCGAAGCGGCCTGTTCTATCTTCTCAACCTTGAAAAGTATCACCGTGAGCGGCAGGGGACTTGATCGGCGGACCCGATGAATCCTGTGCCTACCAAAAACTATATCCGGCAGTATTGATGATGAAGTCCGCCGAGGATCGGGCGCGCAGCGATCTGGCCGAACCGCTGAATAGGACGACGGATCGGCGAATCCTTGGCCAGGGTGAGATGAGTCCGGGCGTCATTGTAATAAGTGGCGTAGGCGGCAAGGATTCGGCGCAGATGGGCGTCGCCAAAGACGAAGATGTGATCGAGGCATTCCCGGCGGATCGAACCGATCAGTCTCTCCGCATGCCCGTTCTGCCAAGGTGACCGCGGGGCCGTCGGGTGATCGCGTATGCCCATCGCAGCAAGACGCCTAGTAACCGCATGACCGTAGGACCCGTCGCGATCCCGGATGAGATGGTCGGGCGTTTCGTTCCAGGGGAACGCATCGGTGATCTGGCGGGCTACCCACTCCGCCGTGGGATTGGTCGTGACATTGAGTGATATCAGCCGCCGGCGTTGGTGCCTGAGAATCACCAAGACGAATAGCAACTTGAAGCCGACCGTCGGCACGATCAGAAAGTCCATGGCGGCAATGCCCGCCGCATGGTTGTGCAGGAAAGTCCTCCAGGTCTGCGACCACCCTCGCCCGCTCCTCGCCATGTACTTGGCGACGGTCGACTGAGCGACCTCGATCCCGAGCTTCAGCAGCTCACCATGGATCCGCGGCGCACCCCACAGCCGGTTGGCCAGGCTCATCTCCCGGATTAGATGCCGGATCTCCATTGGAACCTTTGGTCGGCCGCCACGAGAGCGCGACTTCCAGCGCCAGTACAGACGGAAGCCCGCCCGATGCCACCGGATGATCGTCTCGGGCTGGACAATGGTCACGGCGTTCAACACCGACGGGAACAGCCGATAGAGCCAGACGAAGAGCAGTCGGTCGGCTACTGCCAACTTGGGCTTCGAGGGGACGCGCCGACGCAGCACGTTCAACTGATGTCGCAGCAAGACGATCTCGGCTTCCAGCTGCGCCCGCGTCTTGTCGCGCAGCAGACCGTCATAGCCTTCCTGCATGAAACGTTTCTGCCAGCGCCAGACACAGGTCTTGGACTTGCCAGTCCGACGCATGATCTCGTTGGTGCCGACGCCGTCCACGCTCAGCAGCACGATCTCGGCCCGCCACACGTGCTTGTGGGCGGCGTTGCGGTCCCCCGCGAGCGCCTCGAGACGGCGCCGGCCAGCCGGCTTGAGAGTGATGGAAATGCCAGTTCGCATGCGACAGACTCGCATGCGCTCACTTCGTTGGGAATCCCCGGTGGGATTCAAATGTCAGACGGCATCCACTAGAGCAGATTCCGGTCAATTGTACGCATACCCAGCATGCTTGAAGTAGTTGACGGCGTGACGAGCGCTGAGGTTGACGGCGAACCGACCGACACTTCGGCACAGACC
>PLYQ01000005.1 GCA_003153415.1 Rhodospirillales bacterium | reverse complement strand
ACGTCGAGACGCTCGAGCGGCTGATGCGCGCGCTCGTCGTCGCGCGCGTAAAACCCTACTACCTGCATCATCCCGACCTGGTGCGCGGCACCGGCCATTTCCGGGTGTCGGTCAAACAGGGCCAGGCGCTGATGAAGGCATTGCGCAGCCGGCTATCGGGCCTCGCCCAGCCGACCTACGTGCTCGATGTGCCGGGCGGCCACGGCAAAGTGCCGATCGGCCCGGCCTATCTCGGCGACGATCCCGAGGCACTGCTGGTCGAGGACGCCTTCGGCGGGCAGCACCGCTACCCCGGCTGAAGTCGCTCGTTCAGGACATCTTTGCCAACCAGACCCTCGGCCTCGACGGTCAGTTCGATTTCGATGCTGCCGGCTTTCTCGAACGTGAGCCTCACGGGAAAGCGGGTGCCCTTGGCCAGCGGCGCCTTGAGGCCTTGCAGCAGCAGATGGTAGCCGCGGGGCTTTAGCGTCAGCGTCGTCGCGACAGGCAGGGCAAGACCGTTGTCGAGCCGACGCATGGTAATGTCGCTGCCCACCACCCGGATCGCGTGAACCTCGATCTTGTCGGCGACGGGACTGGCCGCCGCGATCAGCCGGTCCGGGTCGGTACCCTGGTTGGCAATGGTCAGGAAACCGCCGGCCTCGTTCGGCTCCGTGGTACTTGCGCGCGCCCAGGGACGGCTGATCTCGATCGAACCCACCCGGCTAACAGGGGCCGGATCAGCGCTACGGAACCAAGCCATGAACGTCTCCGCTCCATTAGTTTTTTTCGCGGGTCGGCGGGCGCCGGACTGCGAAGCAGGTCTTACCTAGACGATCATGCCGTAGGAAATCGAGCATGATCGATCTCTATTATTGGACCAGCTCCCACGGCCACAAGATCGTGATGTCTCCCNNCGCCTTCGGTCAACGGCGCCCGCTCGCGGCAAGGGCTGTCCGGCCAGACCGCGTCTGCGGTGCGCTCACCTCCTCGACCAGCCACTCCTCGAAGGCGCGGGTTTTCGGCCGACTGACCGACGCCGGCGGGCACACGAACCACCACGCCTTGCCTGAGTCGACGATTTGGGGAAAGGGCTGGAACAGCCTGCCCTCGGCCAGCTCCTCGCGGAACAGGCCCGGCGGACCGACGGCGACGCCGGCTCCTTCCATCGCCGCTTCGACCGCGATCATGGTCGAGTCGAAGGTGAGCACGCGCTTGGGCTTGAAGTCGCCCATGCCGACGGCGCGCAGCCAGATCGCCCATTCGGGATCGCCGGTCATGTCGATGAAGGGCACGCGCTTGAGATCGTCGAGCGTCTTCAGCTTGTCCTTGTAGCGCCTGCCACAGAGCGGCGTCAGCGCGTCGCTGAACAGGCGCGTCGCATGCACGTCGGGCTCCGGCTGCACCGCGAAGCGGATAGCGCAGTCGAAATCCTCGCGCGCAAAATCGACCCGGCGCTGCGTCGTGGTCATGCGCACTTCGATCTCCGGGTGTTTGGCCTGGAAGCGATGCAGGCGCGGCACCAGCCAGCCCAGTGCGAAGGTCGTCACCAGGCTGACGTTCAAGGTGCCGGAGTTGGCCTTGCGGCCGACCCGCTCCAGCGCGTTGGTCATGCGGTCGAAAGCGTCGCGCAGATCGGGCAGCAGCGCCTGGCCCTCGCCGGTGATCTCAAGCCCGCGCGGACGGCGCACGAACAACGCCACGCCGAGGCGCTCCTCGAGCGCCTTCACCTGGTGGCTGACGGCCGCCTGGGTGACGTGCAGTTCCTCGGCGGCGTGGGTGAAGCTCGCGTGGCGGGCGGCGGCTTCGAAGGCGCGCAAGGCGTTGAGCGGCAGCTGAGAGCGGCTCATTTAAGGCAAACAGTACATAGTTTTTCTATGTCTCCCCTGAGCTTTCATCCTTTGCGGGCAAGGCCATCATACAGCAAATTATGGCTGGAAACGAGGTGTACCCGGGCAATTCGGCCCCCGTCGCCTCAAACGGAGCTAAGCCATGTCGACCCTGTCCAGCGTGCGGGAAATCGCCCGCGCGGAAGTCCTCTTCTTCTCTTTCGGCCGCGCCGTGGCGCTGCTGACCGGGTCGGTCGTGGTCGGCGTCGAGGCTCTGATCACCCGCGCCGAGCTGCGCCGTTCGCGCCGCCAACTCGCCGACCTCGATGACCGCCTGTTGCGCGATATCGGGCTCGACCGGGGCAAAGCGCATTACGAGGCCAGCAAAGGCTTCTGGGCCTAGGGTGATTCCGCGACAAGCGGAATCGCTCAGGCGCATTCCGCCTCCGGCGGAATCGCTCTAAGCGGCAATTGCCGGCGGCAGCCGGATAGAGCAGGTTTGGTCATGGTGCTTTGATGGCGCCATGACCCAACACACCTTGTCCCTGCCGACCTTGGCGCTCGCCACCCCCATCCTCTCCACCCTAAGCCTTCCCGACCCGGAGACCTGCTGGCAAGCCGTGCAGCAGCGCGACCGTGCCTGCAACGGCCGGTTCTGGTTCTCGGTCAAATCGACCGGGGTCTATTGCCTGCCGTCCTGTGCGGCCCGACCGCCCCTGCGCAAGAACGTGGCCTTCCACGCCTCGCCCGACGCGGCCGAGGCGGCAGGTTTCCGTGCCTGCAAGCGCTGCAAGCCGCGCGACTGGCATGCCGAGGCCGGCCTCAGCAAGCCGGTCGCCAGGGCCTGCGCGCTGTTCGACTCGGCTGAGTCCGATACGCCGCACTCGCTCGCCGAGGTGGCGCGCAGGGTCGGACTGACGGCCAACACCTTGAGCAAGCGCTTTGTCGCCGAGCTCGGCGTGGCGCCACGCGACTGGCTGGTGGCGCGCAAGCGCGAGCGCTTCCGCAAGGCCCTGCGCGGCGGCGAATCGGTGGCCGGCGCACTCTATGGCGCGGGCTACGGCTCGCCGAGCCGCGTCTATGAGAACAGCGACAAGGCGCTCGGCATGACGCCGGCGACCTACGCCAAAGGCGGTGCCGGCGCGCATATCGATTACACCACGGCCGACTCCGACTACGGACGCGTCCTGGTGGCGGCGACTCACAAGGGCATCGCCGCGGTGTTCCTGGGCGAGAGCGACCGTATCCTCGAGCGCGACCTCAAGCGCGATTTCCCGGCCGCCGACATCACCCGCAACGACGGAGCACTTGGCGCCCGGGTAAAGGGCGTGCTGGCCCGGCTCTATGGCCGCAAGCCCTCGGCGCTCGACGCGCCCGATGTGCCGCTCGATATCGTCGGTACGGCCTTCCAATGGAAAGTCTGGAAGGCGCTGACCGAGATCCCGGCCGGCCAGACACGGACCTACGGCGAGATCGCCAAACGGATCGGCGAGCCCAAGGCGGCCCGCGCGGTCGGCCGCGCCTGCGCCACCAATCAGGCGGCGGTCGTCATTCCTTGCCATCGCGCGGTCGGCGCCAGCGGTTCGCTCACCGGTTATCGCTGGGGCGTGGCGCGCAAGGAGCGGCTGCTGGCCGAGGAGCGCCGGCGCAGCAGCACGTAGAACGCGCCGCTGCCGCCATGGCGCGGGTGGGCGGCACGAACGCCCGCTACCCGCACCCGGTTGTCGGCACGCTCGAGCCAGCCCAGGAACTCCGCCCGGATGCGGCCGCCGAAGACGCGGCCGCCTTCCAGCCGCAGACCCTTGCCGGTGACGATCAGCACGACCCGAAGACCCTGCTCGGCTGCTTCGGCAAGGAATCGCGCGACTGCACGTTCGGCGGCAACGAGCGTCATGCCGTGCAGGTCGAGCTTCGCTTGCGGCGAGCGCTTGCCGCGCGACAGGGCGCGATCGATGTCGCGGTCGAACGGTTGCATGTCCGGCGACAGGGGAGATTGCGTCGCGGGCGCAACGGCGGACCGGCCCGGCGCTGTGAAAAGTTCTTCGACCTTCGGCCTTGGGAGGACAGCCTCTTTGGCGCGCCGCCGGCCCTTGAGCTGCTTCACGTCGGCCATTGCCGCGGCGAACAGATCGACGTCCTTGGCCATGGCATTTCGTGTAGCCTTGGCCGTGGGCCGGGTCTACACAGCGCCGCATGGCCCTCCAGCCCCGAACCCCGGCGTCCCAGCCCGATCCAGATCTCCAGACCGGCCTGCAGTATCTGCGCGCCGGCTGGTATGACCGCGCCGAGCCGCTGTTTCGCTCGGCCGTCGCCCGCTACGGCGAGCGGCCCGACATCCTGCATTATCTAGCGGTCTGCCTGTCGCAACGCGGCGCGCTGGCCGAGGCCGAGGTTCTGTGGCGCAAGGCGGTCGCCAAAGACCCCAACGAGCCGATGCTGTCCTACAATCTCGGCCTGGTGGCGCGCCGTCTCGGTCGTCTCGACGAGGCGGCGCGGCGTTTCCGCGACACGATCCGGCGCGCGCCGGCCCACGTCGAGGCGCGCCTGGCGCTGGCATCGCTCCATGTCGATCAGGGCCGCTTCGCCGCCGCCGAGCGCGAACTGAGCGAAGTGGTGAGCAATCTCGAGCGCGCCATCGAACAGCCGGGCGGCGAACAGGTGAAGCCGCTGCAGGCGCGCGCCCGCAACCTGCTGGGCCATGTCCTCTATCGCCTGGGCCATCATGCGCCGGCAATCGAGATGCTCGATCTGGCGCTGGTCGATGCCGGCGATGAGGCGGGCCGCCGTGGCCAGATCCTGGGCGACCGCGCGCTGGCGCTGGGCGGGCTCGGCCACCACGACGAGGCCATCGCCGAAGCCACCCGGGCGCTCGAGCTGGCGCCGCAGAACGCCAGCCTCAACCATGTCCTGGGCTTCATATTCTACTATGCCGGCCGCGTTTCCGACGCGATCCCGCCGACCCAGAAGGCGCTCGAGCTCGATCCCAGCTTCACGCCGGCGCTGCACACGTTGGCCAGGGCGCAGTCTGCCGCCGGCCAGGCCGACGCGGCGCTCGGGGTGCTGCAGCGCGCGCTGCGCCAGAACCCGCTCGACCGGGACGCCATCCTGCAGTTCTCCTTCCTTCATATAACGCACAGCCGGTTCGAGGCGGCGTTGGAGGCGCTGGAGCCCTATCTCAAGACAGCGCCCGACGACGTGAGCGCGCTCAACAGCCAGGGGCTGGCGCTGCGCGGACTGAAGCGTTTCGACGAGGCGCGCCGGGTCCTTAAGCGCGCCTCCAGGCTGGCCTCGGACGATCCGCTGGTGCTGACCAATCTCGGCAGCGTGTTGGTCGATCTCGGGCGGGCCGCCGAGGCGCGGATGCTGCATGAACACGCGCTGCGCAGCCTGCCGGGCGATTCGCGGCTGCTGGCGAACTATGGCGCCTGCCTCGCCGCCCTGGGCGAGCGCGACAAGGCGCGCGAGACCCTGGATGCTGCCCTTGCCGCCGACCCCAACAACGCCGGTGCGCTGGCCGCGCGTGCCAATCTGGACGCCTAGGGGGCGGCGATGAGCGAGGGCGCCGATCATCTGGCCGACGTGCGCGGCCGCATCGCGGCCGCCGCTCGCGCCGCCGGCCGCAATCCGGCAAACGTGACCCTGGTGGCGGTATCCAAGACCCACGGCGCCGACCGGGTGCGCGAACTTCTCGCGGTCGGACACCGCGTGTTCGGCGAAAACCGCGTGCAGGAGGCCGAGGAGAAGTTCCCCGCGCTCAAGGCCGACTATCCCGACCTGAAGCTACATCTGATCGGCCCGCTGCAAACCAACAAGGTGCGCGAGGCCGTCGCCCTGTTCGATACGATCGAATCGGTCGATCGCGAGCGCCTGGCCGCCAGCCTGGCCAAGGAGATGGCGCGGGCGGGCAAGTGGCCGGACTGCTTCATCCAGGTCAATACCGGCGAGGAGCCGCAGAAGGCGGGCGTGCTGCCGGCCGACCTCGACGCTTTCGTCGCCGCCTGCCGCGATGCCCACAAGCTGCCGGTCGTCGGCCTGATGTGCATCCCGCCGGTCGACGAGGAGCCGGCGCTGCATTTTGCACTGCTCGCCAAGATGGCCGCGCGCAACGGACTCCTGCAGGTCAGCATGGGCATGAGCGCCGACTACGAGATCGCCGTTCGCCTGGGCGCCACGTATGTCCGGGTCGGCAGTGCCTTGTTCGGCGCCCGCCAAGCACATGCCTGAACTGCCCGAGGTCGAAACCGTCCGCCGCGGCCTGATCCCCCGGCTGGTCGGCCGCCGCATCGTCCGCCTGCTGCAACGCCGCCGCGACCTCAGGGTGCCGTTGCCGACGAAGTTCGCCCAACGGGTCGAGGGTCGCACCGTGCGGGCCATCGACCGGCGCGCCAAGTACCTGCTGATCCGTCTCGACGACGGCCAGACCCTGATCGCCCATCTCGGCATGTCCGGCCGCATGACCCTGCATGACGCCGCGAGCGCCGCCGAGCATCCGCTGCAGCGCCACGACCATGTGGTGATGGAGACCGACGAGGGCTGGCAGGTTCGTTTCAACGACGCGCGCCGCTTCGGGCTGATGCTGCTGGTGGCCGACGAAGCCATCGCCAAGCACAAACTGTTCAAGGGGTTAGGTCCCGAGCCGCTCGACGAGACGTTCGATGGCGCGGCACTGGCCGATCGCCTGAAAGGCCGGCGCACGCCCATCAAGGCGGCCCTGCTCGACCAGAAGACCTTGGTCGGCGTCGGCAATATCTACGCCTGCGAGGCCCTGTTCCTGTCGGGCATCTCGCCCCGGCGCTCGGCCCATACCGTCCAGGGCGAGCGTGCCGCCCGGCTGGTCGCCGCCATCAAGCAGGTGCTTCTGCGCTCCATCGACGACGGCGGCTCGACGCTGCGCGACCATGTCCAGCCGGGCGGTGAGCTCGGCTATTTCCAGACCCGCTTCAATGTCTACGACCGAACCGGCGCGCCGTGCCCGACCCGCGACTGCGACCGGATCGTGCGCCGGCTGGTGCAGTCCGGCCGCTCGACCTTCTATTGCGCGCGCTGCCAGCGCTAGCTAAGAGCGGCGCTCACCTCCCGGAGGAAACCGTGGCCGCCTACGAAAACATCAAGACCGAGACCAAAGGCCGGGTCGGCATCATCCGCCTCGACCGGCCCAAGGCACTGAACGCGCTCTGCGCCGATCTGGTGCGCGAACTCGGCCACGCGCTCGATGGCTTCGAGGCCGACCCTGGCATCGGCTGCCTGGTGCTGACCGGCAGCGACAAGGCCTTCGCCGCCGGCGCCGACATCAAGGAGATGAAGGACAAGACCTACCAGGACGTCTTCCTGCAGGACTTCATCACGGTCGGCTGGGAGAAGGTAAGTTTCGTACGAAAGCCGATCGTTGCGGCAGTCGCCGGGTATGCGTTGGGCGGTGGCTGCGAGATGGCCATGATGTGCGATTTCATCATTGCAGCGGACAATGCCCGGTTTGGCCAGCCCGAGATCACGCTCGGCACCATCCCGGGCGCCGGCGGCACACAGCGCCTGCCGCGCTTCGTCGGCAAGTCGAAGGCCATGGACATGGTGCTGACCGGCCGCATGATGGACGCGGCAGAAGCCGAGCGCTGCGGTCTGGTAAGCAGGGTCGTGCCGCTCGTCCAGCTGATGGAGGAGGCGGTCGCCACGGCGGAGAAGATCGCCGGCATGTCGCTGCCCGCTACCATGGTGGCCAAGGAAGCAGTCAACCGCGCCTTCGAGACCACGCTGGCCGAAGGCGTGCGCTTCGAGCGGCGCACCTTCCATGCGACATTCGCCTTCGACGACAGGGCCGAGGGCATGAACGCTTTCGCCGACAAGCGTAAGCCAAGCTGGAAACACCGCTGATTTTGGGCCTTCGGGGCACGCTTGACCGGGTCCAAAGCGGCCCGTATAAGCCCGCCCTTCCGAGCAACGAGGAATAAATGGCTAATCACAAGTCGGCCAAGAAGCGCGCCCGCCAGACCGAGCGTCGGACGGCCGTGAACAACTCACGCCGCAGCCGGGTGCGCGGCTCGATCAAGCACGTCGAGGAGGCGATCACCGCCGGCGACAAGAAAGGTGCGCAGGCCGCGCTGCGCGCCGCGCAGCCGGAGATCCAGCGCGGCGCCGACAAGCGCGTCGTCGACAAGAATGCCGCCGCGCGTCGTGTGTCGCGACTGAGCGCGCGCATCAAGGCGATGGCCTGAGCCGTCTTCGCCTTCAGACGATGTGAACGCGCCGCTCTTACGAGCGGCGTTTTCTTTTTCAGCAACGGGGCGACGTAACACACGAAACAAACGCCGCACCGCGCGCCGAAAAAATTTACGCGCTTTCCACGAAGACCATTTGGTCGGCAATTGGGCGAACAACATACGATTCGCTTTTATCGCCTCGTACCGACGAGCGAGCGCTAGATGTTGAGGCTCGTCACTGTTTGAATGCGTCGGAGAACCGAAACCTCCGCGTTGTCAATCGACTCGCAACAAGAACAGTCTGAATCACGTGCGGTGTTGTACCTGTGAACCGTTTGCGCTGCTGATTGAGTCTGCTAAGAGTCGGCACATCGCGATGAGGCGTGGGGCGCTGGACCGCGAGCCAAGGCGGAGACGGGGGGCTTTCCTCTTCGCCGAAAAACGAACGAGGGAGTTAAGCCACAGCGCATCGGCAATCCGACGATCCTAAGAAGGCAGCGTCCCGTCAACGACGCTCATCCCAGATTTTTCGTCGGCCTTGCTGAGCTGTGTGTCTTCCATCGATCGCCGGCTCGATGTCCGTGCTCCGCTTCAGCAAATGAAGAGCGAGGGCCATGTCGAAAGACAACAAGATCGCCGGCACGTACGAAGTGTCCCCCGCGTCCGGCTACGCCGGCGACGTGGCGCCAGCGACGGCCTGGAAAATCCTGAGCGACAGCAAGGATGCGATCCTGATCGACGTGCGCACTCGCGCCGAGTGGAATTACGTCGGCGTGCCCGATTTGACGCCGCTGGCCAAAAAGCCGGCACTGGTCGAATGGCAGGTCTTTCCGAGCATGCAGCCCAACCCGGAGTTCGTGTCCGCTGTGGCGGGCGCGATCGCGAACAAGGGTGCGCCGCTGCTCTTTCTGTGCAGAAGTGGAGCCCGATCGGCCGCGGCGGCGAAAGCCATGACCGCGGCCGGCTACAGTATATGTCTCAATGTGGCGGACGGCTTCGAAGGCCCCTTAGACGCGCAAGCCAAACGCGGCGCGGCAGGGGGATGGAAGGCAGCGGGACTTCCGTGGAGACAAACGTGAATCGAAATCAATCGCCGGCAGGCAGTAACGACGCAGCGTACAACCAAAAAAGTGTGGCGGGGGCCGAAATGGAAGAAATTGCAGGCCGCAAGGAGCTCGAAGGGCACTGGACGCGCGTCTGCGATCGGCTTCGCAAGGAAATTGGCGACAAGGCCTTCAAGACCTGGTTCGGCGAAGTCGAGCTGGGCGAGCTGAAATCGGGCAAGCTCCGGCTCTATGCCCCGACCCGCTTCGTGCGCGACTGGGTCGGCCGCCACTACGGCGACCGCGTGCTGGCCTACTGGCAAGCCGTGGCGCCCGACGTGAAGAGCGTCGAGGTCAACCTGGTTCCGCCGCCGGCGCCGCGCCGGGCCAACGAGATCATCGCCGTGCCGCCGGTGCCGTCCTCGCAGAACTACCAGCCGCCGATGCCGCGCATGGGGCCGTCGATTGGCCGCGGCACCGACGACCTCTTCCAGGGGCCGGAGGCGCGCTACACCTTCGCCAACTTCGTGGTCGGAAAGCCCAACGAGTTCGCCTATGCCGCCGCCCGCAATATCGCCGAGCAGGACCGGCCGCTGCCCGAGCGCAATCCGCTCTATATCTTCGGCGGCGTGGGCTTAGGCAAAACCCACCTGATGCATGCCATCTGGCACGCGCTGCGCGAGCGCGATCCCAAGGCGCGCGTGCTGTACCTCACGGCCGAAAGCTTCGTGAACCGCTTCATCCAGGCCTTGCGCACCAAGAACACCGGACAATTCAAGGAGTTGTTCCGCAACGTCGACGTGCTGATGGTCGATGATGTGCAGTTCATCTGCGGCAAGGAAGCCAGCCAGGATGAGTTCTTCTTCACCTTCAATTCGCTGGTCGAGCAGAACAAGCAGATCGTGCTCAGCTCGGAAAAGCCGCCGAGCGAATTGCAGGACATCGAGGAGCGCATGCGCTCGCGCTTGGGCAGCGGCCTGGTCGCCGACATCCATTCCTCGACCTATGAACTCAGATTGAGCATTTTGCAGACCAAGGCAGAGAATGCCCGCGTGCCGGTGCCGACCGCGGTGCTGGAGTTCCTGGCGCACAAGATCAGCACCAACATCCGCGAGCTCGAGGGCGCACTGAACCGGGTGGTCGCGCACGGCCAGCTGATCGGCCGCGAGATCACCGTCGAGATGGCGCAGGACGTGCTGCACGACCTGCTGCGCCAGGCCGACCGCAAGGTGACGGTGGACGAGATCCAACAGAGGGTCGCCGCGCACTACAACATCAAGCTCGCCGAGATGAGCTCGCCGCGCCGCGCCCGGTCGGTCGCCCGACCACGTCAGGTCGCGATGTATCTCGCCAAGCAGCTCACCACCTTGAGCCTGCCGCAGATCGGCAAGCGCTTTGGCAACCGCGACCACACAACGGTCATGCATGCCGTGCGCAAGATCGAGGAACTGAAGGTCTCCGATCTGTCGATTGCAGAGGACGTCGAGTTGCTCAAGCGCCAGTTGCAGGGCTGAGCGATCCGTACGGAGAGATGTGAAGCGGGGCCCGAAGGGCCCCGTTTTTCATCGACGAATCAGGGCTTAAGGGCCTCAAATTACGAGCGAAATGGCTTCCCGCCAGCGGCCCTCGTGCTATACTTTCTAACCGTTCCACCGGGGCAATTTACAGCCGGTGAAACGGGGTGTCTGAACCGCCTTTTTTGGCCCCTCGTTATAGCGACCAAACCATGAAACTGACGATCGAACGGGCAGCGCTTTTGAAGGCCTTGGCCCATGTCCAGAGTGTGGTCGAGCGGCGCAACACGATCCCCATCCTGTCCAATGTCCTGATCACCGCCCAGAAGGGGCGGCTGAGTCTGGCCGCCACCGACATGGATCTCGCCATTACCGAGCAGGTCGAGGCGAACGCGAGCAAGACCGGCTCAACCACGGCACCCGCCCATACGCTCTACGAGATCGTGCGCAAGCTGCCCGACGGCGCGCAGGTCGAGCTCGAGACGGCAAGCGACGGCGGCACCCTGGTGATCCGCGCCGGCCGCTCGCGCTTTACCCTGCAATGTCTGCCGCCGGCCGACTTCCCGGCGATGAATGAAGGCGACCTGCCGCACCGCTTCCAGTTGCCGGCGACCGACCTCAAGGGCATCATCGACCGCACCCGCTTTGCCATCTCCAACGAAGAAACGCGCTATTACCTGAACGGCATTTATTTCCATGCCGCCACCGTCGGCGGCACCCAGGTGTTACGCGGCGTCGCCACCGACGGCCATCGCCTGGCCCGGGTCGAGGTACCGCTGCCCAAGGGCGCCGGAGAAATTCCCGGCGTGATCGTGCCGCGCAAGACCGTGGGCGAGGTCCGCAAGCTCCTGGACGAGAGCGACGGCTCGGTCGACATCGAACTCTCCGACACCCGCATTCGCTTCGCCAGCGGCAATGTCACGCTGGTCTCCAAGCTGATCGACGGCACTTTCCCCGACTATGAGAGAGTGATCCCGACCGGCAACGACAAGGTACTGAACGTTCCGTGCAAGGAGTTCGCGCACGCCGTCGACCGCGTCTCGACCATCTCGACCGAGAAGTCGCGCGCCATCAAGCTGGCCGTCGCCAAGGGCGTGGTCACGCTGTCGGCCACCAGCCCGGACGCCGGCAGCGCCACCGAGGAGATCGAGGTCGAGTACAAAGCAGCGCCGCTCGAGATCGGCTTCAACTCGCGCTACCTGCTCGACATCACCGAACAGATCGCCGGCACCGAGGCACGCTTCCTGATGGCCGACGCCGGCTCGCCCACCCTGGTGCGTGACGGCGCCGACGAGAGCGCGCTCTACGTGCTCATGCCGATGCGGGTATGACAGCCCAGCCTGGCAGCCCCCGCGCTTTTTCTCCCGACGCCGGCACGGGCCCCGCGCCGGTGGCCCACAGCGAGTCTCCCGCCAGCGTCACCTCGAGGAGGGCCATGTCGGCCGTCCGCCAGCTTCGCCTGACCGATTTCCGCAACTACCGCCAGTTCCGCCTCGATTGCGGCCTCGAACCGGTGGTGCTGGTCGGCGCCAACGGCTCGGGCAAGACCACCATCTTCCGCCTCATCACCGGCGAAGAGGTCGCGGACGAGGGCGGCGTCGAGCGACCCAAGCGCGCCACCATCGGCTACTTCCGGCAGGACGTCGGCGACCTCGGCGGGCGCACGGTGCTGGCCGAGACGGTCGCCGGCGCGGGCGAGGTCGCGACGCTCGGCGAGGAGCTGGTCACGCTCGAGCACAAGCTGGCGACCGGCGAAGACCTCGAGAAGACCGTCGAGCGCTACGGCGAGGTGCAGGCGCGCTATCAGGAGCTCGGCGGCTACGAGGTCGAGGCGCGCGCGCAGACCATCCTCGCGGGCCTGGGCCTCACGCAGGAGCAGGTCGCCAACGACGTGGGCAAGCTCTCGGGCGGGTGGAAGATGCGCGTGGCGCTTGCGCGAATACTGCTGATGCGCCCCGACGTGCTGCTGCTCGACGAGCCGACCAACTACCTCGACATCGAGTCGATCCTCTGGCTCGAGGCGTTCTTGCGCGACTACCCGGGCGCCGTGCTGATGACCTGCCACGACCGCGACGTCATCAACCGGGTTGTCAAGCGCATTGTCGAAATCGACGGCGGAGAGGTGCGCAGCTACACCGGCGACTACGAGTTCTACGAGGCGGCGCGCGCGCTCGAGGCGGAGCGGCGCGCGGCCGAGTACGAGCGGCAGCAGTCGATGCTCACCAAGGAGATGCGCTTCGTCGAGCGCTTCCGCGCGCAGGCGGCCAAGGCGTCGCAGGTGCAGAGCCGTATCAAGAAGCTTGACAAGATCGAGCGCATCGAGCCGCCGCGCCGTCTCATCGAGAAGAGCTTCGACTTCCGTCCGCCGCCGCGCTCGGGCGAGGACGTGATCAAGGTCAGCGCCGTCGAGAAGCGCTATGGCGCGCGCGTGGTGCACGACGGGCTGAGCCTGCTCGTGCGGCGCGGCGAGCGCTGGGCGATCATGGGCGAGAACGGCGCGGGCAAGACGACGCTGCTCAAGATGATGGCGGGCGCCGTCCCGCCCGACGCGGGGTCGGTTACGATCGGTGCCTCAGTAACAATGGGGTACTACGCGCAGCACCAGATGGAGCTGCTCAACGGCGAGACCACGGTGGTAGGCGAGCTGACCGCGCACGCTCCCACGGCTGGACTCGGCGTGCTGCGCAACCTCGCCGGCGCGTTCGGCTTCAGCGGCGATGACGTCGACAAGCCCGTGCGCGTGCTCTCGGGCGGCGAGCGCGCGCGCCTCGTGCTGGCGAAGATCCTCTACGACGCGCCCAACCTCCTGGTGCTCGACGAGCCGACCAACCACCTCGACCTCGTGACCAAGCGCGCGCTCATGAAGGCGCTCGCCGCGTACGAGGGCACGATCGTGTTCGTCTCGCACGACCGCGCCTTCCTGCGAGCGCTGGCGACGCGCGTGCTCGAGCTGTCACCGGCCGGCCCGCACCTCTACGGCGGCCGCTACGACGAGTACGTCCGCGCGACAGGACGCGAAGCCCCGGGCATGCGCGCTCTGTCATAGACAGTGCGACAGATTCAAGTGGGAGGAAAAGGGAGGCAGAGGAGATCAGGGAGGTCAGAGAAAAGTTGTTTCTGTCTCTGACCAATTCATTTCTGTCCTCCCCCGTCTCATCTTCCTCCCATGTCCTCCCCTGAAATCTTCGGCGTCTCGATCAGGCGCGCCCGTACACAGGAATCGCGGCGCCGCTGACGATCGCGCTGTCGTCGCTCACCAGGAATCGGATGACGCGGGCGATGTCAACCGGCTTGACCCAGCGGCTGTGATCGGCGGCGGGCATGTCGGCGCGGTTCTTCGGCGTGTCGATCACCGAGGGCAGGACGCAGTTGACGCGCACGCCCTGCTGGCGGACCTCGTCGGCCGCGTTGCGCACGAGCGCGACGAGCGCTGCCTTGCTCACGGCATAGGCGGCGGCGCGCGCCATCGGCTCGAGCGCGGCCCGCGAGCCCACGTGCACGACGCTGCCGGCCTCGCGCGCGACCATCTCGCCGAGGGCGGCGCGCGTGACGCGGAAGGCGAGATCGAGGTTGGCGTCCATCATCGCGCGCCAGGTCTCGTCGGTGAGGCTGGCGACGGGCTCGCCCATCGCGAAGCCGCCGGCGGTGTTGACGAGGGCGTCGATCCGGCCGTGCTCCGCGATAACGGACGCGATTCCACGCTCAGCGTCTCCGTGATGACGGACGCCGATCCCGATCGCGCGCGCGCCGTGCGCCGACAATTCTTCGACGACCGCGGCCCCGAGCGCTCCCGACGCTCCCGTCACGATCACGATCTTTCCCTCGAGCTCAGCCACTCTTCTTCTCCTCGCGATCGAGCGTTCCCATCAGCGCATCGACGATGGGAAAGGTGACGTTGAAGTTGCACGAGAGCATGCGCGCCGGGTCGTGGTGGCGGGTGTGCGTGCCGCGCAGCGCGCGCGTGATCGGGTTGCGTCCGAGCCAGCTCGTCTCGGGCAGGTGAAACGAGAGGTGACACCACTCGTAGAGGAGGTAATACCCGAGCGCGACGGCGAACGTGAGGCGGCCGGCGTTCACGGTCGTCAGGAGCGTCACGAGCGCGGCGAGGCCGGTCGCGATGAGCGCGGCGCCGAGGATCGCCGGGAAGGGAAAGAGCACCATGCGCAGCTCGCGCGCCGAGCGCACCGCCATCGAGGTCGACGAGAACGACGCGTGGTGCAGGAGCGTGTGGCGCTTGTAGAGCTCGCCCGCCGGCCCGCGCGCCTGGTGATGGAGCGGCCCCTTGTGCACCCACCACTCGAAGAAGTTGGCGATGAAGAACGCCACGGGAATGGTCACGAGCTCCACGGCGCGCAGGCGATGGATGCCGAGCGCTGCCAGCCCGATCAGGACAATGCCAACCAGGTTGACAGCTACGAAGTGCCACTGCCCGCGGTACCACGACGGCACGCGCGCCATGAACTCGTCGCGCCGCTCGAGGCCGGAGCGAAAGTCACTGGACGAGCTCACCCGGGCGGCTTGAGTACGAGCTCGGCGGCGCGCTCGCGGATGGCCTTGAGGAGTCGGTTGTTGATGGTCGCGCCGCTGATGACGGTGCGATCGAAGTCGTTGCAGAGGCGTCGGTAGTCGGCCTCGAGGGCGGCGAACTCATCGAGGGTGAGCTTCTTGACGAGGCGCCCCTGGAACTTGCCGTAGCCGCCGATGGCGAGGCCCGCGCCGACGGAGCGCTCGAAGCGTTCGAGGTACTCGCGATAATCGGACAGGTCGGCCACGGCGAAAACGTAAGCGCGTGCGCCAGCACGGTCAAGGATCGCGCGTGACGTCGGCGCCGGGGAGATAGCGTCGGAGAATCGCGCGGTGATCGACGCCGGCACGCGCGAGGGCGGCCGCGCCGACCTCACATACGCCGACCAGGTGTCCGTCGCCGCTGCCGCGAAAGACCAGCGTCCCGCCCTCACGCGTGACCTCGAAGCGCGGGCTCTTGACGCGGCTCCAGCCGATGGCGCGCTCGCGGCCAAGGAGTATGCGCAGCTCTTCGCCGCGCAGGATCCGGCCGTCTCCCTCGAGGCGCACGCGCCGCACCACGCCGCCGGCGCCCTTTTCTACAATTGTCAATTGGGACAGATGTCCATTTGCACCGACGGCGCGATCGACGTCCGCGAGCGGCACGCGCGCCTCCCAGGTCGCGCCCGCGTGGCGGCAGGCATCGCACGCGACCGAGCGCAGGTGGGAGACGGCGTGACCCCACACGTCCGCCACGTCGGCGGTCGCGCCGCCGCAGGAGGACGTGAAGTAGACCTCGGCGGTCCGCCCTTGCACCGTCACGACCTCGCCGCGCGTGTCGGCCACCGCAGCGCGCGCGGCGTCGGTCTCGCTCTCGCTGCCGCGGTAGGTCTGGCAGTGCGTGAGGTCGCAGAGATCGAAGCCCTCGGCCGCGTGGCGCGCGCCTCGCTTGACGACGGTGCGAGCGAGGACGGCCTGCGCGCGCAGCGCCTCGGGGTGATCGCCGACCGACTCGAGAGCGACGGTGCCGGGCAGGTAGTCCTCATCGTCAAGCACATTGACAAGCTGGATGGCGCCCTCTCTCGCGCGGGCCTCGATGGCGCCGTGAAAGTGTCGGCGGATGCGCGCGCCCCGCTCTCCAAAGACCGCCACCTCGACGAGCGGCTGGCCGTCCACGCGCAGCTTGTCAACGATCTTGCCATCCGCGATCAGCCGCTCGCCCGCCACTCTCAGCTCGTGGCGCGCGCCCGCGGTCGCCAGCTCGACGTGGGTGGGCGCGAAGATGCCGAGCACGCCGATGCGCACCGCGAGCAGCCACGTGGCGAGGGCCATCAGCGGCCGAGGAACCACGCGGACAGGAGCGCGGGCGCGTGCGCGGCGACGTCGTGACCGCGCACGCCGCGCCCGACGATCACCACGATCACCGTCGGCGCATCGGCGGGCGCGAAGCCGATGAACCAGCCCACCGTGCTCGCGCCAAAGTCGGCCGTGCCGGTCTTGCCCGCGACCGCCACCGATCCATGTGACGCGAGCTGCGCGGTGCCCGAGACGACCGACGCGCGCATGCCGGCGTGCAGCCGCGCGAGCGACGTGCGATCGACAAGCTCCTTGCCATCCCTGGTGCGACCGGTGGCGATGGCGCGCACCAGCTCCGCCTGCTCGAGGGCCGTCACGCGCACGCCGCTGCCATCGGCGACCTCGCCGGCGAAGAGTGATGGCGGTGGCAGCTTGCCGGGCGGCGCGCCCACACCCAGCGCGCGCGCCTCGTCGAGCATCGCGGGCGTGCCCACGCGCACGCCGACCTCGCCGAAGTAGAGGTTGCAGCTCTCGGCGAGCGCGTGCACGAGATCGAGGTCGCCGTGCCCTGCCCGCTCGAAGCACACGAGGGTGTGCTCGCCATAGCGGGCGTGACCGTCGCAACGGATGGTGCCGTCGAGCGCCGTGGGCTTTGTGTGCATTGCAGCAAGGGTCGTCACCAGCTTGAACGTCGACCCCGGCGGCAGCGGCTCGTCGATCTTGCCGGCGCGCCCGAGCACGCGACCGGTCGCCGCCTCCATTACGACGATCGCCTCGACCGAGGGCGCGAGCTTGTCGACCGCCGCCTGCACGCGCGCGTCCACTGCACCGAGCCCGAGCGCGAGCAGGACGAGCGGCGTCATCAGCCGAGGACCATCACGTAGATGTCGTAGAGCGTGTGCGTGTAGACGGCGACCGCGAAGCCGCGCCAGTGAAAGATCGCCGCGAAGATGAGGCCGCAGAAGAGGCGATAGACGAACACGCCCACCCGCCACGGCTCGCCGCCGATGACGTGGTGCGCCGCGGAGAAGAGCGCCGCCGTGATGACGAAGCCGAGCGCGAGCGCCAGCCCGCGGCGAATCCCGAGCGCGCGCTCGAAGAGCCAGAGCATCGCCGTGAGCAGTATCAGTCGAAAGACCAGCTCCTCGTGCACGCCCGCGCCGCACGCGAGGACGATGCGCTGCGCGAGACCCGCCGGCACGCCCGCCTGCGCGAGGGTCGGCGCGTGCACCGCCAGCGAGGGCGAGATGCCGATCATCCCCATCAGCTGGAGGATGAGCGTGCCCATCGTCAGCGCGTAGATGCCGCTCTCGAGGACGACCGGCAGCACGCGCGCCGCCCGCAGCTCCTGCCGCCGCCGCAGCACCAGCACCAGCACGAGGAAGCCCGCCGCGAAAGCGCCGTTGAGGATGAGGTAGGCGGATGTTGAATTGTGCAAAAGTGCCAGGAGCCGCCGCGTCACGAGGTCTGCGCCGTTGCCGACATCGGGCATGGCGAGGACGCCGATTTGGTAGATGAGGAAGAGCGGGAACACGAGCGCGATGCTGGTCGCGAGGTTGGTCGGCGCGAGCCAGCCGCGGCGGGTGCTCGAGGTGAGGGGCGACTCAGGCGACGTCATCATGATCATTGTACGACGCGCGCCGGGGGAACCGTCCGCCCGCAGAAGGCACGGCGACACTTCGGGTACGATTTCCGCACTCGCCCATGAATCCTCATCGCGCACTCCTAGGCGCGCTCTCGGTAGCAATCACCTCCTGTTCAACGTGCACTACGGCGGAGGACGCGGTCTCCATGTCCAGGACCATCCAGAAAGTAAAGACACCGCTCGCCGCCGAGATGACGGCGACCGCCGAGAGCATCTTCAATCGCAAGGGCGGCCTCACCAGCTACGACATCGATATCGTGATTGCCCGACCCCACTACGCAACGCTGCGCGTGGGACAGACCTTGAAAGTTCCGCCGCCCGCCCACTTCGATTTCGATGACAAGGGCACTCGCATTCGCGCGACCGTCGACACCACCGACTTCACGAGCTTCTGGATCATCTATTGGCAGGCACCGAGCGGGAACTGGTACCAGCGGCGATGGCCTCCTGCACCTTCGGCGAAGATGGGAAGCAATCCACCGCCCGACTGGAGCGCGATCCCCGAGTTCTCCGTCGACACCGCCGCGCGCTACCTCTTTGACGGAACACAGAACGTTCTCTACGAGCAGCTGGTCGTCGACGCGTGCGGTGGGGACAAGTCAAAGACTGCGGACTTCCTGATCGCGTCCGTTCCGTACACGAGGCCAGGCCAGCGTGAATACGATCCGTGGTGGAAGCTGTACGAGCCGCTGTCAGCCGGCGACAGAAAGCGGATCGAGGTGGCGCTCCACGAGGCGCTGCGAAGGCCCCTCGCGCCCTCTGGCGATGAGAACTTTCTCGACCGCTTCAACGCGATGGATCGGGCCAAGCAGGTGCTCGGCGAGATCAACGATCGCGCGCTCGCGGACGCCATCGCGGGACACCTGATGTCGATCGCCGAGAGCGGGGACGAGCCACAGAGCACAGATGGATATCTGGCGGACCTCTCGCGTCTCAAGCACCCGCGGCTGTGCGCGATTGTCAAGGCGATTGCCGATCGCGATCGGGCCGTCAACCTCGGCAAGGAGCCGCGCGATCTCGTGCTGCGCGCGATGAAGGCGCTCGCCGACAGCGGCATGAAGTGCCCTGCCCTCGACGACGACCTCGGCTATCGGCGCGTCAAGGCCGCGCGCGAATAATCTGGCTCCGCTCAGCGGCGGCGCACGTTGAAGAGGCGGCCGCCGGCGTCGTCGATCTGGTACTCGCAGAAGTTGTCCTGGCCGGATTTCGCTTCGAGGGAGAGCTGGCAAAGACCCTGCGCGCGAACGGTGCCGAAGACCTCGAGGCCGTGGCAGGCGGCGCCCATCGCTGCGTCGCTGCACGCGGGAGTGGCGGGCTGCTCCACGCGATAGAACATGCGGCGCGCGCGGCGGCGCAGCGAGTCGGCGAGCTTCGGTGATTGCGCGTCGAGCGCCGCGAGCAGGAGGTGTCCCACGCGATCGCCCGTCGATGGCGATCCCGCCGGCGCGGCGATCTCGGCGCGCGCCTCCTCGAGCGAGCACACGTGATCGGACGGCTTGCGACACAGCACCTGCCACATGCACGGGTTCTTCGTGGCGGCGACGTCGATCGGCTCGCAGCGCGTGCGCGTGGCGGCGACCACCGCGAGCGCGCCCATGGGAATGCTCGCCCAGTCGTTCGCGGTGGCCGTCGTCATCGCGCGACAGGCGAGCGCGCCCAGCTCCGGCGAAGGCGCGCGCGACGCGAGTTGATCGAGGAGCAGATCGAGCGTGCCGGGATCCGTCGCGGGGTCGAGCTGCTGCGCGCGCGCGGCGAGCGCCTTGCCGATCTGCGGTCGCGCGAGATCGACGTAGCGCAGCGCCCGCGTGAGAGCGATCGACGAGCCGCCCTCGAGCAGCGCCTTCTCGAGCCGTGCGAGCGACGCCTTCTTTTGCGGCTTGTCGAGCGCGGCGAACGCGGTGTCCCAGGTCCCCGCGGGAAAGACCTCGCTGTCGGCGTGGGCGGCGATCAGCGCGGCGGCCGCGCCCGGGTCGAGCTCGCTCATCAGCGAAGGAAAGTTGTTGCTGCAGTCGACCAGCGACGGCACCGCGCTCAGCAGCTCCGCCACGCCTTGCCACGACGGGTGAGCGGCCGACGGCAGGGTGCCACACGCGCGATAAACACCCGACTTGCCGAGGTAGACGACGTGCCACGGCGAGGTCGGCAGGAAGCGATAGGCGAGGCGCGCGCCGGTCGCGTCGCTCTCGAGCTGCGGCGCGCCGCCATCGCCTTCCACGCCGAGCTCGACGAGCGGCGTGCGCTCGACGACCAGCACCGTCACATCGCCGCCGCTCACCCAGCTCATGTTGACGGTCATGCGACCGTTGTAGTGCTGCACCTCGAGGCGCGCGCGCACCGGCGAATCGATGCGCGCCAGCACCCGTGGGCCACCGAGCGCAGGTACCGGCGCCGCGCACGCCAGCAGCGTCGACAGGATCAGGGTCACTCGGCGCACCGGCGAGTCGGTCATCTTCACTCTCAGGAAAGGACGCGCAGCATCGACTGGCGGCGCGCGAGGAGGCCCAGCGTCTCGAGGTCGTCGCCGCGCAGCTCCTTGAGGGCGCCGCTCACGTACGCCTTGGCCACCCGCTTGCGCCAGCCGAGGGTGAAGTCGGTGTTGTCAAGCGGCTTGGCAAGCTTGGATGCGCTGTCGGCGACCCGCTCGATCGAGGCATCGTCAAGCCGGTTGCCAATCAGCGCGCTGACGTCCGCCACCACCGGGCGCGAGGCCACCGCACCGAAGACGACGCGCGCTTCCACCACGCGATCGCCCTCGAGCTTGACCGCCGCCGCCACCGAGAGCACCGGAAAGTCGAAGGCCTCGCGACGCCGCAGCTTCCAGTAGGTCGAGCGCCAGCCCGTGGGATCGCCGAGGCGCACGCTCGCGATCAGCTCGTCGGGGCGGCGCGCGAGATACTCGATGCCGTCGTCGTTGTACAATTGTGCAACTGGAACAATTCGCGTTTGTCCTTTTGACACTAATTCCACTTGTGCATCGAGCGCGATCAACGCCGGCGCACAGTCCGTCGACGACACGGCCCAGCAGCGCGGGCTCCCCGGCGCCACCCAGCACACGCCGCCGTCCTTCTTCATGCAGAAGTCGATGGCTTTGCGCCACTCGTAGCTCTGGTCGTAGTAGTTGCAGCGGGTGTCGACGCAGAGGTTGCCGCCGAGCGTGCCGGTGTTGCGGATGTGCGGCGTGGCGACCTGCGCGGCCGCCCGCACCAGCGCCGACCAGGGACGCAGCGTGGGCGAAGCGGCGATGCGCGCGAGCGTGATCCCCGAGCCGAGCCGCGCCGAGGTCGCATCGTTCTCGACGTTGTGAAGCTCCTTGACACGACGGGTCGCCACCAGCACGGCGGGCGTCTGCTGGCGCCGCTTCATGTTGGGCACGAGGTCGGTCCCGCCACCGAGCAGGGACGCGCGCGGCCCCTCTTCGGCAAGGATCTTGACAACCTCCTCGACGGTGTCCGGCGCGAAATAGCGGAACTCCGGGCAGCGCATCATCGGCGCACCTCCGGCCGGATGATCGGCGCGTCACCGATGGGCACCTCGCCGGGACGCGCCATCCGTTCCTTCTTGGGCCGGTCGTTCGACGCCGTGCCGTCACCGCCCTCCCACGGCGGCGCGATCTTGAGCGCCTCCGGCCACGCGACCGCGGGAAACTTCGTCGGCCCTACGCGCGCAGGGCGACCCTTGGTTGCCGCGTCGAGCGCGCGCGCGATCTTCTCGGCGGTGATCGGCACCTCATCCACGCGCACGCCCACCGCGTCAAAAATCGCATTCGCGATCGCCGGCATCATCGGCAAGAGCGGCCCCTGCCCCACTTCCTTCGCGCCGAACGGCCCGCGCGAATCCGGATCCTCGACGAGGAACACCTCGACCGGCGGCATCTCCATCGTCGAGGGCGACTTGTACTCGAGCATCGAGGGAAATTTGTGCACGAGCGCGCCCGAGAGCTTGGGCGGCAGCCTGCGGAAGGTCGACTCCTCCATGAGCGCCTCGCCGAGCCCCATGTAGACCGAGCCGATGACCTGCCCCTCGGTGAGCGGCGGGTTGAGCGCGCGCCCGATGTCGTGACCGATCCAGACCTTGATGACGTCGTACCAGCCGGTGACCGGATCGACCTCCACTTCGACGACCGCCGCTGAGTACGAATACGTCGGAGTGGGACCGACGCCGCCGCCTTTGTACTTCGCTGCCGAGCGCGGTGGCTTGTAGCTGCCGGTGGTGCCGAGCGTGCCGTGCTTTGCCTCGGCGAGGATGACCGCGTCCTGCCACGACATCACCCGCGCCGGATCGTCGATGAAGGTCACGCGACGCTCCGCGAAGCGCAGTTTCTCGACGGGGACGCCCATCTTGTCTGACACCGCTTTGGCCACCAGGTCGCGCGCGCGCGTGGCGGCCTCGATCGCCGCGTTGCCCATCATCAACGTCACGCGCGACGAGTAGCTGCCGAGATCGACGGGCGTCAGATCCGTGTCCCCGGTGAGCACCTTGATGTCCGCTATCTCGATTCCCAGGATCTCGGCCACGCACAGCGCCAGCACGTCGTCCGAGCCCTGGCCGATCTCGGTGGCGCCGCAGAACGCCGTCACGCGCCCCGAGCGATCGAGCTGCAATTGCACGCCGCTCTGGGGAAGGTCATTCCAGTAAATCGGCAGCCCCGCGCCCGAGAGATACGACGAGCACGCGAGGCCGAGCCCGCGCACCGGCGCGATGTCCCCTGGGGTCGGCAGCTTCCCGCCCGAGCGGCGCGCACGAAACCCCGAGCCATCCACCACGCGGCGAATGCACTCGCCCAGACCAATGGTCTCCACACTCATGTAATTGGCAGTGAGTGACCTGGGCTCCACCAATTGTTGCAATCGCAAATCCGCGGGGTCGAGCTTGAGCGCTGTCGCGATCTTGTCGAGCTGCACCTCGAGACCGAAGCGCGGCTGCGGCGTGCCGTGACCGCGCTTGGGACCACAGGGCGGCTTGTTGGTGAACGCGCGGCACCCCTGAAAGCGATAGCGCGGGACTTTGTAGGTAACGGTCTGCAGCGCGCCCGTATAGAAGGTCGACGCGACGCCATAGCTTCCATAGGCGCCGCCATCGAGCAGCGTCTGCAATTCCATTCCTTTGATCTTGCCGTCGAGCGAGACGCCGGTGCGCAGCTTCATCAGCACCGGGTGACGGCCGCGATGGCAATAGAAGACCTCTTCGCGCGTGAGACAAATCTTGACGGGCCGACCGAGCATGAGCGCCGCCTTGGCGACGACGATCTCGTGATTGAAGGGATCGGACTTGCCGCCAAAGCCGCCGCCGTTCGCGATCGCGACCACTCGCACGCGCGCGGGATCGAGCTCGAGCGCCTTGGCGAGCGCGCGATGGAGGTAGTGCGGCGTCTGCGTGGAAGACCAGACCGTCAATCGACCGTCGGGGCCGGCGGCGTCGTCAATCGCTGCGAGCGTCGCGTGCTGCTCGATGGCGAGGTGCGTGTTGCCCTCGTAAAAGAAGACATCCTCGAAGACGCGCTCCGAGTTCCTGAGCGCCTCGTCGACATCCCCAAAGTCGAAGGCGACCTTCTTGTGGAGATTGCCCTCATCGCCATAGTCGTGAATGCGCGGCTCGGGAATGCGCAGCGCCTCTTCGGCGTCACTGATGGTGGTGAGCGGCTCGAGATCGACGTGAATCAAGTCGAGCGCCGCCGTCGCCTCTTCTTCACTGTCCGCAATGACGGCCGCGATCGGATCACCGACGAAGCGCACCTTGTCGGTGCAGAGCGGGTGCTCGTCGTGGCTGACGGGCAGGATGCCATAGGGTACCGGGGTATCGTATCCGGTGAGGATCAGGCGCACGCCCGCCGCAGCGCGCGCTTTGTCCGTGGTGACCGACTTGATCTTCGCGTGGGGCAGCCGCGAGCGCAGCAGCTTGCAGTGCAGCATGCGCGGCAGGACGAGGTCATCCGCGAAGCGCGCCTGACCGGTGACCTTGGCCCGCGCGTCGACGCGCCGACGCGCCTTGCCGACCAGGTTGAATTCGTCAACTTTCTTGTCAGGATTGTCAGACATGGTCTTCGCGATCGCGCGCCGCGAGAATGCGCGCGGCCCGCTCGACGGCGTCGAAGATCTGGAGGTACCCCGTGCAGCGGCAGAGCACGCCCGAGAGCGACGCGCGGATCTCGTCACGCGTGGCGGAGGGCTTGTCGTCGAGGAGCGCCTTGGCCGTGAGCAGCATCGCCGGCGTGCAGTAGCCACACTGCGCCGCGCCGAGATCCGCGAAGGCCGCCTGCAAGGGATGCAGCTGCGCGCCCTCCTGCATTCCCTCGATCGTGCGCACGTCCGCGCCCTCGCACTCGAGCGCCAGCATCAGGCACGACAAGACCGGGCGACCATCGACGAGCACCGCGCACGCCCCGCACTCGCCGAGCTCGCAGCCGTGCTTGGTACCGGTGAGCGCCAGATCCTCGCGAAGGACTTCGAGCAGCGTCTTGTGCGGTGCGAAGGCGACCTCGCGCTCGTCGCCATTGACCTTCAGCGAGAGCGTGGCGTGACGATTCATCGTCGCTGTGTAGCCCTCCGCGAGCGCCGAAGTCAATCCACCCTCACCCTCACCCTCACCCTCACCCTCGCCCTCGCCTCAGCCTCCGCCTCAGCCCCCGCCTCACGCAAAGGCAAACGCAAAGGCAAACGCAAACGCAAAGGCGAAGGCGAAGGCGAAGGCGAAGGCAAAGGCAAAGGCAAAGGCGAAGGCAAAGGCGAAGGCAAAGGCTCCCTCGCTGTGTCCTCGCGCACGTGCGTTTTCTTGCTCCCGCGATCGACCGGCCTTAGTTCTTGATCATGACCAACACGCGCTCGTCGTCCTCGTCGACTCAGCGTCGTCCGCAGGCAGCGTCCTCCACGACCGTCGCCTGCCCGCGCTGCCGCGGAAAGCTCGAGCTCACGCGCAAAGCGGCAGGCCTCTTGATGGGAAATTGCGCGCGCTGCATGCGCAGCTTCGGGATGTTGAAGTAGGAGCTGAAGGAACTGGTCAGACCAGTTGCGACTGGTTAGACCTGTGATGACTGGTCAGACCAGATGCAACTGGTCTGACCAGCTCGGGGAGAGGTCTAGAGCAGCGACTTGGCGGCGGCGATCACCGCGTCGTAGTCGGGCTGGTCGCCGGGGCTCTTGCAGTACTCGGCGTGACGGATGACGCCGTCCTTGTCGAGGACGAAGGTCGCCCGGGCGAGCAGCGCGCGGTCGGGCTGGAACACGCCCCACGCCTTGCCGAACGCGCGCGTCTTGTAGTCGGACAGCGTGCGCACCTTGTCGACGCCCGCCGCGCCACACCAGCGCTTCTGCGCCATCGGCAGATCGACGCTGACCGTGAGGATCTCGACGGCGCCGAGCGTGGCGGCCTCGACGTTGAAGCGGCGCGTCTCGGTGTCGCAGACCGCGGTGTCGAGCGACGGCACGGTCGCGACGATGCGCACCTTGCCGTTGGTGTCCTTGAGGGTCACCGGCTTCATGTCGTTGCCGGTGAGCGTGAAGTCGGGGGCGTGCTGTCCGGCCTTGAGCTCGGGGCCCTCGAGATCGGCGGGATTGCCTCCCCACACGACGGCGCCCTTGCGGATGGTGTCCATTGATTCCTCCTCGCGGTGTCTATGGCAGTGGTTCGTGATTGTGATGCACGTGCATCATTTCTTNNCGCCAGCTCCTCGACGGCGGCGCGCGCGTCCTCGAGCTGGAGCGCGGCGGCGGCGAAGAGCGCGGCGTCTCCTGCATAGTCACGCCCCCGCGCTCCCACCTCGGCGCGGCGCGCGACGACCAGCGCCGTCTCGCGCAGCTGGTGAGCGAGCCGACCGCGCCAGGGCCCGGCGAGCGCCTCCCGCGACGCGCGCGCGATCGCCTCACGCACCTGCTCGGCGCGCTGCACTTCATCGGCGATGACGGTGCTCGCGGCGATCTCGTCGAGCTGGCGCGCCGCTTTTTCGAGGAGATCCTCCGGCGGGATGCAGCGGAAACCCTCGGGCGTCTCGAGCACCCGCACGAAGCGCTCGGGCGCGCGCGCTGCCTCGGCGATGCGCTCGGCGGACACGTGTTGCTCGACGGGGTGAGCGGTCGGCGTCGTCACCGCGCCCATCGCGACGCGCGCCTCGGAGTAGCTGCGCGGCGGCTGCCGTCCGAGGGCGAGCGATCGCTGCGCGCCGCCCTCGATCAGCCAGCGCGC
>PLYQ01000359.1 GCA_003153415.1 Rhodospirillales bacterium | reverse complement strand
TCGAAGGAGGCGAAGTTGGCCTTGAGCAGGGGCTCATAGGGCAGGCCGCGATTGGCCACCATGTAGAACCGCCCGCCAGGCCGCAGCGCCCGTGCCGCGGCCTCGATCACGCTTTGCCCGAGCGCCGGCAGGGCGGCGCGGCCGGCGTGGAAAGGCGGATTGCAGATGACCGCGTCGTAAGTTGAGGGCGCGGGCTCCGTCGTGAGATCGAGCCAATGGAAGGTGGCGCGTGCGTCGGTGAGGTTGGCGCGTGCCGCTTCGAGCGCGCGAGCCTCGGCGTCAATCAGGTCGATGCGCACGATCCTGGGTGAGCGAGCCAGGATTTCGCGGCTGAGATAGCCCCAGCCGCAGCCGAAGTCCGCGACGCTGCCGGCGAGATCGTCGGGTAGGTGGCGGGCGAGCAGGGCCGAGCCGTCATCAATCCTGTCCCAGCTGAAAAGGCCGGGCTGGCTCTGCCACGAGCCGTCGCCGACCGGCTGTAGCCGGGTGAAGCCGCGCCAATAGTCGGGCGGCGCGCGATCGCCTTTGACAGTCCAGAAGACACGACAATGGAATTTCGACAGAGAGTCGGCGAGGCCGAGCGCCTTGTCGACATGCTTTCCGAGGCTGACGGCGCCATCGTCGTTGGCGCTGGCACAGACGAGACGGCCGCCCGGTGCCAGTAGTTCCCAGCCGCGAGCGATGTTGGCGAAGTTCTCTTCTTTGTGCTTGGTCAACAGCACCAGGCCGAGAGTCCAACCAGTGCTCTCGAGGCGCGGCGACACCGACCAGTCGGCCGATCTCAGGCGCAGGTAATCCGGCCGGAAGGATTGCTCGGCGGCGATGTCCTTGCGCCACGACAGCGGCACCAGCTCGGCACGCAAAAAGAACGCTGGCGATTGCGCGAGCGCTCCCGATTCAAAGGCGTAGGAGAGGGCGCGTCCGGCCTGGCTCACGAAGACTTCGCTACGGGACCAGGACAGCGCGCCCCATGATCAGGCCTCGGCGCAGCTCCTGCAGCGTGGCGTCGGCCTCGTCGAGCTTGCGCTTGATGACCGGCACCGGCGTTACCTTGCCCCCCGTGACGAGCCCCATCATCTCCTTCATCTCGGCCGGCGTGCCGGTCACCGAACCCATGATCTGGTTGGCGGTGAAGGCGAACATCGGCATCGGCATGGTGAAGGTGCCGCCGAACAGGCCGACCACGATCAGCCGCCCACCACGGCCGAGCGCGCGCCAGCCGAACTGCGCCGACGCCTCGGCGCCGACGAAGTCGATGGCGGCTGCGACACCCGTGCCGCCGGTCAGGTCCATCACCTGCTTGCGCGCTTCCTTGTCGCGCGGATCGACGACGGCCACCGCGCCGTTCTCGAGCGCTAGCTTGCGCTTGTTCTCATCGATGTCGGCCACAATAGGTTCGCGGCCCAACACCGACTTGGCGAAGCGCACGCCCATCAGGCCAACGCCGCCCGCGCCGATCACCAGAATCGGCTTGCCGGCATCGTGGCCGACCGCCTTCTTGACCGCGCCGAAGGCGGTAATGCCGGAGCAGGCATAGAGGCAGGCGAGTTCGACCGGGAGGTTGCCGTAGGGGTAGAGATACTTGGTGTGCGGCACGAGCACGTGGTCGGCAAAACCGCCGTCGTTGTTGACGCCCAATGCGCGCGGCGTCGGGCAGAGGTTCTCGCTGCCGGCCTCGCAATACCAGCATTTGCCGCAACCAATCCAGGGATAGACAATGGCGTTGTCGCCGATCTTGGCACCTTTGGCGTCGGCACCGAGGGCGATGACCTCGCCTACAATCTCATGGCCCATGGTGCGCGGCGGGTTCATGGTCTTGGCGGTCGAGTATTTGTTGCCTCCGCCCATGTCGAAAAAGCCTTCCCAGAGATGGACGTCGCTGTGGCAGACGCCGGCGGCGGTGATGCGCACCAGCACCTCGGTGCCCTGAGGGACCGGATTGGGCGCCACCACTTTCTGCAGGGGTTGGCCGAATTCGACGACCTTGTAGCTCTTCATGAGGCTGCTCCCGTGTCTTTCGGACTGGAGCTTAGAGCATCCGTGGGGCAATTATGCTAGGTAGTTCGTCCGCGAAAAATCACGCCAACGAAAAAATCACATGGAGGAGACGATGGTGAGACGTGCCCTTTTTGCCGCCGCGACGCTGGCGCTGATCTCTTCGGCCGCCGTGGCCCAGGACACCGTGAAGATCGGCCTGATCCTGCCGATGACCGGCCAGCAGGCCTCGACCGGCAAGCAGATCGACGCCGCCGTGAAGCTCTACGTTGCCCAGCACGGCAACTTGGTCGCCGGCAAGAAGATTGAGGTGATCCTGAAGGACGACACCAGCGTGCCCGACGTCACCAAGCGGCTCGCCCAGGAGCTGGTGGTCAACGACAAGGTGGCCATCCTCGCAGGCTTCGGCCTCACACCGTCGGCGCTTGCCACGGCGCCGATCGCCACCCAGGCCAAAGTACCGGAAGTTGTGATGGCCGCGGGCACCTCGACCATCACCGAAGCCTCGCCCTTCGTCGTACGCACCAGCTTCACCCTGGCGCAGTCGTCGGTGCCGATGGCGGAATGGGCGTTCAAGAATGGCATCAAGAAGGTCGTGACCATGGTCAGCGACTTCGGTCCCGGCATCGACGCCGAGAAATCGTTCAGCGAGAAATTCAAGGCCGACGGCGGCACCATCATCGAGAGCCTGCGCGTGCCGCTGCGCAGCCCCGATTTCGCGCCGGTGTTGCAGAAAGCAGCCGACGCCAAGCCCGACGCGCTGTTCGTCTTCGTGCCGTCCGGCGCCGGTGCGCAGTTCGTCAAGCAGTTCGTCGAGCGCGGCCTCGACAAGTCGGGCATCAAGCTGATCGCCACCGGCGACGTCACCGACGACGACCAGCTGAACGGCATGGGTGACGTGGTGGTAGGCGTGATCAACGCCCACAACTATTCGGCCAACCATGACAGCGCGCTGAACAAGGCCTATGTCGATGCCTTCAAGAAGGCCAACAACGGGCTCAGGCCAAACTTCATGTCGGTCGGCGGTTATGACGGCATGCACCTGATCTACGAGGCGCTGAAGAAGACCAACGGCAACACTGACGGCGAGAAGCTGGTCGCCGCCATGAAGGGCCTGGCGTGGGAGAGCCCGCGCGGACCGATCTCGATCGACCCTGAGACGCGCGACATCATCCAGAACATCTACATCCGCAAGGTCGATAAGGTGGGCGGCGAGCTCTACAACGTCGAGTTCGCGACCATTCCGAACGTCAGGGATCCAGTGAAGGCGGCGAAGAAATAGTGCGATTGCCCATGCTTCGAGACGGCCGCTGCGCGGCCTCCTCAGCATGAGGTACCTCACTCTGAGGAGCGGGCCGCAGGCCCGCGTCTCGATCAGCGCGGGGTATCCCCCGCGCCTTAGTGGGCCGGCGGCATAGCCCGTGGCCACGATCCTCTTCGACGGCGTGGCCTACGGCATGCTGCTGTTCGTGCTGGCCTGCGGGCTGGCTGTGACGCTGGGCTTGATGAATTTCGTCAACCTGGCGCACGGCGCCTTCGCCATGGCAGGCGGCTACGTCACCGTGATCCTGATGGATCGCTGGGGCGTGCCGTTCCTCGCCTGCTTGCCGGCGGCGTTCGTGATAGCGGCGGCCCTCGGGCTCCTGCTCGAACGAACGCTCTATGTCCACATGTACGGGCGCAGCCATCTCGACCAGGTGCTGTTCTCGATCGGTCTCGTGTTCATCGCCGTGGCCGCGACCGACTATTTCCTGGGCTCGAGCCAGCGCAACATCACGCTGCCGGCCTGGCTGCAGGGGCGGCGCGAGGTGCTGGGCGTCAATATCGGCATCTACCGGTCCTTTTTGATCGTGCTGTGCGGCGTGCTGGCGATCGGGCTGCAGGTCGGCCTGATGCGCACGCGCTTTGGCAGCCGGCTGCGCGCCGCCGTCGACGATGCCCGCGTGGCGCGCGGTCTCGGCATCCCGGTCGGCACCGTGTTTGCCGTCACCTTCGCGGTGGGCTCCGGCCTCGCCGGCCTGGGTGGCGCGCTCGGCGTCGAGTTGCTGGGGATGGATCCTTATTTCCCGCTGAAGTTCATGATCTACTTTCTGATAGTCGTCACGGTTGGTGGCACGTCGGGCATCATGGGTCCGTTTGCGGCGTCGCTGCTGCTCGGCATCGCGGATGTCGCGGGCAAGTATTACCTCTCCTCGGCGCTGGGCGGCTTCGTGATCTATGTCGTGCTGATCGTCGTCCTGGTGCTCAGGCCGAACGGCCTGTTTTCCCGCGCCCGATGAGCGCCAAGTCGATCCTCCTGAGACGCGCCCGCTGGCGCTGGCCGGAGATCGTCTTCTGGGTAGCGGCCTTCGCCGCCCTGTTCCTGCCTGGCGGCAAGCACCTGCTGCTNNGCAGTGGTGGGGGCGTTGACGAGCCTTCTGGTGCTGCGCGGCAGCGACCTCACGCGCCTGATGGTAACGCTCGGCGTGGCTTTGGTGCTGCAGGAAGTTGCCAATGCGCTGTCGACATGGACGGGCGGCGCCGACGGCCTGCAGGGCATGGTCGTGGGCCCTCTGCTCGGGCGCTTCGACTTCGACCTCTATGGGCGCACCGCCTACGCCTACAGCCTGATGACGCTGTTCGTGCTCTTCCTGCTGGCGCGAAAGGTCGTCCATTCGCCGTTTGGTCTGTCGTTGATGGCGATCCGGCGCAACACCTTGCGCGCGTCGGCGCTCGGCGTGCCGGTCAACCGCCGCCTGATCGCGGTCTATACGCTGGCCGCTGCCTATGCCGGCGCGGCAGGCGCCTTGCTCGCCCAGACCAAGGCCTACGTTTCGCTCGAGGTGTTCGAGTTCAGCCGCTCGGCCGACGTGCTGCTGGTGCTGATCATCGGTGGCCCGGGCTGGCTCTACGGCGGCGTGGCCGGATCTTTCGTCTACTCGATATTGCAGGACACGCTGTCGTCGCAGGCGCCGCAGTTCTGGATGTTTTGGCTCGGCCTGTTCCTGGTCGTGCTGGCGTTGGTCGGTCGCGACCGGTTGAGCGTCGTCGTGCGTAACCTCCTGTCGCGCCTGAGGCGCACGTGACCGTGGCGCTCGAAACCCGGGGGCTGGCCAAGCGCTTCGGCGGCCTGGTGGCGACCAGCGACGTGTCGTTCCAGCTCGAGCGCGGCGCGCGCCATGCCCTGATCGGACCNNGAGGACATCACGCGTCTGCGGCCCGAGGCACGGGTGCGCCGCGGCCTGGTGCGAACCTTCCAGATCAACCAGCTCTTCGCCGACCTGACGCCGATCGAAACGCTGGCCCTCGCAGTCGGCGAGCGGCGGGGTTGCGGCGGTGACTGGCGGCGGCCGGTCGGCGCCGACACCGAAGTGACGCGCGAAGCCGAGGACGTCGCCAAGCGCTTTGGCCTCACCGACGTGCTCAACGCCCGAACCGATACCTTGCCGTACGGCAAGCAGCGCCTGCTCGAGATTGCCGTCGCCTTCGCCTGGGCGCCGCAGGTGCTGCTGCTCGACGAGCCGGCGGCGGGGGTGCCCGAAGCCGAGCGGCGCGACATTCTCGATGCCATCGCAGCCCTGCCGGCCGACGTGTCCGTGCTGCTGATCGAGCACGACATGGACCTGGTGTTCAGCTTCGCGCAGCGCATCTCGGTGTTGGTCGACGGTGCGCTGCTGGCCGAAGGCGAGCCCGAGGCGATCGCTGCCGATCCACGAGTGAGGGCGGTCTATCTCGGCGAGAGTGGCCATGGCTGACCTGCTCACCGTCGACGGCTTGAGCGCCGGCTACGGCCGGGCGGTCGTGCTGTCCGACATTGCGCTCCGGCTGGGCGAGGGCGAAGCGCTGGCTGTACTGGGACGCAACGGCGTCGGCAAGACGACCTTGATCGACAGCATCGTGGGCGTGACGCGGCGGTTTGCCGGCTCGCTGACGTTGGGCGGTCGTGAGATCACAACCCTGGCGCCAGAAGCGCGGGCGATGCTGGGCATCGGCTGGGTGCCGCAGGAGCGCAACATTTTCCGCTCGCTCACCGTCGAGGAGAACATCACCGCGGTGGCACGTCCGGGGCCATGGACGACCGACCGTGTGTTCGCGCTGTTTCCCCGTCTCAAGGAACGACGCCGGCAGGCCGGCAGTTCGCTGTCGGGCGGCGAGCAGCAGATGCTGGCGATCGGACGTGCGCTCGCCACCAACCCCAGGCTGCTGCTGCTCGACGAGCCGACCGAAGGGCTGGCGCCGATCATCGTCGAGGAGCTGCTGGCGGCTCTTTCGAAATTGTTCCGCAGCGAGGGGCTGAGCGGCATCATCGTCGAGCAGCACGCGCAGAAGATCCTGCCGATCACCGATCGGGCGCTGATCCTCGAGCGCGGCCGCGTCGTCCATCAAAGCGCCAGCGCCGAACTGCTCGCCGACGCCACGCCGCTCGAACGATTTCTGGGTGTCACCGGACGGTAACCATCCCGTACCGCGCTGCGGCTACATCTTCGAAAAGAGTCGTAAGTTTCGAAAAGCCGTTTACACGCCCGGACCGTTATCCCAACATCGGCCCAACGGCGCCCTTCGTAAACAACGCGCCGGGCGGAGGAAACAATGGTCGAACAGGTGGGCGCGTGGCGCCGTCGTCATGTTTTGGCGGGAATGGCGGGAATGGCGGGAGGGGCGGCTGCCTTGGCGGCACCGGCAATCCTGCGGGCAGCGCCTTCGGGCGCTCCGGTGAAAGTGGGCGGCACGCTGTCGCTCACGGGCTTCCTCGCCCAGACCGCCGTGATCCACAAGATCGCCGCGGAGATGATGGTGGAGGAGATCAACAGCCGGAACGGCTTCCTTGGCCGCCCTGTGGAATTCGTGCTGCTCGACGACCAGTCCAAGCCCGAGGTGGCACGCAGCCTTTATGAAAAGCTGATCACCGTCGACAAGGTCGACTTGATCCAAGGCCCGTATGCGACGGCGCCGATCCTGGCAGCGATGGGTGTGGCGCAACGCTACAGCAAGGTGATGGTCCAGAGCAGCATGGGGATCCCCAAGCTGCAGACCTACGACATGGCCTTCCCGGCGACGCCGTTCGGCTCGGAGCCGGACAAGACCTATCCCAACGTGATCCTGGACGCGATGGCGAGCTTTCCGACGCCACCCAAGACCATCGTCGTGCTCACCTCCAAGTTTCCGTCGGCGAAGTTCATGGCGGAGGGCATGCGCGATCAGGCCGAGAAACGTGGCGTGAAGGTCTTGCTGTATCTCGAATACGAGTCGGGCAATCGCGACTTCGGCGCCATCGCCGCGCGCGTCAAGGAGGCCAATCCCGACTTGCTGTGGGTCGGTTCGCTCGGACTGGAGAGCAACCAGCTTCTCGAGTCGCTGCGCAAGCTCGACTACTCGCCCAAGAACCATTTCCATCTTTATCCGGCGCCGGGCCCGCTGGCGCTGTCGCCGGATGGCAACAACGCGCTGTGCTCGACCTTCCTCGAGCCCGCCGAGCCGTTCATGAGCCGGCCCGGCATGAAGCGGCTGGCCGAGCTCTACAAGGAGCGCGCCACCAAGGCCAACCTGCCCTATACGACCATCGATGCGCAGGCCTGCGGGATGATCTCGGAATGGCAGGTCCTTGAGGCCGGCGTGAACGGCGCCAAGAGCCTCGACGACAAGGCGATCGCGGCGTGGCTTAAGAAGAACGGCGCGACCACGATCTACGGCAAGATGCGCTTCGACGGGCCGTTCAACCACGGCGATGCCGCACAGCTCATCAAGCAGGTCCAGGACAAGGAGTGGAAGGTGGTCTGGCCGAAGGAGTTCGCCGCTCCCGGCGTCAAGCTGATCGCCTCGTAACGGCTGATGCCCAGCGCAACGCTTCTCGGCCAGGCGCTGATTTCGGGCGTCCTGGCCGGCGGCATGTACGGTCTGCTCGCCATGGGCCTCAGCCTGAGCTGGGGCCTGCTGCGGCTGGTCAACCTCAGCCATTTCGCTCTCGCGTTTCTATCCGCTTATATCGTCTACGAACTCGGCACCAACTATCACGTCGAGCCGTGGTGGTCGGCGGCGATGGTCGTGCCGGCGATGTTCTGTATCGGCGCGCTGCAGCACTGGCTGTTCGATCGCTTCAAGGTGAACGAGCTCGCCTCGCTCCTGATCACCTTCAGCTTCGCGGTCATTGTCGAGGCCGGTATCCAGCTCTACTGGACCGCCGACTATCGTCGCTACGAGACCGAGTACTCGACGCTCTCGTTCAAGACAGGTCCGTTCTACATCCCGGTGCTCGAGCTCACGCTCTGCATGGTGGCCGGCGTGCTGGCCTGGGGGACGTGGCTATGGCTGCGCAAGACCTATGTCGGCAAGGCATTGCGCGCGGCGGCTGAAGATCCCGAGATCGCCGCTGCCTATGGCGTCGATCACAAGAAGCTCGCCTATCTGCTGTCGGGCATCGGTGCCGCCTACGCTGGTGTCGCCGGTACCTTCATCGCGCTGATCGCCACGCTCGCTCCGGCGCAGATCTGGGCATGGCTCGGCGTCGTCTTTGCCGTGGTCATCATCGGCCGGCTCGGCAATCCACTGGGTGCGCTGTTTGCCGGCATGCTGATCGGCGCCAGCGAATCGATCGCCATGGCGGTGCTGAGCCCGGCCTGGGCGCCGGTCGTGTCCTTCTCCATGTTGATCGCCATCCTGCTGTGGGATCCGGACTGGATATGACCGCCGCCCAGCAGCTTCCCAAGCTTGTCGCGGTGGCCGCGATCGTGGCCTTCGCGTTCCTGCCCACGGCCGGACTGCCGGCTTTCTACGATTCCTTCTTCTATATCGTGTTCTTCTGGGTCTCGCTGTCGACGAGCTGGGCGCTGCTGAGCGGCTTCGCGGGCTACTTCAGCCTGGGTCATGCCGCCTTCTTTGGCGTCGGCATGTACACCACCGCGACCTTGACGACGAAATTCGAGGTGCCGTTCCTGCTGACGCTTCCCGTGGCGGTGGCGATCCCCGCACTGCTGGCGGTCGGCATCGGCGCCATCGTCTTTCGCCTGCGCCGCCTGCGTGGCGAGCTGTTCGCCCTGCTGACGCTTGCCGTCACCTTCGTCATCGCCACGATCATTCTCAACACGCCGATCGATGGCGGTGCCGGCGTCTTCATGAGCGCCGTGCCGCTGCCGCACCTCATGGCGTCGCCGANNGGCTCGGCCTGGGCCTCTACGCCATCCACGACGACGAGGACGTGGCCGAGGCCAAGGGAGTGCCGACGTTCCGCTACAAGCTGATCGCATTCGCGTTGTCGGCCGGCATCGCCGGCGCGGTCGGCGGCATTCACGCGATGTATGTCGGGTTCCTGACGGTGAGCGGCACTTTCGAACTCACCGTAGGCCTCTATGTCGTGCTGATGAGCGTGCTGGGCGGGGCGCGCCACTGGCTTGGCCCGGCGATCGGTGCTGCCTTCATCACCACGCTGCTCTACGCCTTTATCAGCGGCGGCGAGGCGATGATCGGCCGGGCCATCGTCGGCCTGACCTTGATCCTGGCCATCCTCTGGCTGCCCGACGGTCTCCTCCCGGCGATCAAGAAGTGGCGCCTGCGATCTCGGACGGCGGGCGATCGGCCGATCGCTGAAGTGGCGCCGGTCGTCACCGCGGCCAAACCGGTCGGCGAGCGCAACATCCTGGAAGTGCGCGCCGTTACCAAACGCTTCGGCGGCTTGCAGGCACTGGCCGGCGTCGATCTCGAGGTGCGCGAGGGCGAGATTTTTGGCCTGGTCGGGCCCAATGGCTCGGGCAAGACGACCCTGATCAACGTCATCTCGGGCCACTATCCGCTCAGCAGCGGCACCGTTGCGGTCGACGGCGTGCAGATCGGCGGCCTGGCGGCGCACGAGATCGCCCGCCGCGGCGTGGCGCGGACCTACCAGATCCCGCGGCCGTTCGTGAACATGACGGTGTTGGAGAATGTCACCTTGGCGGCGACGTTTGGCGGCAAATCGCGCAGTTCGGCCGAGATGCGCGACGAGGCGCTGCACTGGATCGGCTTCACCGGGTTGAGCGGCAAGGCCGACGTACTGCCGGCCGGGCTCAACCTGCACGAACGCAAGTTCCTCGAACTGGCCCGTGCGCTCGCCGCGCGGCCCAAGCTGCTGCTGCTCGACGAGGTGCTGTCGGGCCTCAATCCCGCCGAGGTCGACAGCGCCATCCGGCTGGTCCGCGCCATCCGCGCCCAGGGCGCCACCATCGTGTTCGTCGAGCATGTGATGCGGGCGGTGGTCGAGCTCTCCGACCGCATCGCCGTCTTGAACGAGGGCAAGCTGTTCGCGCTGGGCGCGCCGCGCGAGGTCATGCGCGATCCGCGCGTCGTCAGCATCTATCTCGGCAAAGCCTATGCTGCTTGAAGCGCGCGGCCTTCATATCGGCTACGGCGACGCGCCCGCGGTGTGGGACGTCTCGCTCGAGGTCGACGCGGGCGAGATCGTTGCCGTGATCGGGCCCAACGGCGCCGGCAAGACCACGCTGATCAACGCCATCGCAGGCCTGCTGCGCTGCCGCCAGGGCGATTTCCGTTTCGACGGCACCGATATGACCTCGGTGCCCGCACACGGCTATTGCGGCCACGGCATCGCCCTGGTGCCGGAGGGACGGCGGCTGTTCGCCAAGATGTCGGTCGAGGAGAATCTCGAACTCGGCTGCTATCTGCCCGCAGCGCGGGCGGGGCGGGCGCCGTCGCTCGAGCGGGTCTACGGACTGTTCCCGATCCTGCGCGACAAGCGCGGCCAACTTGCCGGCGAGCTGTCGGGCGGCCAGCAGCAGATGGTGGCGATCGGCCGGGCGCTGATGGCCACGCCGCGCATCGTGCTGTTCGACGAGCCGTCGCTCGGCTTGGCGCCGACCGTCGTCGACGGCATGTTCGACATCATCGCCAGGGTGCGCGACGACGGCGTGGCGGTGCTGCTGGTCGAACAGAATGTCCTGAAGGCACTCGACATCGCCGATCGCGCCTATGTGCTGGAGCAGGGACGGATCGTGGCGGAGGGGCTGCCCGACGTTCTCCTGAAACAACCGCACATCCGCGAAGCCTATCTCGGAGTTTGAGGGTACCGCCATGGCCAAGATTCTTCAAATGCCGCCCCACAATCAGAGGCTCGCGACCACCGCACCACAGGATGTGAGCGGCGAAGATGCAGCAACCTTCGACGTGCTGCGCCAGATGCGCGAGGACATCTTGTGCTGCGTGCTCAAGCCCGACCAGCGGCTGCGTTTTGGCGAGCTGCGCCAGCGCTACGCCACGTCGGTCGGCACCTTGCGCGAGGCGCTGTCGCACCTGGTCTCGGAGGGCCTGGCGCGCACCGAGGCCGGCCGCGGCTTCACCGTGGCGCCGATCTCGCTTGCCGACTTCCTCGATCTCTCGGAGCTGCGCGTCTATCTCGAGACCCGCACGCTGGCCGACGCCATCCGCCACGGTACCGACGCCTGGGAGGCCGAAATCGTGAGCGCGTATTTCCTGCTCAACAAACTGGCACCGCCGCGGCAGGACGACCCGGTCGGCGTCAAGCGCGAGTGGGGCAAGCGGCACAAGCGCTTCCACGATTCTCTGGTGGCGACCTGCGCCTCGCCGTGGTCGCTGCATTTCCGCAGCGAGCTGTTCGACCAGGCGCGGCGCTATCACTGGCTGAC
>PLYQ01000242.1 GCA_003153415.1 Rhodospirillales bacterium | reverse complement strand
TGGCCGCGGATCTCGGCCTCGTCATGGACGCCGCCCAGGCTGACGCGGGCGAACTTGCGGCCCATGGCGCGGGCGATCGACTGGCCGAGCGAGGTCTTGCCGACGCCGGGCGGGCCGACGAAGCAGAGGATCGGCGCCTTGCCCTCGGGCGCCAGCTTGCGCACCGCAAGATATTCGACGATCCGCAGCTTGATCTTATCGAGGCCGAAATGGTCCTGGTCCAGCACGCGGCGGGCCTCGGCGATGTCGATCGGCTTGGGCTCGGGCGGCGCCCAGGGCAGCTCGAGCAACGTATCGAGATAGCTCCGGATCATGCCGTACTCGGCCGCCGCCTCGGGCGTGCGCTGGAGCTTGCGCAGCTCCTTGCGCGCCGCCGCCTCGACGTCGGTTGGCATCCTGGCCTCGACGATCGCCTTTTCGAGATCGGCAAGTTCCTGCTTGTTCGAGCCTTCGTCGCCCAACTCGCGCTGGATGGCGGCCATTTGCTCGCGCAGCAGCATCTCGCGCTGGCGGGCGTCGAGCGAAACCTTGGTCTGCTGGCCGATCTCCCGGGAAAGCCGCAGCACTTCGAGGCGGCCGGCGAGCAGGCGCGAGACCTTGTCGAGACGCGGGATGAGGTCCGGCGTCTCGAGGATGTCCTGCTTCTCCTCGGGCTTGGAATCGAGGTAGGTCGCGGCGAGGTCGGCGAGCGCGCCCGGCGCGGTGGTCGCCTCGGCCGTTTGGCGCAGCTCGGGCGGCACCTGGGGCAGCAGGTCGAGGACCTCGCGGACCTGGCCCTGCAGCACCAGGAAACGCGCCTCCGTCTCGGGACCGGCGGCGGTGGGTTCGGGGATGTGCAGGCCGCGCGCCAGCAGGAAGGGATGGCCTTCGACGAATTCGCTGACGCGGAAGCGCTGCACGCCCTGGCAGACCAGATGGTGGTTGCCGTCGGGCGTCGTGACGTAGCGCAGGATGTTGGCGACCGTGCCGACGCGATGCAGGTCGTTCGGGCCGGGTTCGGCCACTTCCGGGTCGCGCTGCAGGAGGACGACGATCTGGCGCTGCTCGCGCACGGCCTGTTGCGCTGCCGCCACCGACGATGGCCGCCCGATGGTGATGGGAAAGACCATTTCGGGAAACAGGACGAAGCTGCGCACCGGCAGGACGATCAGCGCGTCCGAGGGCAGCGGCGTGACCGGAGTGACAGGCGGCGGGGCGCCGGCAGGGGCCGGGTTGACGTTGGGATTGGCGTTATCAGGGGCGCTCATGGGCCGGCCCTCCTCTTGCCGAGGCGAACGACCAGGCAGCCATTGGCGGAAACGCTGCGCACGGCATCGTAGCGGCCAGCCGGCAACCGGATCCGCCGCTCGAAATTGCCCTGGGGCAGTTCCAGGCGGTGAATGACGGCGCGCTTCAGCTCATCGGGCAGCAGGCGTTCACCCGCGATGACCAGCAAGCCCTCCTCGATCGTGACCCGGATCTTCTCGGGATCGACGCCGGGCAGCGCTGCCAGAATGAGCAGCGCATCGTCGGTTTCCAGGACATCGACCGGCGGCTCCCAGTTGACTGTCCGGTGCTGCGCCGAACCGACGTTCGGCTTGAATACCTGCTGGTGCAGCCGTTCGGCCTGGGCCAGCATCTGCAGCGCTTCCGACCACATCCAGTCGCGCGGATCGCCTCTGTTCATGTCGCTGGCCTCCTTGCAGCGTCCTATATAGGAAGGATTCCAGCGATTTCACACTGGAGGAGACCAAGATCATGAGCCCGTCCGATATCGCCTACACCCCGATCCTGCCGGAGGGCTGGCAGCGCCCGCGCGGCTTCTCGCATGCCGTCGTCGCCACCGGCACCAGGAGCGTGCGCATTGCGGGTCAGATCGGCCGCGAGCCCGGACAGGCCCATATTCCTGCGGACACGGATGCCGGCACGCAATGGAAGGTGGCGCTCGGCAATGTCGTGGCCGTGCTGAAGGCGGCGGGCGGCCAGCCCACGCACCTGGTGGCGTTGCGCGCCTACGTGACCGACATCGCAGAGTACAATACAGCGGGTCCCGCCATCGGCGCGGCCTGGGGCGTCACGCTCGGCCGGCACTTCCCGGCGATGACGCTGGTGCAGGTCTCGGCCCTGATCGATCCCAACGCCAAGGTCGAGATCGAAGCCGAAGCGATTCTTCCCTGAGCCCAAGCGTCGGTCGATCGGCGCCCATCACTAGGGCGGCGAAGAACTCTCATACACGGTGTGGCCTCTCGTCTCGGAGATCTCGATGGCGGTCGCAGCGGCGTAGACGATCGCGAGCGCGCCCACCACCATGACTCCCAGAACAATGAACTGGCGCATCGATCGACTCCCTGTCCCAAGCAACGGGAGACGCCGGCAAAAGGTTTCTCCGAGATATGCGCGCGTGAGAGGGAACAATCGCCAGGTCAGCTTCTCCCGATCCCGAACCTGCGCGCTTCAGATGCCGAGGCGATAGACTCTCGACGCCGTTCCGTGGAACAGGCTCGCTTTTTCACTGGCACTCGCCCCCTGGGCCAGTCGCTTGCAGGCGTTCCAGAACACGCCGTAGCTGTAGGACCCCTTGTCCACCGGGAAATTGCTTTCAAACATGGCGCGGTCGGCACCGAAGGCCGCGGTGCAGGTCTCGATGTAGGGCCGCCATGCCGCGGCGAGCTGCTCGGAGCTCGGCGGCAGCTCGCCTTCGTGGCTGTCGAAGCCCAGCAGCTTCATGCCGAGGCCGCCCAGCTTCACGTGCACGTTGGGGCATGACGCCAGCGCCCGGATACTGGCGCTCCATTCGGTGAAGACGGCGTCGCGCTTGCCCTTGTAGCGGCCAAGGCCGATCGGGCCACCGACATGGTTCATCACGATCGGAGTCGCCGGATAGGCGCGCGCGAGGTCGAGCAGGTCGCCCAGTTGGGTGTGATACATGAAGGCATCGAAACTGAGGCCGAGCGGAGCGATCTGCGCGAAGCCTTCCCGCACCTTCTTCTCGAGCAACAGTCCCTCCGGCCGGCCGACGACGGAACCCCATTGCGCCTGGTCCGGATGGCTGGCCGAGATGAACCGGATGCCGCGGAAGCGGCCGCCGCCCGACGCGATCATCGCTTCCAGGACTTCCTTCACGCGCGCGCCGAGCGCCAGGTCGGCATGCCCGACGATGCCGGCACAGACGCGGGGTTTGCCGTAACCGCCGCTGGCACTCATCGCCGCGACGCCGTTGGCGAACTCGATCTCGCCCACGGGGCGCAGGTGCAGAGGCCCGTCGGCGCGATACATCGAGAGCCATTCCAGGTACACGGTCGCCACGACGTTGTGTCCGCCGCCAGCGATGTCAGCCAGAAGGTCGGGCAGAAGGTAGCGCCCGCTTTCCGGCCGATCGATCAGGTGATGGTGCGGATCGACGATCGGCAGGTCGGGTTCGAGGGCGGGCTCGCGGCGCCGGTCGAGCCACTCCGGCCGGACGGCCAGGTGCGCGCTGATCGTGGTCGGCTGTGTCGTCATCGTCTCCTCCATCGTCGTGAACGCTAACATTCCGCCGAATTCCCGTGAAGCCACGAGCGAACACACGAGCCAACAATCGAAGCGCCTCTTGCCGGGCGCTACTAATGCCTCCGAGGAACATTCATCGGCGGGCGGCGTTACATGTTGTCGGTCGTTGTAACATTGGAGAACTTCCCTGTCGCCGCAAGTGTCGCCGCCGGTATCGCAAGCAGTGCCGGCGTCGCGTTGGCGCTGGACGAGCGATCGTCGCCTTTGGCTGGCCATCTCCCTGCCGCTCCTGGTCGCGACCGGCGCAGGTATTTGGTGGTGGTCCGTGCGCCCCCCGCCGACGGTCGTTTGGCAGGGTTATGCCGAAACCGACTTCGTCAAAGTCGGCCCGACCCAACAAGGACTGCTGACCGTTGTTTTCGTGAAGCGTGGCGACGTCGTCGCGACGGGCGCGCCGCTGTTTGCCCAGGACGACACCGATGATAAGGCGGCGCGCGACCAGGCCGCGCAGATGCTTGCACAGGCCGCCAAGCAATTGGCCAATCTCCAGGAAGGCGGCAAGCCGACCGAAATCGACCAGGCCGAGGCCAACCTGGCGGATGCCCGCTCAACCCTGGTCCGTACCGGGGCCGACCTCGGCCGAGGCGAGGCGTTGCTCGCCAAGGGATTCGCCACCAACCAAAATGTCGATCTACTTCGGGCCGACAACAAGTCGGCCCACGCCAAGGTCGAAGCGTTGCAGGCGGCCCTCGACCGGACGCGTGAACCACTCGGCCGGGACCGTGAAGTCGAGGGGCAGCGTGCGCTGATGGCGGCCTCCGAAGCCGCGCTCGACAAGGCCGAGTGGCGGCTTGGGCAACGCCGCGTCGCCGCGCCGGCCGGGGGACGCGTGGCTGACGTTCTTGCTCGCCCGGGAGAAACGATGGCGGCGGGCGCGCCTGTGGTGTCGCTGCTGCCGGCCGGCAATATCTTCGTGCGCTTCTTCGTTCCGGAAGCAGCGCTTTCGACCATCCATCTCGGCGATACGATGGCGCTCGCCTGCGACGCCTGCCCGGCCGATCTGTCCTCGACGATCTCGTTCATCTCACCGCAAGCCGAATACACCCCGCCCCTGATCTACAGCGCATCGAGCAAAGCCAAGCTGGTGTTCCTGGTCGAAGCTCGACCGCGCCAGGACCAGGCAGCCGGGCTCAATCCCGGTCAGCCGATCGAAGTACGGCCCGCTGCGACCCGAAAACCATGACGNNATGGCCTTACGCTCGCCGTGACGGCGGGAGAGATCTGCGGCTTCCTTGGCGCCAACGGCAGCGGCAAGACGACGACGATCCGGATGCTGTGCGGACTTATCAAGCCGGATGGCGGCGGCGGAACATGCCTGGGACTCGATATCGTCCGCGACGCCCCGCGGATTCGCCCTCAGATCGGGTACATGACGCAGCGCTTCAGCTTCTACGAGGACCTCACAGTCGCCGAGAATCTGGACTTCGTCGCCGGCGTCTACGAACTAGACAATCCTCGCGAGGCCGTGCGGGCGATCATCGACCGGATGGGCCTGGTCGACCGGACGAACCAGTTGGCCGGCGAGCTATCGGGGGGCTGGAAGCAACGGCTTGCTCTCGCTGCGTGTGTCCTGCACAAGCCGAAGCTTCTGCTGCTCGATGAGCCCACGGCGGGTGTCGACGCCAAGGCGCGCCGCGAGTTCTGGGACCTCATCCACGACATGGCGGTCGACGGTCTCACCGTCCTGGTATCGACGCACTACATGGACGAAGCCGCGCGCTGCGGACGCATCGTCTATCTCTCCGACGGCAAGATCGTGGTCCAAGGCAGTCCGGACGAGGTCGCGCGCGGTAGCGGACTGGTGACCTATGAGGCGACAGGCGCGGATCTCGACCTTGCCGCCCGGAAGCTGCGCAAAATGCCGGGCGTGGAGGCTGCCGCGGTGTTCGGATCGGCGCTTCACGCCGCCGGCATGGACCGCACCGCGCTGGAGCAAGCCATCAAATCGCTCGAGGGCGGCGGCGCACTAGTCTGGCACGAAGTCGCCCCCGAGCTCGAAGATGTGTTCATCCATCTGCTGAGCAAGCCTGTCGAGCAGCAGGCGAGCCAGCCGGTCAAGGATGCGGCGTGAACGGCTTCTCCCTGAAGCGCTTCCTGACGGTCCTGCGCAAGGAATGGATACAGGTTCGGCGAGACCCGATCACGCTGCGCATGATCATTGCGTTGCCGGTGATGCAGCTGTTTCTGTTCGGCTTCGCGATCAATGCCGACCCCAAGAACCTGCCGGCCGGGCTGCTCTCAGTCGACCATTCCAAATATGAGCGGACTCTCGTCGCGGCGCTGCAGAATACCGGCTACTTCGACATCAGGCCGCTGGTGTCCGAGGCCGAGGCCGAACGCGCGCTTGCCGACGGCGAGCTGCTTTTTGTCGTGAACATTCCGCCCAATTTCGATCGGTCGGTTGACCGTGGTGAAAAGCCGACGATCCTGATCGATGCCGATGCAACCGATCCATCGACGATCGGCAACGCTGCAGCGGCACTTGCCGCGCTCACGACAGCGTTGGACCGCGATCTGCCTCAAGGGGTCCAGTCCAAGCCCGCCAACCTGCCGTTTCAGTTCGAGCTGCACGCCCGTTACAACCCTGAACGGCTCACGGTGCTGAATATCGTGCCAGGGTTGATCTTGATGGTCCTGACCATGTCGACCCTGTTCGTCACGACATTGTCGATCACGCGCGAAACCGAGCGCGGCACCATGGAGAACCTGCTGGCCATGCCGGTCCGGCCGATCGAGGTGATGCTCGCCAAGGTCGTGCCCTACATCGCCATAGGCTATGTGCAGGTCATCCTCATCGTGGTGATCGCGGCGGCAGTGTTCGGCCTGCCGATCCGTGGTTCCATTCCGCTGCTGGCAGTGGCGCTCGGGCTTTTCATCGCCAGCAACCTGGTCCTTGGAATTACCTTCTCGACGGTTGCGCGAAATCAGATGCAGGCCACACAGATGGCGCAGTTCATGCTGCTGCCGTCGTTCCTGCTGTCGGGCTTCATGTTCCCGTTCAAGGGCATGCCGGTGTGGGCGCAATGGATCGGCGAGCTGCTTCCGATGACCCACGCGCTGCGGATCGTGCGCGGCGTGCTGCTGAAGGGCAACGGCCTGGCCGAGATTGCTGCGGAGCTGTGGCCGATAGCCGCCTTTACGTTGGTGGTAGCGGTGATTGCAACCTGGTCCTATCGGGAAACTCTTGAGTAGGTGAGTTACTCGGACAGCAGGCAATATACCCCTTGGCGGCTCCACGCCTTTATACCGAACCTCAGAGACTGACGCTGCAACCGTGACTGACCAACCGACAGGAGAACGCCATGAACGGTATCGCCGAGCTTCCTCCTCCCGGTGCCGTGCTCGTCGAGGACAGCGAGATCGGGCCCTTTTCCGAGACTGTCTGCAGCGGTGCACACGTGCTGCTCGCCGACGAACCCGCCGCGAATGGCGGCAACGACACGGGTCCCGACCCTTATGGCTATCTGCTCGCCGCACTCGGCACCTGCACCGCGATGACGCTGCGCATGTACGCGCGACAGAAGAAGTGGCCGCTGCAAAAAGTCAGGGTGCAGCTCAAGCATGACAAGATCTATGCTGCCGACTGTGCCACCTGCGAGACCAAGGAGGGCAAGGTCGATCGGATCGAGCGGCTCATCGAACTCGACGGACCGCTCAGCGACGAACAGCGCCAGCGGCTTCGAGAGATCGCCGATCGCTGCCCCGTCCACCGCACATTGACTTCGGAAATCCTGATTGCGACGCAGCTCGCCTAGAGCGCGATAGCTTTCTATCGAAACGTGCCGTCGGCCCAACTCATGCGCCGCTGCGCTGCGGGAGCTAGGCCGACGGATGAGGCAAAAGCTATCGCGCTTTAGCTAGCCCAACACCTTCGGCACCCGATAAAGCGGGAAGCCGTTGAACGGCTTGGACTTGTCGTGGTCCGGCACCTCGTAGAAGTTCGACTTGCCATTGTTGTGCAGTCCGCCATCGACCCTGAGGGCAATGCCGGTGACGTAGGCCGCCGCCTCGCTCAGGAGATAGACGATGGCACAGGCGATCTCCGACTCGGTGCCATGGCGCTTCATCGGGATGCGGCCCTTGACGTTGCGCAGCACGTGGTGGGCGCGCTCGGGATAGCGGTCGAGGCCCGAAGACGCGATGAAGCCCGGGATCACCGAATTGACCCGCACGCCAGCATGGGCCCATTCGATGGAGGCGGTGTAGGTGAAATTCACCTGACCGGCGCGCGCAGCACCATTGTGGCCCATGCCGGGCATGCCGAGTTCCCAGTCGGCGCCGACATTCACGATGGCGCCACCATGGCCTTCCATCCAGCGCAGATAGACTTCCTTGGACACCAGGAAGGTCGCCGTCATGTTGTTGGCGACCACAGCGTTCCAGCCGTTCAGTGAGATGTCCTTGAGCTCGGCGGGAAACTGCCCGCCGGCATTGTTGACCAGCCCGTCGATGCGCCCGCCCCACTTCAGTACGCCGTCGATGGCGGCCTTTACCTGGTCCTCCTCGCGCAGATCGGCGGCGAAGGTGAAGGTGTCGTCGTCGCCCAGTTCGCGCTTCCCCTGGTCGATCTTTTCCTGGGTGCGGCCGATCAGGGCGAGACGCGCGCCGAGCGACTTCAGCTCGTGGGCGGTGCAGCGGCCGAGCCCCGAGCCGCCGCCGGTGACGACGATGGTCTGGCCGGCGAACAGGCCGGGACGGAAGATTGAGTTGTATGGCATGGGTTACGGCCTCGCGATCTATTTGCCGGCGACCTAGATCGGCGGACGTTTGAGATGCCAGTCGGTCGCCTGCTGGTAGGTGTGTCCGGCGGCGAGGATACCGGCCTCGTCGAAGGCGCGGCCGACGATCTGGAAGCCGACCGGAACACCGTCGCGCGTGAACCCGCCCGGCAGGGTGAGCGTCGGCTGGCCGCTCATGTCGAACGGCGCGGTGTAGCGCAGACGCGCCGCCACGGTGTCCGGTGCGCGGCCGGCCGCCTCCAACGCCTTGATCGACCAGGCGGCCGTGCCCATCACCGGCATCAGCAGGAAGTCGACGGAGGCGAGCAGGTTGGTAAGTTCGCCGGTGACCACCGCGCGGCGCGCCTGCAGCCGGGCAAATTCCAGCGCCGACATGCGCCGGCCCATGTCGATCAGGCCGGCCAGCACCGGACCGTATTCCGAGGCGCGCGCCGGATAGGTCGCTTCATGCGCGTAGGCCGTTTCGACGGCGCAGAGCGGCACCCAGTCGCGCGCACCCTGCTCGAAATTGTCCGGCAAAGTGACGTCGACGATCTCGCCGCCAGCAGCCTTGAAGACCGCCACGACACCGTCGAGCCCGCGGCGGACGTCGTCGTCGAGATCGTGCAGGCTCTTCGGGACGCCGATCCTCTTGCCGCGCACGCCGGCGGCAATCGAGCCGGCATAGTCGGGCACCGGCAAGGGAGACGCCGTCGGATCGTCGGCATCGGCACCGGCGATCGCGCCCAGCATCAACGCGGCATCGAGGGCGCTCCGCGCCATGGGCCCGACATGGTCGAGCGAGTCGGCGAGCGCGAAGACCCCGGCCCGGCTCACCCGGCCCCAGGTCGGCTTCAGTCCGGTGAGGCCGTTCATGGTCGAGGGAAAGCGGATCGAACCGCCGGTGTCGGAGCCGAGCGAGGCAAAGCAAAGCCCCGCCGCTGTCGCCGCACCGGAGCCAGACGACGACGAGCCCGTCCAGTAGGCGGCGTTCCACGGATTGATTGGCGCAGGAATGCTCGGGTGATGGACGCCGAACGCGCCTTCGGTCATCTGCAGCTTGCCCAGGATCACCGCACCCGCGGCCTTCAGGCGTGCAACGACGGTGGCGTCCTTGGTCGGCACGTTGGCACGATGGATCGCCATGCCCGCGGCGGTGGGAATGCCCGCGGTGTTGCAGAGATCCTTCACCGCGATCGGCACCCCGTGCAGCGCCCCGCGCGATTTACCTGCCGCGGTCTCGGCGTCGAGCCGTGCCGCATCGGCCAGCGCGCGCTCGGCGGTGAGGGTGGCGTACGCCCTGAGCTTGGGATCGACAGTGGCGATGCGATCAAGGATCGTCTTCGTCATCTCGACGGACGTGAGCTTGCGCGCCTTCAGGCGCCGCGCGACCTCGTCGAGCGACAGGTAGTGCAGGTCGTCGGCCATTTGTTTCCCCTCACGGCATCTTGTCCATCACCTGGATATGTTCGCCGCGATAGTCGCGCCGCTCAAGGGCCCGCCAGCCGAGGCCGGTATAGAGCTGCGGCGCCGACGAGGTGAAGAGATAGAACCGGGAGTAGCCGAATCGTCGCGCGGCGTCCTCAACGGCACGCACCAGCGCCGACGCGATGCCTTTCTTGCGCTGGGCCGGCAGCACGAAGACGCTGGCCAACCACGGATTGCGCGGGTCACCTTAGAGATCGTCGAAAATGAGGGAGGCGGTGCCGACGAGGCTGCCGCCGTCATCGAGAGCGACGAACGCGACCGGCACGCGATCAACGTTCATCTTCTCCCGGATCCGGGTGCCACGCTCAGCGAGCGTCTTGCCAGGATTGGGATGGCCCCACTCGGCGAACCCCCAGGCCGCCACTTGTGCAGCGAAGTCGGGGCGCTCGACGAGCGGGACGATCGTCAAAGGCTTAGTCGGCTGCCTTGAGGTCCACGGCCGCCGAACGGCCGCGCTCGGAGGCGATCTCGTAGCTCACCTTCTGGCCTTCGTTGAGGCCGTTCATGCCCGAACGCTCGACGGCGCTGATATGCACGAACACGTCCTTGCCGCCGTCATTCGGCTGAATGAAGCCGAAACCCTTGGTGGCGTTGAACCACTTCACCGTACCTGTAGCCATCTTTCTCTCTCCTCGGCTGTTGGTCGAGCACACACACAAATGCGCCGACGGTGCACTCGATGCTACCGCCTGCGACAACTCGAAGAATTTGGTGGAAAGCTCGTGGGGGAAGTCCGTGGCCGCGGTGGGCTGGGCCGCCAAAGCAACGCCAAGTTCGTAAGTCGTAAAATCGCATATGACGGGGCCCTGTAGCGGTGTCAAGATGCCGACAAATCGAAATATCTACATCGTCGCGCCAATTTTCCAGGGCTCGAATTCATCGTCGCCGATGCCCAGGACCTCCGATTTTGTCTTGTGGCCGGACGCCGTCTTGAGGATCAGTTCGAAGATACGCCGGCCGTTATCTTGGATGGTCTCCTCGCCGTCGACGATGGTGCCGCAGTTGATATCCATGTCGTCGGTCATGCGCCGGTAGAGCGCGCTGTTGGTCGCAAGCTTGAGCGACGGCGTGGGTTTGCAGCCGAACACGCTGCCGCGCCCCGTGGTGAAACACAGGACATTGGCGCCGCCCGCGACCTGCCCGGTGGCGGACACCGGGTCGTAGCCCGGCGAGTCCATGTAGACGAAACCCTTGGCCGTGATCGGCTGGGCGTATTCGTAGACATCGACCAGGTTGGTCGTGCCGCCCTTGGCCACCGCGCCCAGCGATTTCTCCAGGATGGTGGTGAGGCCGCCCGCCTTGTTGCCCGGCGAGGGATTGTTGTTCATCTCGCCGCCGGTCTTGGCGCAATGATCTTCCCACCATTTGATGCGCTGCACGATCTTCTCGCCCACGGCACGGTTGACCGCGCGGCGCGTCAGCAGATGTTCGGCGCCGTAGATCTCGGGCGTCTCGGAGAGAACCGCCGTGCCGCCGTTCTTGACCAGGAGATCGACCGCCGCGCCCAGCGCCGGATTGGCCGAGATTCCGGAATAGCCGTCCGAGCCGCCGCACTGCAGCGCCAGGATCAGCTCGCTGGCCGGAATCGCCTCGCGCTTCACGTTGTTGGTTTCGGGCAGCAGCTCCTTCAGGAAGCCGACGGCGCGCATCACGGTCTTGCTGACGCCGCCTTCGTCCTGGATCGCCATCGGGATGAGCTTGGGGCCTTCCTTGAGACCCTCGGCATTCATCAGGCCGGAAATCTGGTTGGACTCGCAACCGAGCCCCAGCATCACGACCGCCGCCATATTGGGGTGACGCGTGTAACCGGCGAGTGTCCGGCGCAGCACGTCCATCTCCAGCCCCGACGACGCCATGCCGCAGCCGCCGCCATGGGTCAGCGGCACCACGCCGTCGATATTGGGGAAAGCGCCGAGCAGCGGCTCGAGGTGGCGCGCGATCATGCGACTGGTGGCGGCCGAACAGTTCACCGTGGTCACGATGCCGATGTAGTTGCGCGTGGCGGCGCGTCCGTCGGCGCGACGGTAGCCCTGGAAGATCGCCGGCGGCTTGGCGTACTCGGTCGGCCGCGCGTCGGTGCAGAATGCGTAGTCGCGCTCGAAATCACCCATGACGCAATTGTGTGTATGGATGTGGGCGCCCGGAGTCATGTCCTCGGTGGCAAAGCCGATGATCTGGTTGTACTTGCGCAAGGGCTCGCCCTTTTTGATCGCCCGGGTGAGGATCTTGTGGCCGGGCGGCACGCGCGTCGCCGAGGCGACCTCGCCCTCGACCTTGGTGCCTAAAAGAATATCCATGCGCGCCACCACGACGTTGTCGTTGGGGTGAAGGCGGATGGTGAGCGGTGCGGTCATGGGTCGTTCCTTCGAATAAGCCTCAGGCCGCGCGCTTGGCGCGAATGGCATCGATCGCGGCAAAGAGTTTTAGGCAATCGGCCTCGCCCAGTGACTTGAGCGGCGCGCGCATGCGGCTCCACGCCATCGGATCGCCACGGCGATGTCCGACCAGCGCCTTCACCGCCGATGTGACCGCATAGGGCAACACCTGCTCGACCATGGCGTTGACTCGGGGCTCCTCGATGCCATCGATCAGTGCCCGCATCAGGTCGGGCGCGATGTTGGCGAGCCCGGTGATGGCGCCCGATGCGCCGAGGTTCATCGCCTTGGCCAACAGACGCTCATCGCCGATCAGGATGTGCAGCTCGCCATGTTGCTTCAGCAGCGCCTGGGCATTGGCCCAGTCGCCCGACGAATCCTTGACGCCCGTGATCTGCTGGTGGAAGGCCTTCTTGAGGCGGTCGATGAGGTCCATCGAGAGCCCGACCGCCGTCACTTGCGGGATGTGATAGAGGATGACGTTGGCGGCCTTTGGGCCGAGCCCGGTGAGCACGGCGGCAAACCAGTCGAAAAGCCCCTCGTCTCCCGCACCCTTGAAGTAGAACGGCGGCGCCAGCAGGAAGCTCGGGCAGCCCAACATCAGCGCCGCACGACCCTGGGCGATCGCGTCCTCGACCGAAGAGGCGGCGATACCTACCACGAGCTGCCTCTTGGGATCGACGCCGGCACCCACGAGCGCACCCAGCGCGCGGTTGCGCTCATTGAGGCCAAGTGAGGCGCCCTCGCCCGTCGTGCCGAACACCGTGAGGCTGTTGCAGCCATCAGCCAGCGACTGGCGGCCATGCGCCACCAGGCGCGGCAGGTCGATCGACCTGTCCTCGGCGAAGGGCGTCGCGAGGGCGACGGAGAGACCGAAGCGGTTGGCGCGAAGCGGCCCTTGAACTAATGACATTGTTTCCTTCCCGGCGGATTTTCAGAGCGCCATGATAACCCGCCACGGCAGTCGGGGAACATGGGCCGGGCAAAAAGAAAGCGGGGCGCTGGTGCGCCCCGCTCGATGTTTGCTGACTTTCTGCGAAGTCTTTGGACCGCGGAGCTTTAGCGCCCCGCTTCCGTCATTCGTTTAGGCTGCCTTGCTAGCGATGCCAGGTGTTGAAGCTGTGCCAGTCGCCGTCGTGATCCCAGTGGCCGGGCGCGTGGCCCCAGCCATGCTCGGCACGCTCCCAGCGATCGGGCACCCAATGGTAGCCGTGGCGGGCTTCCATCCAATGCCCGGCCTGCCACACATGGCGCTCTTGCTCCCAGCGCCAGTAGCCCGGCGCCCAGACGTAGCCAACGCGCGGCGGCGGTACGACTTCGTAGATCGGCGCCGGCGGCGGCGTGCCGATCGTGATGCCGAAACTGACGCTGGCCTGTGCAGCAGCCGGCGAGAAGATCGCCGGAGCGACCACCGCTGGCGTGGAAATCGCAGCGGCGGCAAGGAGAATGAACAGACTGCGCTTCATCATGACTTGCCTCCATCGCGCGGCTTGGATCCGCGCCTGAAGGAATTACGGTATCAGCCCCGGGGACGTGCCCTGCCGATCAAGGAATTTGGGCCGCCAAGCCGCCCCGATTTGGCCACGGTCGATTTCACGCAAAATGAAAGCGGGGTGCCTGATGCACCCCGCTTCCACCATTTGGATGCATCATCTAGCGATGCCAGTGATTCCAATCGTGGCGGTAGTCGTGTTCCCAACGACCGCGCTCCCAGTAACGGTGGTCGCGCTCCCAGCGCCAGTAGCCGGGTGCCCACGCGTAGCCGACGCGCAGTGCGGGCACGGGCTCATAGTAGACTGGTGCCGGCGCACCGATCGACAGGTTCATAGAGGCCTGCGCGGCGGCCGGAGTGAACATCGCCGGAGCGACGATCGCCAGCATGGAAATCGTGGCGGCGGCGAGGGACGTGATCAAAATACGCTTCATCATGACCTGCCTCCAGTGACACGGCATTCGACCGCGTCATAAGGAGATACGGTATCGAGGGCATATCGCGTGCCCGTATGATCAAGATATTCACGCCGCCACGCTGCCGTGATTCCGCCACTGTCAGTTTCGTGTCAGCGACGAGACCACGAAAGAAAGCGGGGCGCCTGGGCGCCCCGCTTCCGATATCGAATGGTCCGTCCGGTTGGTCGACCTAGTTCTTCTCCCACCGGCCATTTTCGCGCTTCCAGTTATCGCGACCGTTGTCCTGATACTTGACCCAGCGGTCGGGAACGTAATGCGAGTTCGGCTGCGTCTCGATATAGGCACCGGGCGCCCAAACGTGGGCGCTGTTTTCGTAGTTCCAGTAACCTGGACGCCAAGTCTGGTTCGCAGGCGCCACCGGCACGACTTCGACCCGGGCCGGCGGCGGCGCGCCGATGTATACGCCGATCTGAGCTGCCGCCGGGGCGAAGACCGCCGGGACGACGAGCACTGACGTGGACAGCGCAGTGGCAGCAAGAAGAGTGAAGAGAGAACGTTTGAACATGATCTGCCTCCTGAACGCGCAAACACATTGTCCACGCTTACAGGGCAAACGCCGAGTCGGGCGGCGTTGTTACGCCTCCAAATAAGTATATCTCGCTACAATTCACCCGCTGCCGACCAGCAACAAGATCACGCCGCCGACGCTGACCACGATCCCAGCGAGCCCGAGCGCATGAAGGTTCTCCTCGCGCAGGAAGAGCAGGCTCAGCACCACGGCGATCAGCGGGAAGAGCGCGACCAGCGGCGCCACCAAGGCGATCGAGCCGAGGCCCAGCGCGGCATAAAGAAGAAAGGTGGCGGTGCCGTTGAATATGCCGACGGCCGTGAACCACATCACGCCACGCCGGTCGGCCCGTCCTTCGCGCACCGCGCGCCGGCCGACCAGGAGCAGAATCACGATGGTCGACAGGGTGTAGCCGATCGCCGCCGCCGCCATCGGCTCGTGCCACAGCGCAAGCCCTGTCTTGATCGCGGGCTGGACCGCGCCGCGCACGACCGCGGCACTGAGCGGCAACAGCAGTACCCAGAGCGACCATTGCCGGCCGCCGGCACCGCCACGCAGCGCCAGCAGCGCTACGCCGGCCACGACCAGGCCAAGTCCCGCCATCTGCACGAGACCCAAATGTTCGCTGAGAAAGATGACCGCACCCAGCACCGCGAAGAGCGGCGAGACGTTGCCGACCGCGCCCGCCACCGCCGGGCCGAGCTTCTCGTTCGAGCGCACCGACAGGATCGACGCCGTCACCGGAAAGACGACACCGACCCCAGCAAAAATAAGGGCCGCCTTGAGATTGAATCCTGTCGGGTCGACGAAGATCGCGGCCATCACCCATGCCACGATCATGGAGCCACCGATGCTGTAGAGCGGCGAGCGCCACGACGGCATGGTGCGCAGGCCATACTGGGTGAGGATCAGGCCGATGGCGAAACACAGGGCCGCGGCCAGTGCCAAAATTGCTGCCGCGCTCATGGGAATCTGCTATTCCCGCCGCCTTCCGCAGACGAGGACAATATGGACACGCTCACCTACTGGAACGGCACGTGGCACGAGGGCAATCCCGCGATCCTGGGCCCGCGCGATCACGCCTTCTGGCTGGGCTCGATGGTATTCGACGGCGGCCGCGCTTTCGAGGGCTGCGGGCCCGACCTCGACCTCCATGCGGAACGCGTCGTGCGCTCGGCCCGCGCCCTGGGACTCAATCCGACCAAGACACCCGACGAGATCCTGAAGCTGATGCACGAGGCGGTCCGCCGCTTCGGGCCCAAGGCCGAGCTCTATGTGCGGCCGATGTTCTGGCCGACCAAGGGCGGCAAGGGCCCGATCTCGATCGACCCCGATTCCTGCCAGTTCGCGCTTTGCGTCTACGTCTCGCCGATGCGCGCCGGCACACCGCTGACGCTGGGCCTCTGCCGCACCATCCGCCGCCCGACGCAAGAGAGCGCGCCGACCAACGCCAAGGCGAGCTGCCTCTATCCCAACTCCTCACGCGGCGCCGCCGAGATGCAAAAGCGTGGCTTCGACAACGGCATCGTGCTCGATGCGCTGGGCAACGTCGCCGAGACGTGCAGCTCCAACCTCTTCCTGGCCAAGGGCGGTACGGTGGTGACGCCGGTGCCCAACGGCACTTTTCTGGCCGGCGTCACGCGCCACCGCACCATCCAGCTGCTGCGCTCGGCCGGCGTGAAGGTCGACGAACGCACCGTCACGACCGCCGATTTAGACGATGCCGACGAGATCTTCACCACCGGCAATGCCGGCAAGGTCCAGCCGGTCAGCCGCTACGAAAGCCGCGACCTGCAGCCCGGCCCGATCGCTCGCCAGGCGCATGAGCTTTATATGACCTATGCACGCACGCAGCGGGTGATCTAAGGACATCACGGCCTGCGTATACCGGGGCAATGCTGCTGACCCAAGCCTCCGCGCAGGAAAGACTGGCCCTCCAGATCTGCATTTCGCTGGCCGCTGCTCCGGCGGTCGCGGGGGGATTGTGGGACGTCCTGCACGGCCTCGGCGAGGCAAGCGCCTGGGTCGCCAATCACCAGCGCTATCTCGCAGGTCTGCTGCTGGCGATTGGCCTCGGCTTCTGGAGCACGGTGCCCAGCATCGAAAACAAGACGGCGCGCCTGCAGTTCCTGGTGTCGTTGGTCTTCATCGGCGGCCTCTGCCGCCTGCTCGGCCTGGTGCTGGGCGATACGCCAACTCCCCTCATCGCGGGAGCGCTGGTCCTGGAGCTCGTGGTGGCGCCGCTGCTTTGCCTGTGGCAGGCGCGCGTGGCCGGGGTCTACAATCCCATCCAGGCGCTCACCGAGCGCGGAGGAAACCCATGGCCACCCAGATGGCGGTCGAGCGCGAGCGCCGACTGAAGATCCGAGGCGACGAGCTCACCTTCACCGCCTATGGCGAGGAGACCGGCGGCGCCTACCTGCTGCTCGAACTGCAGGTTTCGCCGGGCGGCGGCCCGCCCACCCATCTGCACCACGACGATGCCGAATCCTTCGTCGTCCTCGAAGGCCACTTCCGCATCCAGCAGGGCGACGTGATCCGCGATGTCGGGCCGGGCGCCTTCGTCTACGGCCAGCGCGGCGTGCCGCACGGCTTCACCAACATCGGCAACAAGGTCGGACGCCTGCTGGTGATCGACACGCCGCCCAAGATCGAAGGCTATTTCCGCGCTCTCGCCGCCCACTGCGCCGCCGGCACACTGACCCAGGCCGTCCAGCAGGACCTCTATCGGCAATACAATATGGAATGGGTCGGCCCCAACGTGGGCGCGTCGAGCGCAGTTCCAGTCACATAAATCTCACGGTTCATATCCCCAGCGGCGGGCGGAATCGCCAAATTTCAGCCGCATTTGAACCCGTAACAGGCCCTAGAAGGCCCGCATGCTTGGGCCCGAACCAGCCAAGGGGATTTCCGCATGGGTAAGTACATTGTTCTGGCCATCATCCTCTTCAGCGCGACCGGTTGGGGCGACACTTGGGGTCAGCGCGCGGTGACAGGCGGCGGGATCGGCGCCGGCACCGGCGCACTGATCGGCGTGGCGACGGGACTTAATCCCCTGGCCGGCGCCTTGATCGGCGGCGCTGCCGGTGCTGGTATTGGCGCGGCGACGACGCCACGCCACCAATAGCGACGTCACGGACGGAACCACACGTCGCCTCGAGCGTTTGTCATGGTTACGCCACACAGATTGGTGACGCTCGGCCATAGAGGGAGTGCCACGTCATGGGCAAGTATATTGTTCTCGCAGCTATCCTGTTCGGCGCGACCGCGTGCGGCGACACCTGGGGCCAGCGCGCCGTGACCGGCGGCGCCATCGGTGCCGGCTCAGGCGCCGTGGTCGGTGCCGTGACGCCGCTGGGCGTTCTGCCGGGTGCCTTGATTGGCGGCGCGGTCGGCGCCGGCGTGGGCGCGGCGACTACACCCAAGCAGTAGGTCGCGCGCGGCAGCGGCTGCCGCCGTTCACCACGTTTCCTTCCACGGCCTGAGATCCATCTCGAAGGTCCACGCGCTGCGTGGCTGACGGTGGAGCTGCCAGTAGGCCTCGGCGATGTGGTCGGGATTGAGGATGGCGTCGGGACCGGCGTTGTAGCGCTCGGGAAAATTCGTCTTGATCCATTCGGTGTCGATCGCGCCGTCGATCACGACATGGGCGACATGGATGTTCTGCGGGTCGAGTTCGCGCGCCATGGATTGCGCCAGCGCACGCACTGCATGCTTGCCGCCGGCGAAGGCCGAGAAGCCGCGGCCGCCGCGCAGGCTGGCTGTCGCGCCGGTGAACAGCATCGTGCCCTTTCCGCGCGGCACCATCGCCTTGGCGGCCTCGCGCGCGGTCAGGAAGCCCGCGAAGGCCGTCATCTCCCAGACCTTGCGGTAGACCCTGCTGGTCGTGTCGCGGATATCGAAGCGCACGTTGCCACCGATATTGAAAACGAAGACCTCGACCTCGCCGATCTCGGTCTCGATCTCGCGGAACAGTTTTACGACCTGGTCCTCATCGCGGGCATCGGAGCCGAAGGGATGAACCTTGCCGCCTTCCTTGGTGATCTCGGCCACCAGGTGCTTCAGCTTGTCGGCAGTGCGGCGCGTGACGACAGCGGTGTAGCCCTCGCGCGCAAAACGACGGGCGATTGCGCCACCCGTCGCGTCGCCCGCGCCGATCACGACGCAGACCTTGTCCTTGGCCATGGGGCTTCTCCTCTTCCCGGCCACTCTGTCGGCGGGAGGGAGAGGCCTCAAGGGAGATTTAAGTCATGGTCGCCTAAGCTTGGGCCATCCTAAGCAGGGGCTGGCTGAGGATGGGCGAGCGAGCCGCGGGCCCGCAGCTCGGCCGTGGTCAGGCCCTGCCCGTCCGGCCGCCAGCCCGGCGGGCCGAACAGGTATCCCAGGACCGCGCCGGGCGAGCGTGCGGTCCTGACGTCCCTGATCATGCCGATCCAGGGCTGGAAGTTGATGAGGATCGGATTGTAGGTGGTGATGGGTGTCACCAGCCCGTAGTCGCACGGCACGGCAGACTTCTCCTCGATATGGCTGCCGAACAGGCGATCGAACACGATCAGCACGCCACCGAAATTGGCGTCGAGATATTCCGGATTGCGCGCGTGATGGACGCGATGGGCGGACGGCGTGTTCAGCACATATTCCAGCCAACCGAGCTTGGGGATCCAGTCGGCATGCAGCCAGAACTGGTAGAGCAGGTTGAGGAACAGCGCGGTCACGATGGTCGTGGGCTCGAAGCCCAGGAAGGCGAGCGGCGTGAAGAACAGGGTGGCGCCCATGAACTGCCCCAGCCAGCCCAGGCGATAGGCCGCGGCCAGGTTGAGCTGGTTGGGCGAATGATGCACGGAGTGGATATTCCAGAACCAGCGCACGGTGTGGCTGGTGCGATGGTACCAGTAGTAGAAGAATTCCATGCCGATGAAGAGCAGCAGCACGGAGCCCACGCTGTCGAGGCCCAGCGTGAACAGGCGATGCTGGTAGGCCAGCGAGAAGATGGGCGTGGCCAGGCTGTAGGGAACCAGCGAGAGCAGCCGGCGGATGGCGAGATCGCCGATCGACGTCGCCCACGCCTTCCAGTCGTAACCCTTGGCACGCGTGCGCGAGAGCCACAGGCCTTCGAGGAGAGCCGACCCCAGCACGAGAGGCAACAGGATGAGGTAGAGCTTACCGAGCGCTTCCATGGGGATGCCCCTTTTGCTTTCAACGCTTTTCAATATATGAGCACTCCTCAGGTTTTAAACTCGCCTTAGGGAAAGCCGGATCGCGATGGCCAAACCCCGCCAACCTGTTGAAATAAAAAGAAGAATTCCCCGGCAGGCGCGCTCGGAAGAGACTATGGCGGCGATTTTGGAAGGCGCGTCTCAGATTCTCGAAGCCGGCGGGCTCGCCGCCTTCACCACCAACGCCGTGGCCGAGCGTGCCGGAGTCAGCATCGGCACGCTCTACCAGTACTTTGCCGACAAGGACGCGCTGCTGCGCGCCATCGCCGACCGCGAATTGAAGGTGACGCTGCTAAACGTTGCCAAGGCATTGACCGACGACCGCGAGGCCTCCGCCGAGCAGCGCGTGCGTGGCGTGGTGCGCGCGATCGTCAATGCCTTCCATGGCCGTCAGCGCGCGCGCAAGGCGGTGGTGCAGGCAGTGCTGAGCCAGACCGGCGGCGCGGCATTCAACGCGCCGATCGCGGCATTCATCGCGGCCAACAGCCTCGAGACGCTCAAATACGAGCAGACCTTCATACTGTCGCGCGCGCTGATCGGCTCGATCCGCTCTGCCGTGCTGGAGGAGCAGTCTTTCCTGAAGAGCAGGAGCTTCGAGGACGAGCTGGTGCGGCTGGTGCTGAGCTATCTCGGCGCCGTCAACGCGCTGCCAGCTTCCACTGCACCAGGGTAAAGGGCGGCTTGGCGTCGTCGTGCGGTTCGAACACTGCTTCGACATCGGCGCCGATTCGCACCTCCTGCTCAGGCTCGCCCAGCAGGTTGCCCAGCATGCGCACGTTGCCGGCGTCAGGCAGCTCAACCAGGACGACGATGTAGGGGCCGTGCCCTTTGAGCGCCGGATGCACCGGATGCCACGGCCGCTCCCAACTATAGATGCGGCCCTTGCCCGACACCTTGTGCCAGTCGAGGTCGAAGGAAAGGCACTTGTGGCAGATCCATTCCGGCCCCCACTGGAAAGTGCCGCAGCTCCTGCAGCGCTGGACCAGCAACTCGCCGCGCCGGTTGGCTTCCCAGTACGGCTTGTCGAGACCATCGTTCTCCGGCATCGGGATCGGCAGACCGCTCGGCAGGTAACTCATAGCGTCGCCTCCGAGCCCAGGATCATGCTGGAGACCGGCGTCACCATCGGGCCTGAGATCACCATCGAGACTTCGGCTTCCGGAACCTGCGAGGTCGATTGGCCGCGCAGCTGCCGCACCGCCTCGATCTGCAGTTCGAGTCCGTGCATGTAGCACTCGGCGAGATTGCCACCCGAGGTATTGAGCGGCAGCTTGCCCTTGGGCGCGGTCAGATTTTCCGGCGTCAGGAAGGCATTCGCCTCCTCGGCCGTGAAGAAGCCGTGCTCGACCAGGCTCATCAGCACGCCGCCAGTGAAATTCTCGTAGCTCTGCACCACGTCGACGTCCGCAGGCTTCACACCTGCCATGTCGTAAAGCTGCGGCGCCACCGTCGTGAAGCTCGAGGTGGCATAGAGCGGTGCATTGTGCACGCGCGCGCCGTTGCGATACTCCGAACCTTGTGCCGAGCCCAGCAGGTAGGCCGGCTTGTGTTTGAAATCGCGCGCCTCCTCGGCCGGCACGATGATCAGCGCGGCCGCGCCATCGTTCTCCTGGCAGCAGTCGAACAGCCGCCACGGCTCGACGATCCAGCGCGAGGCATCGTAGGCCTCGGCGGTCAGCGGCCTTCCGTGCATCACAGCGCGCGGGTTGGCCTGGGCGTGATGGTAGGAGGCGAGCGCGATGGCGCGTTGGGCCGAGGGACCGATCCTGTTGTCGTGCAGGAACCGCATAGCGCGCATGGCGTAGCGCTGCGCCGGCGACATCACCCCGTAAGGCGCGTTGAAGGCGTTCTCGCCGGAGGCGCCGCCGCCCGGCGGTGCCGCGCCAAAGCGCTGGAACTGACCTTGCGCCAGGGCGCGGAACACCACCACGCAATTGGCTATACCGCAGGCCACTGCTGCGGCGGCATTGCCCATGGCGGCCGAGCCACCGCCGCCGCCGCCGCCCCAGTTCATGTTGGAGAAACGAAGTGCGGGCAGGCCGAGCGCCGCGGCCAGGCGTGACGGATCGTTGCGATCGTTGGAGTAGGAGGCGAAACCGTCGATTTTGCGCGGATCGATGCCGGCATCCGCGCAGGCGGCCAAGATCGCTTGCAGGGCGAGCTTGAACTCCGATTCAGGCGACTTTCCGTGCCGGTAGTAGGTGGTCTCGCCGACGCCGGCGATCGCCACCTTTCCTCGAAGCGTACGCGTCATTGGCGGCAACGCTGCGGCACCTCGATGCCGAGGAAGCGGGCGCAGTTCGACCCGAGCACCTTGGCGCGCGCTCCGTCGGAGAGCTGCCCCATAGTGCGCTCGATGGCCTCGGCCGAATGCGGCCAGGTGCCCTCGTGGTGCGGATAGTCGTTGGCCCACATGAAGTTACCGTCGAGCTTGTGGCTTTCGCAGAGATCGAGGCCCGCGCGATCCTCCTGGAAGGAGGAGAAGCCGTGCATTCGATAGTACTCGCTCGGCAGGTTCTTGAGCTTGGGCCGCACCCAGAAGTGATGCTTCTTGTAGGCCTCGTCCATCGCTTCAAGCAGCCACGGCACCCAGCCGATGCCGGCCTCAATGGTGGCGAATCGGATATTGGGGAAACGTTCCAGCACGCCCGAGGCGCAGAGATTGGCGACCGGCTCGATGGTGGGCGAGAGCGAATGCGAGACATAGTTCACGACAGCGCCGCCGTTGCCGCGCGCGGCGCGCGGATCGCGTCCGGTCGAGACGTGGAAAGTGATTGGCAGGCCGGCGTCCTGGATCGCCGCCCACAGCGGATCGAAGTGCGGAAGGTTATAGTTCACATGGCTGCTGTCGTGGCCTCCCCAGATCGGCTTGCAGGGCAGCGTCAGGCATTTGAAGCCTGTTTTGGCGAGACGCTGCACCTCGGCGATCGAGCCTTCGAGATCGCCGGTGGCGATCGAGCCGGCCGGGATCATGCGGTCCTGATGCGTGCCGAACTGCTCCCACGCCCAGTCGTTCCACACCCGGCACTGCGCCATGGCAAACTGCGGGTCGGGCGTCGCCCACATGGCCAGCCCCTTGTTGGGAAAGATCAGTTCGACGTCGATGCCGTCGCGGTCGTGGTCGGCCAGCCGGCCGAGCGGCTCAGCGCCGGCCTTGTTGCGCGCCATGTCCTCGCCTTCCAGGGTCGACAGCCGCAGCCGGTCGGGACGGTAACCTTCGCAGTAGCGCCACTGCACGCCGTCCTTGTCGGTGACCACGCGCGGCAGGCGCTCGTGGTACTTCTTGTCCATGCGTTCGAACCACAGGTTGGCCGGTTCGTTGGCGTGACCGTCGGCCGAGACCATGAAGTATTTCTTCGCCGCATCGGGCCGAGCGCTGCGCGACCAGTTGGCGGCGCCGGGCGATTCCAGTCGCCAGCGATTCGGTTCGTTAACTACGATCTTCGAGGCGATCTGGTTCATCGATTCCTCCTCTTTGACGTTTCCTCTGTGACGTCCAGTCGGCCCACGGGCGACTCTTCGAGCTGGCGTTCGATGTTGGCCAGCACGCGCTGGCAAATTTCAAGGTCGGCCGGCGGCACATTGGCCAGCGCACGCGTCTGGATCTCGGTTCCCACCTTGGCCACGCGCACAGCAAGATCGCGGCCGGCGCGGGTCAGGTAGATGCCTCGAGCGCGGCGGTCGGTCTCGTCTTCCCGTCGCTCGATCAGGCCGCGACGCTCGAGGTTGTCGAGCAGGCGAACCAGCGACGGACCTTCGATCGACATCGCCGTCGCCAGTTCCTTCTGGCGCACTCCGCCACCCAGCCGGCCGACATAGGCAAGCGGCCGCCATGTCGCGTCAGTGAGGCCAAAGGCCTGCAGCTCGGCGTCGACCGCCTGGCGCAGGCGGCGGGCAAGGCGGGCGACGTTGAAGCCAAAATCGATCTGCTTGGGATGCGGCATGGCATAAAGATAGGATGCTATTCAATTAGCCGGCAAGGTCCCCCACGACATCCACGATCAGCCCGTTCGCTTGGCGGCTCCCCGAATGGCCTGCCACACGCGCTCGGGACTGGCCGGCATGTCGATGTGGCTGACACTAAGATCGGCCAGCGCATCGACCACGGCATTGATGATCACGCCCAGTGCCGGCGTGATGCCGCCCTCGCCGCCGCCGCGGAAGCCCAGCGGATGGTTGGTCGACGGCACTTCGCTCAGCTCTGTTACGAACGGCGGAAAGTCATCGGCACGCGGCATGGCGTAGTCCATGAACGAACCGCTCAGCAACTGACCGCGCGGATCGTAGAAGCAGCGCTCCATCAGCGCCTGGCCGGCGCCTTGCGCGATACCGCCATGGGTCTGGCCGTGCAGGATCAGCGGGTTCACCGCGCGGCCGACATCGTCGATCGTGGTGTAGCGCTCGATGCGCACCACGCCGGTCTCGGCATCGACCTCGACCTCGCAGACATGCCAGCCATAAGGATAGGAGCCGACCCGACTTTCGACGTCGGCTGCGTCGGCGATCGGGCCGCATCGCGTCGCAAGCTCGAACAGGCCGATGCCGCGGTCGGTGCCCGCGATGGCGAAGCGGCCGTCGGCAAAGACGATGTCGGCGGCGTCCGCCTCGAGTTGCTGGGCGGCGAGCAGCTTGCCCTTGGCGACGATACCGGCCGAGGCCTGATGGATGGTGGTGGCGGCCAACCGGATCGAGCGGCCGGAATGGGAGCCCGCCCCCACCGACACCCGTTCGGTGTCGTCGGTGACCAGCCGCACGCGTTCGGGCGGCACGCCCAGCCATTCGGCCGCGAGTTGGGCGAAGCTGGTGGCATGACCCTGCCCCGCCGACAGCGTGCCGATCACCACCTCGACCGTGGCGTCAGGAAGCACCGTGACCTCGGCGCGTTCATTGGGTGCGCCGCTCTGCGACTCGACATAGCCGCCAAGCCCGATGCCGCGACGCAAGCCGCGCGCCTCGCTTTGCACCCGGCGGGCGGCGAAGCGGTTCCAATCGGCGAGCTGCAGGATCGTCTCCAGGGAGCCCGCATAGTCACCGCTGTCGTAGGTGACGCCGAAGGCATTGGTATAGGGCGTCGCCGCGATGAGATTGCGCCGGCGTAGCTCGATCCTGTCAAAGCCGTGCGTCTGGGCGGCCTTATCGATCAGCCGCTCCATCACGAACATCACCTCCGGCCGACCGGCGCTGCGATAGGGTGCGGTGGATGGCGTATTGCTCAGCACGCCCTTCGCCCGCGCGACCGCCGGCAAATCGTAAAGCGTGGTCATGAGCTGCGTGCCCTTGGTCAACGGCACGAAGGAGGCGGTGTAGGCGCCAAGGTTGCTGCGGCTCATCGCCCGCAGTCCGAGAAAGTTGCCCTCCGCGTCTAGCGCCAGTTCCGACTCGATCCTGAAGTCGCGGCCGGCATAGTCGCTGAGGAAAGCCTCGCCGCGTTCGCAGGTCCATTTCACCGGCCGGCCGATCCGCCGTGAGGCCCAGCAAACCAGAGCGAATTCCGGATAGAAGGAGTTGCGCGTGCCGAAGTTGCCGCCGGTGTCGCGGGCGATCACCCGCACGCGCTCGGCCTCGATGCCGAGGATGATCGCCAGTTCGCGCTTGGGCCGCCCGATGGCGCCACCGCCGGCATATAAGGTGTAGCGCCCACTCCCGGCATCGTAATGGCCGAGCGCGGCGCGCGGTTCCATCGGCACGCCGGTCACGCGGGCGATGTCGGTCTCGATCCGCACGATGCGGCTTGCCTTGGCGAACCCGGCGGCCGTGCGCGCCGCATCACCCACCAGGGAATCGACCACCACGTCGGCGATCGGCGGCAGCTCCTCATAGCTGACCTGCACCGCTTCGCCAGCGTCCTTGGCGACGGCCAGCGTCTCGGCCACGACAAAGGCCACGGGCTCGCCCACGAAGCGCGCGGCATCTATCGCCAGTACCGCAGGCCGTATCACGCGATGCGGCGAGCCGTCGGAATTCGGCAATTTGATGTCGGGCGGGCTCATTGCCGCCGGCACATGCGGGATGGGCTGCAGTCCGTCGGCCACGACTTCGACGCCGGTCAGCACCAACAGCACGCCCGGCAGGGCGCGTGCCGCCGCCGTGTCGATGGACTTGATGCGTGCATGAGCGTGCGGCGAACGCACGACCATCGCGTAAACCTGGTCGGCCGCGGTGCAGTCGTCGCTGTAGCGGCCGCCGCCGGTCAGCAGTCGGCCGTCCTCCAGTCGCGGCAGCGGTGTTCCGATGCCGCCTTTCGCCATGAGCCTAGACCGACCTCGGCAGCCGCACGCCTAAAAGCACGCTGAACTCGCGCGCCAGGTCGCAGCTGATGCGCGCGTGCACCTTGCCCTGCTTGTCGAAGAAGCGGCCGCTCGGTTCGACCGGGAACGGTCCCTCGTGCCAGATGCCGGGATGCATGTAGATGCCGAAGCTGCCGTCCGACCAGAAGGCCACGAAATCCTCAGGCTTCACGTCATCGCCGGGCGGCGCCATCGGCACGACGAACGGCTTGCCGTCGAGCGGCCAGAAGAATTGCCCGCCGTCGGGATGGTAGTTGCAATGCCACAACAGCACGCGCTCATCGCTCAGCGTCCCGCCGGCCCGCACCATCTCCGGTGGATCGCGAAAGCCCAGCACATAGTGACCGCCCACCGCCTCGTTGTAGCCGATCAATTCGTTGCCGTTCCATTCGCAGGCAAAGGTGCCCTCGATCGTGCCGCCTTCGTTGCCGGTGCCCTCGTCGAGCTTGCGCCAGCCCGGCGCCGGCCAGGTCGCGATCTCGATGCGATGCGTCTTGGGATCGCGCACGATCTCGCCGAAGCCTTTCAGTCCGGCGCGCGAGGCGCGGATCAGCGGCACGTCGTGGATGCGCGTGCCGGCGGGGATGTCGGGATTGAGGTAGTCCGTCACGCTGCCTTGCCGAGGTCTTCCCCGGCCAGCGCGCGTTCGATCAGCCTCACGACATTGTCGCGGCCAAACAGCTTGATGAAGGCGCCCATGCGCGGGCCCTGCTCGCTGCCCAACAGAACCTCGTAGAGCGCCTTGAACCACTGGCGCAGCTCTTCCTTGGCGAAATGGCGCTTGCCCGTCTCATAGACCTCGTTCTGGATGAACTCGGCGCTCTCGTCCTCGGGGATCTTGCGCAGCACCTCGGCGAGATCCTTCAGCGCGGCGCGTTCCGTTTCCGTGGGCAGGCGGAACTTCTTCGAGGACTGCACGAAGTCCTGGTAGTAGGCGACGGCACCCGCCAGCAGCCGGTCGAGATAGGGCGCGGTTTCGGGCGTGGCGCCGGGCACGTAGCGGCGCAAGTACTGCCACAGCACGTCCTTGTTCTCGGTGTGGGCGACGCTCGCCAGATTGAGCAGCATGCCGAAGCTGACGCCGCTCGCGTGGTGGTCGACCGGCTTGCCGTCATGGATGTGGAAGGCGGGATTCTCCAGCGCCTTGGCCGGCTCCTCGACGCCGAGCTTCTCGACCGAGGCGAGATAGTCGTCTATCGCGCGCGGGATGACGTCGAAATAGAGCCGCTTGGCGCGGCGCGGCTGCTGCTGCATGTAGAGCGCCAGCGATTCGGGCGGCGCATAGCGCAGCCAATCCTCGACCGACAGGCCATTGCCCTTGGACTTGGAGATCTTGCGGCCCTGCTCGTCGAGGAAGAGCTCGTAGTTGAAACCCTCGGGCGGCCGGCCGCCAAGAATCTTCATGATCTTGGCCGAGAGCTCCGCAGAAGGAATGAGATCCTTGCCATACATCTCATAATCGACGTCGAGCGCGAACCAGCGACCGGCCCAGTCGGCCTTCCACTGCAGCTTGACGTTGCCGCCCGTCACCAGTGTCTCGACCAGCGAGCCATCTTCGTCGCGATAGACGATGGTGCCGGCCTTCTCGTCGATCCGCACGATCGGCACCTGCAGCACGCGGCCCGACTTGGGCGAAACAGGCAGGAAGATCGAGTAGGTCGCGCGCCGCGCCTCGCCGAGCGTCGGCAGCATGACAGCCTGCACTTCGTCGTAATGCTGCAGCATCGTCAGCAGCATCTTGTCGAAGCGGCCCGACTTGTACCAGTCGGTGGCCGACTGGAACTCGTATTCGAAGCCGAAGGAATCGAGGAAGGCGCGCAGGCGCGCGTTGTTGGCGGCGCCGAAGCTCGGATGCTCGTTGCTGAACGGATCGGGCACCGAGGTCAGCGGCTTGCCAAGATGGGCCGCCAGCATCTCCTTGTTGGGCACGTTGTCGGGCACCTTGCGGAGCCCATCCATGTCGTCGGAGAAGCAGAACAGTTTGGTCGGCACGTCGCTCAGACGCGCGAAGGCCTGGCGCACCATGGTGGTGCGCACGACCTCGGCGAAGGTGCCGATATGCGGCAGGCCCGACGGGCCGTAGCCGGTCTCGAACAGCACATGGCCTTTCGCCGGCGTCTTGCCCGCGGTGCGGGCGACGAGCTTGCGGGCTTCTTCGAAGGGCCACGCGCGCGCGGCTCCGGCAAGGGAACGATCGATGATCTGCGACATGAACCGGTCAAACTAGGTACGACAGGCAATTGCGTCAATTGCGGCGCGAGGCCAAAGTGCGCGCCCACCATGAACAAAACACCCCTCACGCTTGCCCCCGTCCAACTTGCACTCGGCGGCCTGCTGGCGATGGCGGCCGGCATCGGCATCGGCCGCTTCGTCTACACGCCGATCCTGCCGCCGATGGTCGAGGCGCTGCAGCTCAGCAAAAGCCACGCCGGCCTGATCGCCTCGGCGAATTTCGTCGGTTATCTCGCGGGCGCCCTGCTCGCCGCGGTGCACCTTCCGGGCTCGCGCCGCACTTGGCTACTGGCAGCACTCGGATTGAACGCGATCTGCCTGGCAGCGATGGGAATGACGACCGCGCTGCCGCTCTTCCTGCTGCTGCGCCTGTTGGCCGGCATTGCCTCGGCCTTTGCCCTGATCTTCAGCTCCGCCCTGGTGCTCGACCGCCTCGCAGGGGCCAGCCGCGGTGGATTGTCGGCAGTGCATTTCGCCGGCGTCGGCATCGGCATCGCCGTATCGGCGGCACTGATGGCGATGCTTTCCGACTGGCGCATCATGTGGTTCGCCAGTGCAGCGCTCGCCCTGGTCGCGGGTATTGCGGTCGCCGTCATGGTGCCGGCCGAGGAGACGGCGGCGCAGACCGGGGGGCGGCCGGCGGCGGCGAGGCTCACGCCGCGGTTCGTTGCCCTGCTCGTGGCCTACGGACTGTTCGGCTTCGGCTATGTCATCACCGCCACCTTCATCGTGGCGATGGTGCGCGAGTCGCCGGCGATCGCGGCGCTCGAGCCCTACATCTGGGTGATCGTGGGCCTCGCCGCCGCGCCGTCGGTGGCGCTGTGGGGCGGCCTCGCCCGCCGCCTCGGCATCCTCGCGGGCTTTGCGCTCGCCGCGATAGTCGAAGCGGCGGGCGTGGCGGCAAGCGTGCTGTGGCTGACGCCCGCCAGCATCATCGCGGCCGCCATCTTCCTCGGCGGCACCTTCATGGGCCTGACCGCGCTCGGCCTGATCGCCGCGCGCGAAGCAGGTGACGGCGATCCGCGGCGGCGCATCGCTTTGATGACAGCGGTGTTCAGCGCCGGCCAGATCGTCGGACCCGCCTTTGCCGGCTATCTCTATGACAAGAGCGGCAGCCTCGCCGCCCCGTCGTGGTGTGCAGCGGCGGGTCTCGTGGTAGCGGCGCTGCTGGCGCTGGCGGCCGGCGCTCAGCGCCGCTGAAGCGCCGGCACAGCGAGCGCTTCCTTCGCTGCGCGCAGGCCCGAGGCGTAGGCGCCGCCGACGCGGGTCGCCCACACCGGATCGGTCGCCTCGCCGGCGAAGAAGACGCGATCGTGGTGCGGCTCGGCCACGACCAGGCGCTTGTCGGCGTGGCCGGGCCGCGCCACCGACCACGAGCCCGTGGCGTAAGGGTCCTTGCCCCATTGCGTGGCGTGCGACTTGGCCACGGCGCCGCGCAGGTCGTTGCCGTAGATCTCCGCCAGCGCCGAGACCGCGAAGGTGACCGCCGCGCGGCCGCCCTCGTCCTCGAGCGCGCGGGCCAGCGCGCCGCCCACGAAGACCAGCGCCGCCTCGCGGTTGGCCGGCCGGACAATGGAGTCGAAGGCGAGATCCTTGCGCGTCAGCCCGGTCACATTGCGGCCGGCAGGGGCGTCAATCACCTGGCGCGAGAACAGCAGCGCCACCTTGTTGAAGGATGCCATCGGCAGCTGGGCGATCGCGTCGCGCTTGGCAGCGCTCAGCTGCGGCGAAAATCCTATTTTGCCGGTCGCCAACACGCCGGTCGGCAGGGTGACGATGGCGGCGCTGGCGCGGATCTGCCCGGCCGTGGTCTCGACCATCACCTGCGTGCCCGTCGAATCGACACGCACCACGCGGGCGCCGAGCTTCACAGGCACCTTGGCGCCCCAGCGCGCGATCATGGCGCCCATGCCCTCGGCGACAGAGTATTGCGGCTCCGCCTCAGGCTGGCGGGTGAAGTCGCGCGCCGACAGTTCGCCATTCTCGACGCCCTGCTCGAGCGGCCCCATCATCGCATAGGCCAGCCGCTCCAACGGATCCTGCGGCACCAAGAGCTTGCCGACCACAAAGTCGGGCAGCTTCTTCAGCACCTCCTCGATCTTGCGCGTGGCGTTCTGCGCGATCTTCTCGAAGCGGGCGTAGTCCTCCTTGGAGAGTTCCTTGCCGGCGAGGAATATCGCCTGCTCGGACCGGTCGAGGCTGGCCTTCGCGGCCGCCTCGCGCACGATCGCCATGGCCGGGTTGGTCTTGCCGGCCTCGATCCATTGCGCGCCGTGGTCGAACGCAAAGCCGAAGGTGGTCGGGTCGGTGAAGGTGCGGCCGCCGATGCGGTCGCGCGCCTCGATCACCAAAACGCACTTGCCCGTCGCCATCAGGGCGCGCGCCGCCGTGACGCCGGCAACGCCAGCACCGATGATGGCGACGTCGGGATTGTTGGGGGGATCGGCGGCCCGTTGCGCATGCGTTGTGACCGGCGCCGCGACGCCGGCACCCAGCGCAGATAAAAAGAGACGGCGACCGAACGGGGTCATCAACCGCCATTGTATGCTATCGGGCTGTTGATGGCTCCCTCCCCGACCTGGCCTGCCCTGATCGCGACCGCGCGCGGGGCGTTGTGGCGCGCAGCCGACGGAACTGTCGAGCGGCTGGCCGGGCCCGCGGCGGCGTTGCGGGCGGCGGGATCGCTGCCGCTGGTCTGCCACGCGCCCGCCGTTGCCGCCCGGCTGGGGCTCGACAATCTGGCGGCGCGCGATCTGCTGGAGCTTTACGCCTTCGTGCGGCCGGCGACTTTCTGCTTGCCAACGCCGCGCGGGCTTTGCGAGGCGCTCGACCTGGCGCTGCCGACCACGCCGGAAGAAGAGCTTGCCCGCCTGCCTGACGCTGCGAAAGCGCTGCTCGACGAGCTCGAGGATATGGCCGCACTTGACTCGCCCGATCTCAAGGACACGGCAACAGCCATGGCGCGCGGCCAGTGGGCGTGGGGCGATGCGGTGCTCGAAGCGCTCGGCATCGGCGCGCCCGCCAAGAAGCCGCGCCCCGGCGCCGGACTCGACGTGTGGAAGAGCCTGCCGCAGTGGGAGGAGCCGCCGCCCGCCCCGCCGCCCGGCAGCGAACCCGTCGACTCGCGCGAGGCGCGCCTGCGGCTGGCGCAACTGGTCTCGGCCGGCCCCAACATGGCCGAAGCGCGGCCGACGCAAAGCGACTACGCGTCGGCCGCGTCCGAGGCCTTCGCGCCGCGCGAGGAAGAAGACAAGCCGCACGTCGTGCTGGTCGAGGCCGGCACCGGCGTCGGCAAGACCTTGGGCTATGTGGCGCCCGCCTCGCTGTGGGCGGAGAAGAACGGCGCGCCGGTATGGATCGCCACCTACACGCGCAACCTGCAGCGCCAGATCGACAACGCGCTCGACCGGCTGCACCGCGACAGCGCCGAGAAGCGCCGCCGCGTGGTGATCCGCAAGGGCCGCGAGAATTACCTTTGCCTCTTGAACTTCCAGGAGGCCGTCAGCCGCGCCGGGCTGCAGCCCGAGAACGCCGTCGGCCTGGGCCTGATGGCGCGCTGGGCGCTGGCCAGCCGCGACGGCGACATGATCGGCGGCGATCTGCCGGCCTGGCTGCTCGACCTGATCGGCCGCTTTCGCGTCACGCGTCTCGCGGACCGGCGCGGCGAGTGCATCTATTCGGCCTGCGAGCATTACCGCAAATGCTTCGTCGAGCGCACGATCAGGCGCGCCCGCCAGGCCGACATCGTGATCGCCAACCACGCGCTGGTCATGATCCAGGCGGCGATGGGAGGGCTCGACGACGCCACGCGCCCGCTGCGCTACGTGTTCGACGAAGGCCACCATCTCTTTGATGCCGCCGACGCAGCGTTCGGCGCACACCTGAGCGGCGTCGAAGCCTCCGACCTCAGGCGCTGGCTGTTGGGCGCCGAAGGTCGACGCGGCAGCCGCGCCCGCGGGCTGGAACGCCGCGTGCAGGATCTCATCGGCGAGGACGCCGAGGCTCTATCGGCGCTGCGCCGCCTGCTCGATCTGGGGCAGCGCCTGCCCTCGCCCAACTGGCAGACGCGGCTGGTCGACGGCACGGTGCTGGGCCCGGCCGAGGAATTCCTCGCCCTCGTCCGCATCCAAGTGCGCGCCCGCGCCGCCGGCGAGGACCAGGGCTTCGGCCAGGAATGCGACATCCGCCCACTCAATCCCGGCCTGATCGAGGCGGCCGACCAACTCGCCGAGCTGTTCGACAAGATGCTGGTGCCGGTGCGACGCCTCCGTGCCGCGCTCAAGACCAAGCTCGAGACCGAGGCCGACAAGCTCGACAGCGGCCAGCGCGGCCGCATCGAGGGCGTGGCACGCTCGCTCCATAACCGCTGCGAACTGACCCTCGAAGCCTGGCGCACCATGCTGCGCGGCCTGCACAACGATGCCGACCCGGCCTTCGTCGACTGGTTCACCATCGAGCGCAGCCAGGCCCGCGAGACCGACGTCGGCATGTACCGCCACTATCTCGACCCGACCGAGCCGTTCATCAATTCGGTGATCAAGCCGTCGCACGGCGCCGTCATCACCTCGGCGACGCTGCGCGATTCGCTGGGCGTGCCGCAACCCGCCAACGACGAGAACCAGGACACGCTGGCCGACTGGACGGCCGCCGAAGCGCGCACCGGGACCAAGCACCTGCTGCTGCCGGCGATGCGCGCCGCCATGGCCTCGCCGTTCGACTACGCCGGCTCGACCAAGGTGTTGATCGTCAAGGACGTCAAGCGCGACGACAGCGACCAGGTGGCGGCGGCCTACCGCGAGCTGTTCCTGGCGTCGGGCGGCGGCGCGCTCGGGCTGTTCACCGCCATCGGCCGCCTGCGTGCCGTGCACCAGCGCATCGCGCCGGCGCTCGAGGAAGCCGGCCTGCCACTCTATGCCCAGCACGTCGGCGGCATGGATGCCGCGACCCTGGTCGATATTTTTCGCGCCGAGGAGCATTCCTGCCTGCTCGGCACCGACGCGGTGCGCGACGGCGTCGACGTGCCCGGCCGCTCTCTGCGCCTCATCGTGTTCGATCGCGTGCCGTGGCCGCGCCCCGACATCCTGCACCGCGCCCGCAAGGCTGCGTGGAAAGCCGCCGGCGCCGTCGCCAACGCCTACGACGACATGCTGGCGCGGCTGCGGCTGAAGCAAGCCTACGGCCGACTGATCCGCCGCGCCGACGATCGCGGCGTGTTCGTGATGCTGGACTCCCGCCTGCCGACCCGGCTGCTCGGCGCATTTCCACCGGGTGTCTCGATCGAGCGGGTGGGCCTCGCCGACGCGGTGACTGCGGTGCGAGATTTTCTAGGTCAGGATTGAGGCCCTCCCGTTAAAAAAACGGTGAAAAAACGGGACCGCTCCCGCGAGCCCAAGAACAATTCGGGGCTCGCGAGGCGTGACGGAACGGGGCAACAAAGTGCATAATCGAGTATTGCGTTTTCTACTTGACTTGTCAATGAAAGATTGCGAATGTCACACTCTCTCGCCGCGATAATGGCCCCCCTCCTCGCAGCGGTGATGGCGCCGCACGGCGCCGCCGCGCAGGAAGAATTCCCGCCGCCCTCGGGCAAAGGCCGCGTCGTGGTCGTGGCGTCGGGCTCCAGCGGCCCGCGCGACTATCGCGACGTCTCGCGCCGGATCGCAGCCCTTGGCTACGACGTGGTGCTGTTCGATTCCAACAAATGGGCCAATACGCAGGGCGAGGGCATGCGCGGCGCCATCGCGGCGGCCCAGCGCATGCCGCATGCGCTGCCGGGCAAGGTCGCCCTGGTGGGCTTCTCGCTGGGCGGCGGCTACGTGCTGGGCTATGGCACGGCGTGGAGCGCCGAGGCCGCCGTCGTGGCCGCCTGGTATCCCTCCACCTCGACCCTCAACGACCTGCCGGCGTGGGCCGGCCGCGTGCGCGTGCCGACCGTGATGTTCGCCGGCGAGGAGGACACCTACAACCGCTGCTGCCTGATCGACAAGGCACGCGCCATCGGCAAGGCCGCGCAGGCCGCGGGTGCCCCCTTCGAGCTCTCGACCTATCCCAACACGCCGCACGGCTTCGTCATCGGCGGCGCCAGCTACAAGCCGCAGGCCTATGGCGATGCGATGGCGAAGACCGAGGCGGCGTTGAAGAAATCGATGTAGCCTTTCCTCCCCATTCAAATGGGAA
>PLYQ01000152.1 GCA_003153415.1 Rhodospirillales bacterium | reverse complement strand
TGATGGGCCAGCACCTTGAAGATGTTGAAGACGCGGCCGTTCATGGCGTTCTTCTCGACGGTCTCGCGGTCTTCCGTCGCCATGGTTGCGAGGTCGCGCATCGGAATGCGCTGCTTGCGCTTGATCACTTGGTTTCCTCCCGGATCGATACGATCCNNCGCAGCGTCTTGCCCTGGTACTCGTTGCGGAACAGACCGCGGCGCTGCAGTTCGGGCACCACAAGATCGACGAAGTCGGTTAGGCTGCGCGGCATCACCGGCGTGTTGATGTTGAAGCCGTCGCAGGCCTTGCTGGTGTACCAGTCCTCGATCTCGTCGGCGACCTGCCTGGCGCTGCCCTTCATGGTCACGTGGCCCATCGAGGGCAGGACGCGCTCGTAGGTCTGGCGCACCGTGAGTTTGTCGCGCTTGGCCATGTCGACGATGGTGTTGCGGAAGCTTGCGATGCCCAGAACGTCGGTCGACAGATCGGGCATCGGACCATCGAGCGGATACTTCGACATGTCGGTCTCGCAGAGCTTCGACAGATAGGGCACGCCGAGCTCGGGCACGATCAGCGACTGCAGCTCGTCATAGAGTTCGTCCGCTTCGCCGGCGGTACGACCGACATACACGGCGCAGCCCGGCATGACGCGCAGCGACTCGGGTGCGCGGCCGTAGTTGGCCAACCGCCCTTTGAGATCGGCGTAGAACTTCTGGCCCGAGGCCTTGGTGTTGGTGACGGCGAAGATGCAGTCGGCGTGCTTGGCGGCGAGCTCGCGGCCGTCGTCGGACTGGCCGGCGGTGAACAGCACCGGATAGCCCTGCGGCATGCGCGCCACGTTGAGCGGACCCTTGACCTGGAAGTGCTTGCCCTTGTGGTTCAGGGTGTGGACGCGCGTCGGATCGAGAAACTGGCCGGTTGCCTTGTTCTGGACGAAGGCATCCTCGGCCCAGCTGTCCCACAGGCCCTTGGTGATCTCGACGAATTCGTTGGCGCGCTCATAGCGCTCGTCCTTGGCGACGTGCTCGGTGCGGCTGAAGTTGAGCGAATCGTCGGGATACGAGGTGGTGACGATGTTCCAGCAGGCGCGCCCCTTGCTGAGGTGATCGAGCGAGGCATAGCGTCGGGCGAGCGAATAGGGCTCGTCGTAGGTCGTGGTAGCCGTCGACAGCAGGCCGACATAGTGCGTGTATTGCGCCACAGCCGTCATCAGGGTGACCGGCTCGAACACGGCCGGCCGGTCCGACGGGCTGTTGGCAGCGAACAGTGCCGGCTTGTCCATCTGGCGAACGGCGTTGCCGTCGGCCAGGAACAACAGGTCGAACAGGCCGCGCTCGGCCTCCTTGGCGGTCCAGATGCAGTGATCGAGGTTCATGACGTTTTCGGACCAGGCATCCTTGTGACGCCAGCCGCCGAGATGGCCGCCCAGCCCGAGCAGCCCCGTCATCAAGTTCATCATGCGGTCACTCCTTGATCGTCGACCGACCAATACACAAAGGACAGGCCATCTTAAGGTCGCAAAAAGGGCCCGCAACCTTGGCTGCGGGCCCCTTTTTTGATGTGCAAGGTCGTCGGATGTCGGTTCTAGGCGACAGCGAGCCCCGTCGCTTCGTCGACGCCGGTCTTGAGGTTGATGACCTGGACCGCCGCGCCCGACGCGCCCTTGCCGAGATTGTCGAGCGAGGCCACGGCCAGGATGTTGCCGTCGGCCGCGTTGCCGTAGACCGCGAGCTCCATCGAATTGGTGTCGATCAACCGGTCGGCCCGCAGGAAGCGGTCGCGCTCCAGCCAACTGCGGTCGGCGAGCGGCCGCACCGTTACGAACTTCTCGCCGGCGTAATAGTCGGCCAGCACCTTCTGGACATCGCCGGCATTGGCCTGCTTGGTCGTGATGTCGCGCGTGATCGGCACCATCACCAGCATGCCCTGGGCGTAGTGGCCGACCGACGGCACGAACAGCGGCGTGTTCTTGAGACCGGAGTATTTCTTCATCTCCGGCACATGCTTGTGCGTGAGCTCCATCCCGTAGAGGCCGAACGGCTCGATGTCGGGCGTGTTCTCGTGGACGGCGATCAACTCCTTGCCGCCGCCGGTGTAGCCCGAGACGCCAAACACGGCGGGCGTGGAGTCGGCGCGCACGATGCCGGCGTCGATCAGCGGCCGCAGGATGGCGATGGCGCCGGTCGGGTAGCAGCCGGGATTGCTGATGCGCTTGGACGCCAGCAGCTTCGCCCGATGGGCCTTGCTGAGTTCGGGAAAGCCGTAGACCCAGCCGTCGGCCACCCGGTTGGCGGTGCTGGCGTCGATCACGCAGACATCGGCGTCGCCAAGTGCTGCCATCAGTTCCTTGACCGCGGCATCGGGCAGGCAGAGCACGGCGATATCAGCCGACCGGGCGATCTCGACCCGCTTGCCGAGATCCTTGCGGTCGGCCAGCGGCAGCTCGAGCAGCTCGATGTCGGGCCGGTCCTTCAGCCGCTCATGGATCTTCAGCCCGGTGGTGCCGTGCTGGCCGTCGATGAAGATTTTCGTCCGGTTGGCGTAGGTCTTGTTGGTGGTCATTGGACTTCTTTCTCTGGATTCAGGGCCTTAAGGGAACGGCCGACTGGAGAAGAAGGAAAATTGGAAGCCGCTCGATCTTCTCCAGCGGCTTCACGAGGCGACGCGTTTTTTAGACGCGCGCGTCTTCACACCGCTTTTCAAAGCGGCGGCGTCGCGAGCTGAGGAGGGCGAACGGCTTCATCGCGGGCGGATATTTCATCGCAAGGCCCTGATGTCAAGGTGTAGGCTTGCAAATCTGTTTGGGGAGTGCCCGTCATGACACAGTCCGCCCATCCCGAAGGCCTGTCGATGCTGGAAAAGCGGAAGATCGAGGCCGAGATCCTGAAGGAGGTCTACGAGACCCTGAAGGCAAGCCACGGCGAGGCCGTCGCCAAACAGACCATTGCCGAATCGGCGCGGCGCTCGGCCATCGAGCAGGCCCGCCAGTTCGCCGCCGCGGCGCCGGGCGGCACGTCACTGAAAGCCTTCCAGGACGTGATGCCGCTGTGGACCAAGGGCGGGGCCCTCGAGATCGAGGTCAAGGAGCAGACCGACACGACCTTCACCTTCAACGTCACCCGCTGCCGCTACGCCGAGACCTACAAGGCGATGGGACTGGGCGAGATCGGCCATCTGCTGTCGTGCAACCGCGACGGCGCCTTCTGCGAGGGCTACGACCCCAAGCTCAAGCTCGAGCGCAGGCAGACCATCATGGGCGGCGCCAGCCACTGCGACTTCAAGTACCGCTACGAGAAGTAGCCCGTCAGTTCAGAAACTCCGCCACGACGATGTGATTGTCCTTCACCGGCCAGGTGCGGGCCGGGATCGTCTCGTTGTTGAACACCGCCGCGACGGTGCGCGGGCGGGCGTCGAAGGCGAGCTTGCCGGTCGAGGCGCCGGGCACGCCGTCGTTGATGCCAGGCGGCACCTTGCCGTCCAAAGTGAACTTGTCGCGACCGACGCCGAAATAGCCGCGCGGCCGGCTCATGATCACGACGGAGCCCGCCGTCTCGTCGCCCTTGGCGAAGGGCTGCGGCCTCAAATGCACGACATCGCTCGAGCGCAGGAACGGCGTGCGATAGGTGTGGGTGATCGGCTGCCCCGACAGCTTGAGCACGAATTCGTAGTACATCTCGCCGCGCGCCACGAAGGGACCCCATTGCCCGTCGACACCGGTCGTCTTGCGATGGGCCGGCGTGGTGCTCTTGCGTTCTCCTGATTTGGCATCGACCTCGTAGATTTCGACTTCGGCGTCGGCGACCGGAAGATTGGTGTAAGTGCTCTCGGCAATGCCGGTCACTTTTCCGTTCAGCGTCGGCAGCGGCTCCTGGGCGATGAAAGTCGTGGCGGTCTTGCCGACGATGAATTCGTATTGGGCGGCGAAGGCGAGCTTGTGGAACGCCACCTCGCGGTGATCGAGCCCGTCGAGCACCACGGTCTTGCAGCCGCGCAGCTCCGACGCGTCGTAGCTGACGCCAGTCGGCTTGCCCGGCATGCCGACGAAGCGGCCGTCGGGCTGGGCGTATTTGTCGTTTTTATCGGAGCGGATGGACATCATCTCGACGCCGGCGATCCTGTCGTCGGGTCCGCTGTTCAATCCTTTGAGGAAAGGCATCGCGCCGTTGAACTCGCTGCCGATCAGGACGGCGTCGGAAATGACGATGCCTCTCACGATGCCGCCGCCCAGCACGGCATGGCTTACGAACTCTGCGCCACCGCCGTTCTTCAGGTAGTTGCGCACGGTGTTGCCGCCGCGCGAGGAGGCGATCAGCGCCACCTTGCGGCGCCGCGTCGCCTTGAGCACCTGCGTCACATAAGCCGCCAGCTCCTTCATCTCGTCCTCGGTGGAGGAGCGGAACGGCTGCGGCTTGGAATCGTCGGAGCGCGCGTTGGGATTGCTGAAGTCGATGGCGAAGAGCTGGGTGCGCTTGTAGCCGTTGGCCTCGAAGCGCCAGATGTTGTTGATCCACAGCGCGCCCGAATCGCCGTTGCCGTGGACGAACACGATCGGCGGCGGCCCTTGCTCGGCGGCCGGCGGCGCCTGGCGCCGCGGCGCCGGCTGCTGGCCGAACGCAAACGCCGGCCACAGCGATGCTGCGCCCGCCAACAGGGTGCGTCGCCCGGGACGCCAGCCCTTCATGTTTTCTCCCCCAGACATCGGTCCTTACCTTGGCAAATGCCGAGCGCCGACGCTACGCTCGTGAAATGACGAATATTTGTTATGTCGCGAGCCCGGTCGGCCGCCTGGCCCTCGAAGCCGATGGCGATACGCTCTGCGGCGTGCGCTGGGCAAGCCCCGATGAGCGCAGCCGCGCTGAAAAGACCACACCGATCCTCAAGGAAGCCGCCCACCAGCTCGACCGCTATTTCGGCCGCAAGCTCAAGCGCTTCGACCTCAAAATCTCCGACCAGGGCACGCCGTTCCAGAAGAGCGTCTGGGCGATGATGCGCGACATCCCCTACGGCGAGACCGCGACGTATGGTGGCATGGCGATGGCGCTGGGCTCGGGACCGCGCGCCATCGGAATGGCGTGCGGCCGTAACCCCATCCCGATCATCACGCCCTGCCACCGCGTGCTGGCCGCCGGCGGCAAGGAAGGCGGTTTCTCCGGCGGACGCGGACTGCCGACCAAACGCCAGTTGCTCGCCCTGGAAGGCGTCGTTCTTCTCTAATTTCATCGGAGTGCGCCACCAAGGCGGAGGTTACTCCGCCGCGAGTGGCGCTCATGATGCGCCACTGGAGTGGCGCGCTCCAATGAGTTACGAGAACCCATGCGCGTGCTGATCACCCGGCCGGAACGCGAGGCGACGGCGCTGGCAAAGGCGCTGGCCGAACGCGGTCATGTCGCGGTGATCGCGCCGCTGTTTCGTCTGGAAATCCTTCGGCCGCCGGCCGACTTTGCCGCCGCACTCGCTGCCTGCCAGGCCGTACTGCTGAGCAGCGCCAACGGCGCGCGCGCGCTGGCCGAAGCCGCCGAGCAGCGCAGCAAGCCCATCCTCGCCGTTGGCGACACCACGGCGTCGACCGCCGAGGGGCTGGGCTTCACCGACGTCGTCTCGGCATCGGGCGACAGTGCAGCCCTTGCCGCCTTGGTGCGCCAACGCCTCGACCCCGGGAAGGGCGGGCTGGTTCATGTTTCCGGCGTCGATGTCGTGGGCGAGATCGCGGCCGCCGGCTTCGAGATCCGCCGTTTCACTCTTTATGAGGCCCGCGAAGCCGGCGCCATGCCCGATTCGGCGCGGGCGGCCCTCCAGGCGCACGCCCTCGATATCGCGACGTTTTTCTCGCCCCGGGCGGCCAGCCTGTTTGCCAGGCTGGTCGGCGGCTCAGGCCTCGCCCAGTCCTGCCGCGCCGTATCAGCCGTTGCCATCAGCCCGGCCGCGGCCGAGGCCCTGAAAGCCCTGCCCTTCAAGACAACCACCGCCGCGGCACGACCGACCCGTCAGGCCGTGCTGGATGAGATCGACCGGCTGGCCGAAGCCGTCGTACAAGGACCCCAAACCATGAGCGACACACCTTCTTCTACGGCGCCGCCGCCGGCCCCTGTCCCGATCACGGTAAAACGTGGGCTGGGCGTATTCGGCGCCTTCGTCACCGGCTTGGTCGCCGCGGCGATCGTGCTGGCCGGCGCCGTGCTCTCGCTGCCTTACTGGCCCGAGGAAGCGCGCTCGATGTGGCGCGGCCCGGTGAGTGCGCCGCCGCCACCGCCACCGGCTGTCGATACCACCGCCGCCATCGACGCCGCCAAGCGTGAGTTCAACGTGCGGCTCGACGATCTCGAGAAGCGCGTGCGCGCGGCAGCGACCACTGCCGCCCAGGCCGACCGGCCGCGCGATCCCGCCATCGCCGAGTTGCGCGGGCGCCTCGAGACGCTGGAGAACAAGCCGGTTCCGCAAGCAGCACCCGCGCCGAGCACCGAGGCCGACAAGGACGTGGCGGCACTCAAGCAGGAGATCGCCACCCTGCGCATCGCCCTGGCAAGCCTCGACCAGACCGTCGCCGGTCAGAAGGAGGCGCTCGACAAGGCGAAGGCCGCCGCAGGCGCCAACACCGCCGCCGACCAGAAGGCACTGTCGGCGGCGCGCGCCTCGGCGGTGATCGGCGTCGCCGCTCGCCTGAGTGCCGCGCTCGAGTCGGGCCTGCCTTTCGCGTCGGACCTCGGCCTGCTGGCGTCGCTTGCCCAGGGCGACGCCAAGCTCACCGAACTTGCCGCAGCCTTGCAGCCCAACGCCGCGACCGGCGTCGCAGCGCGTGCCGGCCTCGCCGCGTCGTTTCCTGCGGTCGCCAAGGCTGCCCTCGCCGACGATCTCGCCGACGATTCCTTCGGCGAGCGGCTTTTGGGCAAGCTCAAGGGCCTGGTGTCGCTGCGCCGGGTCGGCGCCGACGTCGCGGGCGATTCGGTCGAAGCCAAGCTTGCGCGCGCCGAAGCCGCACTCAACGCCGGCGACCTCGCCAAGGCCGCCGAGCTGGTAAAATCGCTGCCGCCGCAGACCGCCAAGGCGACCTCGGCCTGGCTGGCGCGCGCCGACGCCCATCTCGCGGCCCAACGCGTGGTCGATCAACTGGCCGCCCACGCCGTCACCCTGCTGGGCGCCGCGCGCTGACGATGACCGTACTGCGCATCCTGTTCTGGTTCGCTATCGCCGCCGCCGCCATGCTGGGCGCGGTGTGGCTCGCCGAGCGGCCGGGCTCGGTGACTGCCGAGTGGCACGGCTGGCGGCTCGACACCAGCGTCGGTGTGCTGCTGATCGCGATCGTCGTCCTGATCCTGTTGGCCGTCGCCTTGTGGCTGCTCTATCGCTGGACCGTCGGCGCGCCCGGCGCCCTACTCGAGGGCTGGGGCGAGGGCCGGCGCCGGCGCGGCTATCGCGCGCTGACACAAGGGCTCGCTGCGGTGGCCGCGGGCGATGCCGGCGAAGCGCAGAAGAACGCGCGCCAGGCCGAGAAGCTTCTGTCCGAGCCGCCGCTCACCATGCTGCTGTCGGCGCAGGCCGCCCAACTCGCCGGCGATCGCGACGGTGCGCGGCGCGCCTTCAACGCCATGCTCGAGGACGAACAGATGGCCTTCCTCGGCCTGCGCGGACTGATCACCCAATCGCTGCGCGACGGCGACCAGGCGCAGGCCTTGAGCTACGCCGAGCGCGCTTTCGAGCTGCGCCCGCAGACGCCCTGGGTGGTGCATTCGCTGTTCGACATGCAGGCCCAGGTCGGTCAGTGGAAAGCCGCACAAGAGACGCTGGAGCAAGGGCTGCGCCGCAAGGTCATCACCCAGGACAAGGGCCGCACGCTGAAGGCACTGCTGCTGGTCGAGCGCAGCCGCGCCGCCGAGCGCGACGGCAACGCTATCGATGCGCTCACCCTGGCGCGCGAGGCGTCTACGCTGGCACCCGAACGCATCGCCGTTACCGAACGGCTGGCCGAGCTGCAGATCAAGGCCGGTGACGGCAGGCGCGCGATGCGCACCCTGGAGCGCGGCTGGGCGCTGGCGCCGCATCCCGATCTCGTGCCGCTTTATCTCAAGGCGTCGGGCGAGTCCGATCCGCTGAAGCGGGTCGGCATCGTGCGCCGCCTGGCCGACCACAAGCCCGACGATCTCGAAAGCCATCTGGCGCTGGCGCAGGTCGCCCTCGACGCCGGCCTGTGGGGCGAGGCGCGACGCCACCTCGATGCCGCGGGCGGCACCAGCCCGCCGGTCCGCGTCTGCCGCCTGATGGCCGAGGTCGAGGAGCGCGCCCATTCCGATCAGGCCAAGGTGCATGAATGGCTGGCGCGTGCGGCGACCGCACCGGCCGACCGCGCCTGGCGCTGTGCGGCCTGCGGCGCCCATCACGAGAGTTGGCGGTCGGTGTGCGAGAGCTGCGGCGCCTTCGGTACCCTGCACTGGCGCGCCCCCGGCACCTATGGCCACATCCTGCCGCCGGAAACGCAAGCAGCGCCGGCTCTGCAAGGGCCAATGTCGTCCTGAGCGAAAGGGGCGCATTCGAATGCGCCTAGAAGGACCTCGCGCTGGATACGGACTCGATGTGACTTCTGCTAGATCCTTCGCTGCGCTCAGGATGACAAGATTAGGGAGAAGAAATGTTCGAGACGACGCTCGCAGGCAGCCTACCCAAGCCCTCGTGGCTCGCCACGCCGAACGTGCTGTGGGCGCCGTGGACGCTCACCGGCGCGCCACTGCAGGAAGCCAAGGAGGATGCGACCGCGCTCTCCATTCGCCGACAGGAAGAGGCCGGCATCGACATCGTGAGCGACGGCGAGCAGGCGCGGCAGCATTTCGTGCACGGCTTCCTCGCCGAAGTGGACGGCGTCGACTTCGACAAGAAGGTCCGCATGGGCATCCGCAACAACCGCTACGACGCCGATTGCCCGACGGTGACGTCGCAGCTCAAGCGCCGGAAGTTCGTGCATGAGCGCGAGGCACGCGTCGCTCGCGCCGCCACGTCGCGTAAACTGAAATTCACTTTGCCCGGGCCGATGACCCTGATCGACACGCTGGCAGACGGCTACTACGGCGATAGGGTGAAGATGGCCTTCGCCTTCGCCGAGCTTTTGAACCAGGAAGCGCGCGATCTGGAGAAGGCAGGCGTCGACGTCGTCCAGTTCGACGAGCCCGCCTTCAACGTCTATCTCGGCGAGACCGTCGAGTGGGGCGTGCCGGCGCTGGAGAAAGCGGCCGAGGGCCTGAAATGCACCACGGCCGTGCACATCTGCTACGGCTACG
>PLYQ01000288.1 GCA_003153415.1 Rhodospirillales bacterium | reverse complement strand
CGGATGCCGCCCAGATGCAGCACGGCGTAGAAGCGTCGACGTTCGCCGGTGTCCCCCACCAGATGCGACCAGGCATAGGCCCTGGTGGCCCTAGGATGGCCCTCTAGATCGAAGACGTGCACGACGCCCTCCCAGACGGTCTTGCCGTTGAATACCTCTTTGACGGGCAGAGCGTCGATCAGCGTGGCCGTTCCGCCGTGCTGGGATTCGACGGCCTCCTTGAGTTGGTCGGCGCTCACTTCCATGGCTGCAAACTCTAGCATGGTTTTACCGCGCGCTCTTTCCGCACTACGCACCCCCTTTCTCCGGGGAACCGGTTTGGAGTTTGGCCTACGGTGCTGCGCTACTCACCAGNNAACGGAATCCCGTAATATGGCTCGTCCTGTTGCGGCTCGGACTGACGTTCGCCGCCATCTACCTGCTCTTCACCCCGCGCTCACGGGCATGGTTTGCTGGCAGGCCGCCACCGGAGAACATAGACAACTTGTGATTTGACCCCGTTCGGCTCACGACGTGCCAATGTCTGCATCTGGCACTTTTCGGACCTACCGACATGTCTGCTGTGTGGTCGCTATCGGGTGCAAAGCGGACCTTGAGCAAGTGGAGTTCAACAGATGTCGCGTAAGCGAATCGGTAAGCAAGTCGCCACTCAAAACCGGCTAAAACTGGGCCGAAGCAAAAATGAAAACCTAACGAATTCCACACAATAGAAAACGGGCGCTATGTTCGGGAGCTAGGGGCCGGAGGTTCGAATCCTCTCGCTCCGACCAATCGGGACGAGACTAAAACGGCGCACCGCAAGGTGCGCCGTTCGTCTATCGGCAAGTTTGTTCAATGGACGATAGATGCTGCGACGCCCCCCAGTTGCTTCTCTGGTATAAACGCCCGGTACGACCACTCGACGAGTCGATCGCGTTACTTCCACGACTTCAGCAAGGGGATCGTCGCCATGTTCAGAGCAATCGCTGCCGCTGTGTCCATCGCTGCGACTTTCAACGCGTCTCTGGCGTGCACTGCCGTCGATCTCGTCGCGGCCGATGCATCCGTCGTCAGCGGGCGGACCATGGAATGGGCCTTCGACATGCAATGGACACTCGTCAGCCTGCCCAAGGGGACGAGCCTTGCCATGACAGCGACGCCCAGCCTGAAGTTGCCGACGGTGACTGTCACCTCGAAGTACGCGGTGGTGGGCATCAAGCCGGCGATCATTCCGGGCGACACTTTGCTGGAAGGCCAGAACTCCGCCGGACTCGGCATGAGCGGCAATTTTCTCCCGGGCTTCACGGAGTATCAGACCGTGACACCGCAGGATAAGGGCTATGTCTCGATCCTCGGTTTCGGCGCCTGGGCGCTCGGCCAGTTCGCCACCGTCGGCGAGCTGCGCCAGGCGCTGCCCGGCATCAAGGTTTGGGCGGACAATACGCTACAGAGTGGGCCGACGCCGCCGACCGTGCATTTCACGTTCACCGACAGGAGCGGCGCCGGCATTGTCGTCGAGTTCGTCGATGGCCAGCAACGTATCTACAACAATGTAGCGGGCGTCCTCACCAACGCGCCGACCTACGACTGGCATGTCACCAACGTGCGCAACTACATCAACCTGTCGACCATGGGCGTGGCCTCGCTGCGCGTCGGCGAGACCGACGTGACGGCGATCGGCCAGGGCGGTGGTCTCGTCGGCATTCCTGGCGACTACACGCCGCCGTCGCGCTTCGTGCGGGCGGCATTCCTGCGCCACTACGCGACAAAGCCCANNATCGCCCAATCGAAGGCCGGCAACGATATCGTTTCCGACTATACGCAATGGATCGCCATCAAGGACCTGACCGGCAACCGTCTGCTGATCGCCGACTACAACCACCGCACGGCCTACCTGACGCTCGACCTCAACCGGATCTTTGCACAGGACAAGCCGACGTCGGAACTGGTCTCCGCCCTGCCCTACCCAAAGAGCGTCGACGGCACGAAGGCGTTGATGAAGTAGCCCGCGAGCTCGGCCAAATCGGCGGCAAAAGATCAAAGGCCAAAGATCGGCTTGCCTGTGATTACTTGGCTTGGACCGACCTGTTCACCGCAAAAACACATTGCGGAGCATCGTGTCCCGATATCGCGGCAAGTCGCGACCATTGCCAGAGAGGCGTCCAATAAGAGCGCAGCAATTCTGCCGCCGCGGCGCGATCGTCGATGATGTAGCCAAATTCCTGCAGATCGACCGGATAAAAATTGTCCGAGCCGACATAGAATGCGCGGTCGTCCATCATCCACAATTTGGAATGATTGCCGATCGGCCGGTTGCCGGGCCAGGTAGCGTCAGGACCGAAGCGAAGCGGTGCCATATGCAGGCGCTGGCACAGCAGGTTATCCAAATTCGTATCCGAGAGGGAGCTGCGTCCACGCGCGACCTGGCGGATCTTCTGCGCAACGGCCCCGACGGTCACCCCATTGCTGTAATCAAATCCACTTCGGCTCACGGAACCGGGGTTCGACAGAACGATGTATACATTGCCTTGCGTCGACAACAGGAAATCGGCAAGTCGCTCTAGCGTACTCTCAGGGTAGAGCGCGTCGAGACGGCCCTTCTTGAAGGCGAGATCTTGCTGAACCAAACGGATCGTGTGCCGTGCCGCGCCAAGCATCAGATCGCGTGCAAGATCGCCCTGATTGGCGAAATCCGCCGTGATGCCAGCACCAAGTCGGCCAACTGACAGGACACTGATCGCGCCTGCCGGCACAGGCGCGGGAAGCGGCAATTGCGACAGGCAGGCCGTTCCCAGGGCGTCTTCGCCACCGACATAGCTGACGATCTGAACGGCGCCGTCGCGACCGGTGTGATCGCACACGAACTGCCAGAGCCTGTCGGCGAAGCGACTGGCGTCGATTGCCGCCGGCCCGCGGAGCTGAGCCGAGAGATCGTGGACCGGTTCCTCGATCAGATAGTCGCGCGACCACATGTTATGGCCGCCGACCAATGCCGTCTTTCCGTCGACTGCAACGATCTTGGCGTGGTTCCAGCTGAAACTCGCGCAATCGGCACCGCCCAGGCACGACCACATGGCACCGACATGGACCTTCAATTGCGAATTAGGTACCGCCTTCGCGTCGCGAATGAGTTCGGCCATCAGCGCGCTCACGCTTGTGCCGCCATCGAGCGGATATTGCCCGACCAACAGGCGCACCGTCACCGCTTTGCCGCCGCGTGCCAACGTAGTCAGCGCATTGCGCAACGCCGCGACGAAGCGGCCGTCTGGTGGCGGCTGCAACACGGTGATGTCGACCACGTGTCGCGCCTGGGCAACGAGTTTGTAGAATCGATCAACAACCAGATCGGAATGGCCAACACACACCCGCTGGTCGACGCGGCCTGGCATGGCGGAGACGGCGGCAAGGCGACGACAGCTTGCGCCGCCGGCGCAGTCGGCATCGGTGCTGCACACAGGCAGCGCGAAATCAGCGATGCAATCCTGACACTGCAGCGGATACACCGGAAGATCGGCGCTGCTGTGATTCCAGAGATTTGGCGTCTGCAACAGCCAATCTCGATCGAGAGCGTTGGTTTGAGTGAGATTGTAGGTGACGCCGCGGTAGCGCCGGTCCGGGTCGGTCTTGTCCAGTTCGGCTGCCAGCTGTTTGAGCAGCGGCTGTGGGCTGCTTTGATCCAGCGGCTGAATTCCCCGCGCCTTGATGATCGCCGCAAGCGGCGTGGCTTCGTTGAGTGCTCCGAAACTTCGCTCTACTGCACCCTGCGATACGGCCGTGTTCGGTGGATGATTGGAACACCCGACGAGCGACAGAACCAGCATCACCCCCGAAATCAAACGCCAGAAATTCATGATCTTTCCCTTCGACCGTTCAGGTCAGCAGCGCCATTGCCTAGCGCACTGTCGGCGGCTCCTGATCGGTGGCGATCCCCGCAACATGACGATAATACGCAATTGCGCGATTGACGTAAGAGCCGCCATCTCCTTGCAGCAAGATGCTCACGCCATCATCGACACGCAGCAGTGCGTGGAGACTCCAGGCGCCATCGGGTCGGCGATCGACGATGCAGATCAGCTTGAGCTCGCCGGGATGAAACAGAGGCAGCACCAGGCGCAACGCGGTCACGTTCTCGATACCCAGCATCAAGCGGTCCGCCGTTCGCTCCTTGATGTCGACCCGATAGATGGCCGGGCTGAGCGGGCCGTTTTCGTCCAAGCTCACGAAGAGGCTGGCGCCGGAGCGCATTTCCGCCGCCGAAAAATCGCCGCGCGGCTGCCGGCCGTCGGCAGAGGTGACCGCATGGGCGTTGGAAAGCAAGGCCTGCCAGCGTTGGCCCGAGATGGACCAGTAGCGAATCGTTGTCAGCAGTGAAATCGCCCCGACTTTCTCGAGGATGTCGTCGATCGTAGCGGGTCCGCGAAACTGGCCGGCAATCGCCACCAACCGCCGCACCGGCCCGACGCTCCAGCCCGTACAAGGCGGAGGTCGCCAATTCGGTCCCAGATCGGCCCCCACCCACATTGCAACCGACGGCGGAGCGCCAACAGAAGGTACAGGCAGACGCACATCGGAGCTGCAAGGCAACATCGGATTGTCGGCCGCGGCTGCCGGCGCCTGTGCGCAAAGCAACATCGAGGAAATTACCACGGCCAGCGCAGAACGGATCATCAAGGATAGCCCCGGTGAGTCAGTTCCATCCTATCATTGGCCCTGTCGATCGTGCCCTGCTGGCAACCGGCCGGGCCAACGGCAAGCTCCAATCCGACGACGCCGACACACACCAACGCTGCCGCCAAAGGTCGTTGGCATTGTTCGCAACTCTCCTCTTTAGACCTAGGACGCAAACGCAGCACCCGACGGTTGGTTCCGCAGTCATTCCGCCTGGACGCCGGCCTTCTCGATGATCGGCCGCCACAGCTCGATCTGCGAAGCAAGCTTGTGCCGATGCGCCTCGGGTCTCGCCTGATCGACCGGCAGGAGGTTGGTTTCGATCTTCTCGAGCTGCGCGGCCACCGTCTGGTCTTGCACCACCGAACGCAGCGCCTTGCTCAGAATCTCGATAACAGGCCGCGGCGTTCCCTTGGGCGCGTAGAGACCGAACCACACGCCGATGTCGAGGCTCGGCATGCCGGCCTCTGCCGCGGTCGGCACGTCGGGCAGCGAGGCCATGCGCTTGGGCGCGGTCAGCACGTAGGCGCGGAAGTCGCCATTGCGGACCAGGCCAGACGTGGTGGTTGGCAAATCACAGATCAGGTCGACCTGACCCGAGCGCACGTCGATGACGGCCGGGCCGGCACCCTTGTACTGCACCAGGGTGAGCTCTGCATCGATCGCCTTCTGGAACAGCATGGCGCAGAGATGCGTGGCGCTGCCCATGCCGACCGATGCCATTGTGACCTTCTCGCGGTTGGCCCGGACGTAGGCCACCAGCTCCTTGAAGTCATGGGCGGGAAATTCCTTGCGCGTCAGGATCATCATCGGCGCCTCGGCGAACAGGCCGATGGTCTCAAAGGACGCCAGGGGGTCGAAATTGAGCTTCTTGTAGAGTGACGGGACGGTCGCCAAGCCAATGTGATTGATCAGCAACGTATAACCATCGGGCTTGGCGCGAGCCATCTGCAGGGAACCGACCGTGCCGCCCGCCCCACCGACATTCTGCACCACCACGCTTTCCTTGAGGCGCACGCGAAACGCCTCAGCCAGAGTACGGCCGAGAAGATCGCTGCCGCCGCCCGGCGCGTAGGGCACGATCAGGGTGATGGCGTGGCTGGGATAAGGCTCCTGCGCGAGTGCCGGCAGGCCGAGCAGGATCGCGAAAAGAAAAGCCGCGATGCGGCGCATGGTTTCCTTCCCTTCTTCGTTACCCTGATGCTGGGCGAAACCTCGGCTCTTTACCAGCGCCACGGTCGGCGTAAGCTTGGACCATGAACATCGAACGGCCCCATCCCAAGATCGGCGCGGTGGCAACCGGCGTCGATGTGCGCGCCCTGTCCGATGCCGACTGGGCCGCGCTCTATCGTGCCTGGCTCGACGGCGTCGTGCTGGTGGTCCGCGGCCAGACGCTCACCACCGAGGAATTCCTTACCTATTCGCGTCGCTTCGGCCGGCTGAAGCCGCACCGCGTGAAGAAAACACGTCACCCCGAGCACCCCGAACTCACCGTGATGGGCGTGGGCACGCGCAAGCCCGACGGCAAGATCGACAAGACGATCTACGACCGCGGCGGCGGCTGGCACACCGATTCCCCGTGGGACACCGAGATCTGCAAGGGCACGCAGCTCTATGGCATCGCCATCCCCTCGACCGGCGGCGACACGCTGTTCGCCAGTATGTACGAGGCCTATGACGCGCTGCCCGACGCCTTGAAGAAGCGCATCGACGGGCTGAAGGCCGAGCATGCCTATGGTGGACGCGGCCGTCGGGGCAACGACTTGCTCGAACCCGAGGACCGGCTGCAGCCGCCGGCGGTCCATCCGATCGTGCGCACGCACGAAGAGACTGGCCGCAAGTCGCTCTATGCCAACCCCTACCACATCCTGCGCATCCAGAGTCTCAATGAGGCCGAGAGCGAGGCGCTGATCGACGAGCTCACCGGCCACATGGTCAATACGACCGCGCAGTATCGCCACAAGTGGCAGGTCGGAGACATCGTGATCTGGGACAATCGCTGCGCGCTGCACTCGGCGACCGGCGGCTATCCGATCGAGGAGCAGCGCATTCACTGGCGCGTCACTATCATGCAGGACGCGAGCCGGCAGCAGCGCGCGGCCTAGCCGCTACATGCAGTAGGACTGGGCGGCGACGACGGCGTTGAGGCCCTGCATCTGTTCCTGTGTCATCTGCGCAGGATCGACCGGATTGGCGCCATCCGTGACGGCGGCGTTGGACTTGCGCAGGCCGACCACGGCCGCCGCGCGCTGGTTGGCCGGAATCTTGGCCGACATGCACTCGCACATCTTCTGCGACGCCGTGACCATGCACTCCTTCATGAATTCGTCGCCTTGCGCTTGAGCGGCGGTCGAGAGGCCAAAGGCAAGGACCACAAGGCCGGCGGCGGCGAGACAGCGGGACACGACAGGCATGACTTCCTCCAGGATGTGCCAATGAGAATAGCAGATCTGCGCCGGACGGTTCACCCGATCAGCCAGTTCCTGAGCAGTCCGAACATTCCCGTGGCGAACAGAATACCGAGCGCCACGTTGCGGTACAGGCGTTCGCTCGCCAGCCCATGGAACAGCCGACCGCCCATCCAGGCGCCCAACACCATCACCGGGAACAGCACGACCGCGCGGGCCAGCGCCTCCCAGCCCGCCACACCGGTCGCCAGCACGATGACGATCAGCAGGAATTGCGTGAGGAAATAATAGGTGACGATGTTGGCGCGGTTGACCGCCGGCGGGTCGTTGCCCGACAGGAGATAGAGCAGCACCGGCGGACCGCCCACGCTGGTGGTGGCCATCATGGCGCCGGAGAGCGCGCCCACGATCGACCCTGCGATGGCCGAGCGCGGGCCGCGATACTTCCAGCCGGTCCACATCATGGCGACGAAGGCCACGATGATGGCCGAAACAGCCGTCACGATGGTGCCCTTGTCGATGCTGGCCAGTAGCCAAACGCCCAAGGGCATGGCGGCGCAGGCAGCGATGCTCATCGGCGTCAGCGTCTTCCAGTCGGCGTGACGGCGGACCTGCGGGAAGAGTTGCACGGAGACCACCAGCTCGATGGCAACCACGGTCACCACCATGTCGGCCGAGCCAAAGAGAATCGCAAAGATCGGCGCCATCAGCATTGCCGAGCCGAAACCCGCAAAGCCGCGCATCAGGCCCGCGACCAGCGTAACGCCGATGGCGGTCCACAGGCCGATGCCGGCGAACAATGAGACGATGGCGGAGATCATGGGGAGGCTGCCGTGACGGAGAAGAACGAACGACGCGACGATCCAGTGGCCCCACGATCGGCGTGGGGCGGAGGATCAGCCGGTAAGTCGAAGCGTTTTCAGTCGCAGCATGATGGGCGCACGATGGGCGATGGACTGGCGTCCGTCAACTTTGCCGCCGCTTGCCCTGGCCCTCGCCGGTCTTGTCGCGCAAGCGGCGCATGCCGCGCAGCCAGCGGTCGCGGTCGAGCTTGCGGCCCATATATTCCTTCACCTCGGGGTGCGGCAGGATCAGGAAGGTCTCGGCGTCCATCGCGTCGATCACCGTTTGCGCCACCGCATCGGTGTTGATCACGCCGTCGACCGAGGCNNCGGTCGCCGTACTGGATCGACAGATGTTCGGCCAGGGCGACGCCGGCATGCTTGGTGACGCCGTAAGGCGCCGAGCCCATCGAGGCGAGGAGGCCCGCGGCACTCGCGGTGTTCAGGAGATATCCCGACTTGCGCTCGAGCATGCCAGGTACCAGGACGCGTGCAGCATAGACATGGGCCATGACATGGATCGCCCAGCTGTCGGCCCAATCCTTGTCTGTCGCATCTTCGTGGCCGCCGCGACCGATACCGGCGTTGGAAAAGAAGACGTCCACTGGGCCATACTTCTTCTCCGCCTCGGCGATCAGACGCTTGACCTCGGCTTCCTTGCCGATGTCGCCGGCGACCGCGAGCCCACCGATGTCCTTGGCGACCTTCTCCAGTCGGCCGGCATCCATGTCGGCCACGACGACGCCCCGGGCGCCTTCCTTGGCATAGCGTCGCGCGATCGCCTCGCCAATGCCGCCGGCTGCGCCGGTGACGACGCAGACCTTGTCCTTGACCTTCATATCAACCTCTTCAGGCGCGGTAGAAAGGCTTGTCGCCCTTGACGGTGACGCGGTAGCCCAGCCGCTTGTGCGGGAAGTAATCCCACATCGCGTGATGCATGGCCGAGCGGTTGTCCCAGAAAGCGATGGAGTTGGGCTGCCACACGAAGCGGCACTGGAACTCCGGCGTCTCGCAGTGCCGGTAGAGCATCTCGAGCAACGCATCGCTCTCGTGCTTGCGCAGACCGACGATCTTGGTCGTGAAGTTGCCGTTCACATAGAGCGCCTTGCGGCCGGTCACCGGATGGGTGCGCACCACGGGATGCTCGTTCCTGGGGAAGCCGCCCTCCTTGGGCGTATAGCCGAAGCGCCCACCATAGACCTGCGCGCCGTCATGGATGGCCGTCAGGCTCTCGCACAGGCGCTGGATGGGCGGCGAAAGCGTCTCGAAGGCGCGGTACATGTTGCAGAACAGCGTATTGCCGCCGCCGTCGGGCGGCAGCTCCTTTACGTAGAGGATGCTGCCCATCGGCGGTTCGGGATCGCACGAGACGTCGGAGTGCCATTCCTCGCCGGCAACATGCTTGGAATTCTCGTCGGCCTTGATGATCAGGATCTCGGGATGCTCCCAATCCTTGCGCGTCGAGGTCGGGTGCATATGCAGCTCGCCGAAGCGGCGACCGAACGCCTTGTGCTGGTCATGCGTGAGTTCCTGGTCGCGGAAGAAGACCACTAGGTTCTCCATCAACGCGTCGTGGATCTCCTGGAATGTCTGGTTGCCGAGCGGCTGGGCGAGATCGACGCCAAAGATTTCCGCGCCGATGACCGGCGTCAGCTTGCGCACGTCTATGGTCTGGTAACCCATTGGCTTTTCCTCAACGTTGAGGCAAGCCTACGCGAGAAAATGACCACGAGCGATACTCTTGTCCTGCGGGCCGCTACTGCGGCCGATGCACTGGCCCTCGCCGCGACCATCGCGGCGGCCTTCGAGCAGTATCGCGGCAAGCTCGTGCCCGAATCCGGCGCCTTCCGCGAGACTGCGGAGGGGATCGCAGCCGAACTCGCGCAAACCTCGGGCGCCATCATCGCGGAGCGAAATGGCAGGGTGGAAGGTTGCGTCATGATCAAGCTTGAGGAGGGCGACCTCTATTTCGGCCGCCTCTCGGTGCTACCGGAGGCGCGCGGCACGGGCCTGGCCCGGCGCCTGATCGACGCCGTCGAAGACGAAGCGCGGCGCCGGGAATTGCCGGGTGTGCGGCTGGGCGTGCGCATCGTTCTCACCGGCAACCAGAAGCTTTTCATTTCAATGGGCTACGTCGAGACCTCGCGCGAGGCCCATCCCGGCCTCGATCACCCTACCTCGATCAACATGAGGAAGTCCTTGCTCTGACGCTAGCCGCGGGGCCAAAATCCTTCCATGATGCGCGCACCTCTCACCGGCCCTGTCGTCTGGCAAGGTAATGACATCAAGAAATCCACACGCTGGATCCGCGACCTGTCGCCCGCGGCCGTCGCCGAACTCGACGCAGGCCTCAAGGCCGTGAAGGCCAAGGGTCTCGACTGGTCGCAGATCACGCGCGCGAACTTTCCGCTGTCGCGGCTCGATGGCTTGCTCGACGACATCGCCGACGAGCTCGAGAACGGCTCCGGCATCATGAAATTGCGCGGCTTCCCGGTCGACAAGTACGACGAGGCCGACCTGCGGCGCATGTACTTCGGCTTCGGCGCGCATCTCGGCACGCCGGTGTTCCAGAACAGGAGCGGCGAGCTGATGCGCGCCATTCGTGACGAGGGCGCCCACGTCGGCCGCACCTATGGCGAGGTCAAGGACGAGAAGAAGGGCACGACCTTCCTGTCCTCCTACGCGCGCACGCTTTCCAACGGCGAGCTGCGCTTCCACACCGACCGCACCGACGTCGTCGGCCTGCTGTGCGTGCGCCAGGCGCGCAGCGGCGGTGTCAGCAAGCTGGCGTCCTCGCCCGCCATCCACAACGCGATGCTGGCCAGCCGACCCGACCTGCTCGAGGAGCTGTTCCAGGACATCTGGCGCAGCCGTTTCGGCGAAGAAGGCACGACCAAGGAAACCGCCTATCCGCTGCCGATCTTCGGCGTGCGCGACGGCAAGTTCACATCGCACTATTCGCAGACCTTCATCGATGCGGCCGAACTGGCAACCGGCATCCCGAAACTCACCGACAAGCAGCGCGAGGCGCTCGACCTGCTGCGGAAAACCGCGCAGGAGTTCTGCCTCGAGATGGTCCTCGATCCGGGCGACCTGCAGATGATCAACAGCCACGTCACCTATCACGGCCGCACGCCGTTCGAGGACGACGCGGCAAGCGGTCACGACCGTCTTCTGTTGCGCCTGTGGCTCTCGATGCCCAACAACCGGCCGCTGCCGGCGGGTCACGAGATCCTGTGGCAAAACATCGAAGCCGGCCAGCTCCGCGGCGGCATCAAGCAAATCGCGATCTAGCCGGGGCACTCGTGCCCCGACATATCGGCATCGTCGCCTGCTCCGCCGAGGGCGCGGCTCTTTGCTATCGGACGATCTGCGTCGAAGGTGCGGAGCTGATGGGGCCGCATACCCATCCCGAGGTTTCGATGCACACGCACTCGCTCGCCGACTACATGGGCTGTATCTACCGCGGCGACTGGGCGGGCGTGGCTGAGCTGATGCTGGCGTCGGCCGAGAAGCTCGCAAAAAGCGGCGCCGACTTCCTGATCTGCCCCGACAACACCATCCACCAGGCTCTGCCGCACGTGCTGCCGCACTCGCCCCTGCCGTGGCTGCACATCGCCGAGACGGTGGCGACCGAAGCTGCCGCACGGGGCTTCAAGCGCATCGGCATCACCGGCACGCGCTGGCTCACCGACAGCAGCGTCTATCCCGACAAGCTCGAGGCGAAGCACCTCGCCTGGCTGCGGCCAACGACGGCCGAACGTGACGAGATCAACCGCATCATCATGGACGAGCTTGTCTGCAGCAAATTCACGCCCGAGTCGGTGGCGTATTTCCAGGGCGTGTTCGGTCGGTTGAAGGACCGGGGCTGCGATGCCGTCGTGCTGGGCTGTACCGAGATCCCGCTGATCATGAACGACGGCAACTCAGCGCTGCCGACGCTCGATTCGACCCGCCTGCTGGCCCGCGCAGCGCTCCGCCGCGCGGCCTAGGCGTTGCTCAGTCGACGATCGCGGCCTGGACCATCGTCCGGAACTGGGTGCGCAGGAAGCGCGTGTCGGCGTCGCTCGCCTGAACCATGTAGATGGCGAAGAGCTGTTCCTTGGGATCCACCCAGAACGTGGTGCCGGCGGCGCCCGACCAGCCGTATTCGCCGACCGACCCTGGCAGCGCGGATTCGCCCAGCCGTGTGCGGACTTCGAAGCCAAGACCGAAGCCGAAGCCGTCGGGACGGCCCGGACGGTTGCCGACGTGGTCGGCAGCCATGAACTCGAGCGTCTTCTTGCCGATGATGCGCTTGCCCTGAGACGTGCCGCCGTTGATGAGCGCCGTGGTGAAGCGCAGATAATCCTCGGTGGTGCTAAGCAGCCCACCGCCGCCCGACTCATACTTGGCGCCGTCGTCGACCTTGAAGCGCGGTGTCATCGGCGGGCCGTTGGGCTTCTGTCCCGGCTGCGCTACGCGCGCCAGCTTGGCCGCCGGCACCTGGAACGACGTATCGACCATGCCGAGCGGCTGCAGCACACGCTCGCTGAGCGCCTCCAAGAGCTTCTCGCCCGTCAGCACCTCGATCAGGCGGCCCTGGACGTCGACAGCGACGCTGTATTCCCAGCGTGCGCCCGGCGTGAACAGCAGCGGCACGGTCGACAGCCGCTTCACCATTTCCTCGTTGGTCGCGGTGCGGTCGCCGACCTTGGCGTCGATGTAGGCCTTGTGAACCAGGGTCGTACCGCGACCGCCGTAGGTCAGGCCCGACGTATGGCGCAGCAGGTCCTGCACCGTCATCTAGCACTCGGGATCGCTGAGACGCAGCGTCGGCTTGCCGTCGACAACGACCTCGGTGCCGACCTTCATCTTGTCGATCTCGGGCAGGAACTTCGCGATCGGGTCGCTGACCTGCAGCTTGCCCTCCTCGACCAGCTGCATCAGCACGATGCTGACGATCGGCTTGGTCATGAAATAGATGCGGAAGATCGAATCGAACTTCATCGCATCGTCGGAATCGGGGGTGCGCTTGCCCTGCACGGAGACCCAGGCAACCTTGCCGCGACGCGCCACCAGCATGACCGCGCCCGGCATCAGCCCGTCATCGATATTCTGCTTGGTCGCGGCTTCGAGGCGCTTGAGCTGCGCCGACGACAGGCCGACATCCTCCGGCTTGGCGGTCTGCGGTGCCGGCGTTTCGGCGTAGGCCGTACCTGCTGCGAGCAGCAGTGCGGCGATCGAAAGCGCGCCCTTCAAGCTCCTCATGTGCGTCCTCCTGGTTTCTTCCTTATCGCGTTACTTGATGATGGCGGCCTGGACCATCGCCCGGAACCGATTGCGCAGCTCGATGCGGTCGGGATCGCTCACCTGCACCATGTAGATCGCGATCAGCTCTTCCTTGGGATCGATCCAGAACAGCGTGCCGGCATTGCCCGCCCAGCCATATTCGCCGACCGAACCGGGCAGCGCCGCTTCGCCTTCGATCTTGCGAACCTCGAAGCCGAGACCGAAGCCCAACCCTGGCGGCCGGCCCGGCAGATTGCCGACATGATTGGCGGTCATGAACTCGATGGTCTTCTTGCCCAGGATCCGCGTCCCGCCCAGCGTTCCGCCGTTGGCCAGCATGGTGGTGAAGCGCAGATAGTCGTCCATCGTGCTGACCATGCCGCCGCCGCCCGACTGGTACTTGGCGCGCTCGGCGACGTCGAAGCGCGGCGTCATCGGCGGCGCATTCGGCCGCTGCCACGGCTGGGCGGCGCGGGCGAGCTTGTCCTGCGGCACCCAGAAGCCGGTGTCGTTCATGTTGAGCGGTTTCAGCACGCGCTCGGCCAGCACGTCCGACAGCGGCGCGCCGCCGGACAGAACTTCCAGCAAGCGCCCTTGGACGCCGACCGCGACGCTGTATTCCCAGCGCGTGCCGGGCGAGAACTTCAACGGCAGCGCCGAGAGCCTGGTCACGAACTCCGCGTTTGTGAAGGAGCGGTTGCCGATCTTGGCATCGATATAGGCCTGGTTGACCAGCGACGTGCCGCGCGAGCCGTAGGTCAGGCCCGCGGTGTGGCGCAACAGATTCTGCACCGTCATCGCCCGCTCCGGGTCGTTGAGATGAAGGACGGGCCGCCCGTCGGGGCCGGGCTTCTCGACACCGACCTTCATCTTGCCGATCTCGGGCAGGTATTTTGAGACAGGATCGCTGATCTGAAGCTTGCCTTCCTCGACCATCTGCATGAGCGCCACGCTCACGATCGGCTTGGTCATGGAGTAGATGCGGAAGATCGAATCAGCTTGCATCTTGGCGTTGATGCTCTTGTCGCGATCACCGAGCACCGAAGTCCAGGCAACCTTGCCGTGGCGTGCCACCAGCATGACGGCACCCGGCACCAGGCCGGCCTCGATATGCTTCTGCGTCACGTCCTCGATGCGCTTGAGCTGCATCGAGGACAGGCCGACATCCTCGGGCTTTGACGCCGACGGCAGAGAGTTGATCTCGGCCGAAGCTGAAAACGGCGCGATTGCTCCAAGCGACAGCAAAACAAGCGCGGACAGCGTCGCACGTAGACCGTTCATATTGGTTTTCCCCTCGTATTTGCAGAATTATACGCCTGCGCACAGCCAATAGAAAATTGCGGACTGACGATTAGGGCGGTTCAGCCTAGCATGGCCGTCATGCATATCGAACCGCGTCTTCTGGTGTTCACGAAAGGTGTGCGCGGCCGCATCGCCGGCGCCGTTGCCATCGGGCTTCTATCGGTCGGACTCGGCGTCGCCCGGCTCGGCCTGTTGGGCTGGTTGATCGGCCAGGTGTTCGCGGGCCGCGACGCCGCGAGTCTCGAGGCGCCGATCTTGTCGATCGCAGCGGTCATGGTGCTGCGCGGAGTGGCCGAGCACTGCCGCGCCGTCGTGGCACACGAAACGGCGGCGCGCGTCCAGAAGATGCTGCGCCGCACGCTCTACGACAAGATCGCGTCGCTGGGGCCCGGTACGGTCGGCCGCCAGCGCTCGGGCGCGCTGACGCTCTCCATGATCGATGGCGTCGAGCAACTCGAGACCTATTTCGGCCAGTTCCTGCCGCAATTCCTGATCGCGATGCTGTCGCCGCTGCTGATCTTCGCCGTCGTTGCCTTCATCGACCTGCCGGTGGCGCTGGTCATGCTGGCCTTCGCGCTGGTTGCGCTGTTCGCGCCCGGCCTGTGGCACAAGTTCGACGTCAAGAATTCACGGCGCCGGCAGACGGCTTATGCGAGCTTCGCCGCCGAGTTCCTCGATTCGATCCAGGGGCTGGCGACGCTCAAGGCGTTCGGTCAGGGCAAGGCGCGGGCCGACAAGCTCGAGGTCGAGGCGCGCGATCTCTTCCGGCGCACCATGTGGGTGCTGGCGACCAACTCGCTGGCCCGCGGTATCACCGACTCAGCCATCGCCTGCGGTGCGGCGGCCGCCCTTATATATGGCGCCATGCGGGTCGAGTCGGGCGCCATGGCGCTGACCTCGCTATTGGTGATCCTGATGTTGGGAGTAGAGATCTTCCGCCCGATGCGCGAGCTGCGCTCGGTGTTGCACCAGGGCATGGTGGGGCTCTCCGCGGCGCAAGGTATCTACCGCATCCTGGACGACCGGCCGGCCGTCGCCGACGCGATCCCCGCTCCCCTCGATAGAGCGCTCGCCCCCACCATCGCCTTCGAGGACGTACGCTTCTCCTATCCCGGCACGCGGCGCACCGTGCATGACGGCCTCTCCTTCCGCGCCGAGGCGGGCGANNCTGGGCGGCCACGATCTCAGGACGCTCTCCTTCGAGCAGATCCGCTCGCTGATCTCGGTGGTGAACCAGGACACGTTCCTGTTCCACGGCACGGTCGAGGAGAACATCCGGCTCGGCAAGCCCGAAGCGTCCCAAAGGGAACTCGAGGACGCTGCTCGCGCCGCCAACATCCACGAGTTCATCCTCACGCTGCCGGAGCGCTATGCAACGGTGATTGGCGAGAAGGGCATCAAGCTGTCGGGCGGCCAGCGCCAGCGGCTGGCCATCGCCCGCGCGCTGCTGCGCGACACGCCGATCCTGGTGCTCGACGAGGCGCTGTCGGCGGTCGATGCCGAGAACGAAGCAGTGATCCAGGAAGCGCTCGATCGGCTGATGCAGGGCCGCACGACGATCATCCTGGCCCATCGCCTGTCGAGCGTGATCGATTGCGACCGCATCCTGGTGCTGGACGGCGGCAAGGTCTCCGAGCAAGGCCGGCACGCCGACTTGATGGGACGCGGTGGCGTCTATGCCGGGCTAATGGCCGAGCAGGCCCGCGAGTCAGTGACATCGGCGGCGTCCGACAATTTTGCGGCCGCTCCCGCCCGCACCGAGAACGTCGCCGACACGCCGGGCGGCGCGGTGAAACAACTGACCGAGGGCATCATCAAGGCCGATGGTCTCACCTGGTATCAGGTGGTGGCTGCCCTGATGAAAGTGATCCTGCCGTGGAAGGGCAAGCTTGCCGCCACCTTCACGTTCGGCGTGTTGCGCGTGATCTCCTTCATCGGCGTTGGCGTGTTGTCGGCCCTCGTCGTGCTGGCGCTGAAGCACGGCACTCCTTGGC
>PLYQ01000228.1 GCA_003153415.1 Rhodospirillales bacterium | reverse complement strand
TTAACGGCTGGGTGCGCAACCGCCGCGGCGGCAGCGTCGAGGCGATGATCGCGGGCACGCCCGAAGCGGTGCAGGTGCTGACTGCCTGGGCGCGGCTGGGCCCGCCTGCGGCACAGGTGGAGCGCGTCGAGGTCAGCGCCGCCGACGGCGAATTCGCCGGCTTCGAACTGCGGTCGACCGAATAGGCGTTCATTACGATATGAGGGGATAACTCCCCTCATGCTCCCCTATTTTTGCCGTTGCCAAATTCATTTGGCAACGACTATAAGCGCATGCGCGCCCTCAGGGGTAAATCAGCTGCACGTTTTCCGGGCGCAGCCATTCGCACAGCGACTGCAGCAGCGCGTCGTCGGGGCGCACGCGCCAGTCCTCGCCCAGGCGCANNACCGGGCAGGTGCCGTTGCGGTAGGGCGCGAGCAAATCCTTGAGGCGGGCGGCCGCGGCGCAGCCGGAGCGGCTAGCCTCGCCGTTGATCGACAGGCGTATGGCCTTGGCGAACTGGCTGCGCGCGGCCGCCAGATCGTAAATTTTGTCGGCGATGATGCGCATGAAGCTGGTGTCGCCCTCCTCGCCCGCGGCGGCGCGCCGCACGATCTTCACCTTGGCTTCGATCACCAGCAGCTTGTCCTCCTTGCACAACTCCCGGTACTGGTCGTACACCTCGCTGTAGATGGTGACTTCCTGCGCCGCGCTGCCGTCGCTCAGATTCAGAATAACCATGCGCCCGCTCTGCGTCCTCTGAATGCGCACCGATTCGACCATACCGGCGATGAGCTGGCTTTTTTGCTGGTAGTCGCCGTTTGCGCCGGGCTGCAGACCCTTGAGACTCCCGCGCACGAAACGCTGCACCTCCGCGCGGTAGGCGCTGAAGGGGTGGCCGGAGAGATAAAAGCCCAGGCTCGCCTTCTCCTCCTTCAGCACGCGCCCCTCGTCCCAGCTCTCGGCGCGATTCAGCGCCGGGCGTTCGGCCCCGGCGCCGCCGGCATCGCCAAACAGGTTCACCTGCTGCGCATTGCGCTCGCGCTGCTCCGCTGCCTCGAGCGCGATGCCGACCGAGGCGAACAGGCTGGCACGGTCGCGATTGATGCAATCGAAGGCTCCGGCGCGCACCAGCGCCTCGACCACGCGGCGGTTGACCACGCGCTTGTCGATGCGCTCGCAGAAATCGAACAGGTCGCGGAACGGGCCTCCCTCATCGCGCGCGCGCACGATGGCGCCGATCGCCGATTCGCCCGTGCCCTTTATCGCGCCCAGGCCGTAACGGATGCTTTGCTCGTCCACCGGCACGAAACGGTATGCGCCGCTGTTGACGTCGGGCGGCAGCACCTTCAGGCCGTTGGCGAGGGCATCGGTGTAGATGCTGTGCGCCTTGTCGGTGTCGTCCATCACCGCCGACAAGTTGGCCGCCATGAATTCCGCGGGGAAGTGCGCCTTCAGATAAGCGGTCTGGCAGGCGACCAGCGCATAGGCCGCGGCGTGCGACTTGTTGAAGCCGTAGCCGGCGAATTTCTCCATCAGGTCGAACAGTTCGCTCGCCTTCTTCGGGCCCACGCCGTTCTTCGCGGCGCCGGCGACGAAAATATCGCGCTGCTGCGCCATCTCGTCCGCATTCTTCTTGCCCATCGCGCGGCGCAGCAGGTCGGCGCTGCCCAGGCTGTAGCCGCCGATCACCTGCGCGATCTGCATCACCTGCTCCTGGTAGACCATGATGCCGTAGGTCTCTTCGAGGATGCCTTTCAGCGAGGGATGCAGATAGTCGGGCTTCTCATGCCCGTTCTTGACGCTGATATAGGTCGGGATGTCGTCCATCGGGCCGGGGCGATAGAGCGCCACCAGAGCGATCAGGTCCTCGAAGCGGTTGGGTTTCAGCTTGCTCAGGATGTCGCGCATGCCGCTGCCTTCCATCTGGAAGACCCCGTAGGCATCGCCCTTGGCCAGCATCTTGAAGGTCGCTTCGTCGTCGAGCGGTATCTTGGTGATGTCGATCTTGCCGTGGCCGATCAGGCCGCACGCCTTCTCGATCACCGTCAGGGTCTTCAATCCCAGGAAGTCGAACTTCACCAGGCCCGCCGTCTCGACCCACTTCATGTTGAACTGGGTGGCCGGCAGCGAGTCCTTGTTGTCGGTATCGCGGTAGAGCGGCACCAGCTCGTCGAGCGGACGATCGCCGATCACCACGCCCGCCGCGTGGGTCGATGCGTTGCGATAAAGGCCTTCGAGCTGCAGCGCGAGGTCGATCAATCGCTTTATCTCGTCTTCGGTCGAATACTGCTCCTTGAGCAGCTGTTCGGTTTGCAGCGCCTGGGCGAGCGTCACCGGCTTGGCCGGATTGTTCGGCACCAGCTTGCAGATGCGGTCGACCTGGCCGTAGGGCATGCCCAGCACGCGACCGACGTCGCGCAGCACGGCGCGCGCCTGCAGCTTGCCGAAAGTGATGATGGCGGCCACGCGATCATGGCCGTACTCGTCGCGCACGTAGCGGATGACGCGGTCGCGCTTGTCCTGGCAGAAGTCGATATCGAAGTCCGGCATCGACACGCGTTCGGGGTTGAGGAAGCGCTCGAACAGCAGGCCCCAGCGCAGCGGATCGAGGTCGGTAATCTTGAGCGACCATGCGACCAGCGAGCCTGCGCCCGAGCCGCGGCCGGGGCCGACGGGGATGCCGTTATCCTTCGCCCATTGGATGAAGTCGGCAACGATCAGGAAATATCCCGAGAAGCCCATCTTCTCGATCATGTTCAGCTCGTAGGCGAGCCGATCCTGGTATGTTTTAAGCGCGATATCGTCGGCCAGCCGGCCGCCGGCCTGCAGCGCAGCGAGGCCGGCTTCAGCCATTTCCTTCAGCGCATCCTTCTCGGCTCGTCCGGCGAGCTTGGTGTAACGCGGCAGAATCGGCTTGCGCGGTTCGGGCATGTAGCCGCAGCGTTGGGCCACGACCAAAGTATTGTCGCAGGCCTCCGGCAGGTCGGCGAAGACCGCGCGCATCTCCGCCGCCGACTTGAAGTAGTGCTCGGGCGTCAGGCGCCGACGATTGGGATCCTCGATGTGTGCACCCTGCTCGACGCAGAGCAGCACGTCGTGCGCCTCGTACATTGAGGCTTTGGGAAAGTGGACATCGTTGGTCCCGAGCAACGGCAGGCCGCGGGCATAGGCTATTTCGAGCAACGACGCCTCGATGCGGCGCTCGCCGTCCTCGCCGTGGCGTTGCAGCTCGATATAGAGCCGATCATCGAACAGCTTCTGCAGGCGTTCGAGCAGATGGGTCGCCGCCGGCATCTGCCCCGCCCCCAGGAGCCGACCGAGGCCGCTGCTGGTGCTGCCGCTGAAGGCCAGGAGCCCGTCGGTGTGACCCGCGAGCTCCTCTATCGGGAGTGCCGCCACGGAGCCGGTCTTGAATTCGAGATGGGCGCGACTGACCAGCCGCATCAAGTTGAGATAACCCGCTTCGCTCTGGACCAGGACAGTGAGCCAATCGACCGACGGCAGCTTGCCTGCCGTGGCAATGCCGCCTTCCTCCTCGCGTCGGACGGCAAGGTCACAGCCAATGATCGGCTGGATGCCCGCCTTGGAGGCGTATTGCGCGAACTCAAGCGCGCCGAACAGATTGTTGCGGTCGGTGACAGCGACAGCGGGCATCGACTGCGCCTTGGCCAGCGCCACGACGGTTTCGATCTTATTCGCACCTTCCGTGAGCGAATAAGCGGACCGAACTTTGAGATGAATGAAATCGGCGATGGCCACGGGCCACTATGGCGCCCCGAACTTGTGGAAAGCGAGGCAAGACTCTGACTAGGACAGCACGCCGTCCTTGAGCGTGACCGTGCGGTCCATGCGTGCGGCGAGGTCGTGATTGTGGGTGGCAACCAGCGCCGCCATGCCGGTTTCGCGCACCAGCGCCAGCAGTTGCCGGAACACCGCGTCGGCCGTGGAGGCGTCGAGATTGCCCGTCGGTTCGTCAGCCAGCAGCACGCGCGGCGCATTGGCCACGGCTCGGGCGATCGCTACGCGCTGCTGCTCGCCACCCGACAGGCGTCCTGGCCGGTGGTCGCTGCGGTCGCGAAGCTGGACCATGGCGAGCAACTCCGCCGCTCGTCGCTTCGCCTCGCTGCGCGACAGGCCGTTCAGCATCTGCGGCAGCATGACGTTTTCCACAGCCGAGAATTCGGGCAGGAGGTGATGATACTGGTAGACGAACCCCAGGAACCGCCGACGCAGCGCCGTGCGCGGCCGATCGCCCAGCGCACCGGCCGACTTGCCGTCGACCACGACGTCGCCGCCGTCCGGCCGTTCCAGCAAGCCTGCGATATGCAGCAGGGTCGACTTGCCGCTACCCGATTGTCCGACCAGGGCCACGATCTCGCCGGCGCGCAGGTCGAGCGACACGCCGCGCAGCACCTCGAGGCGGCGGTCGCCTTGCACGAAGGTGCGCTCGATGCCGCGCAACGAGAGCGGAAATGCCGCGTCACTCATGACGCAATCCTTCGACCGGTTCGACTTTGGCGCTGCGCCACGCCGGATAGGCCGCCGCGGCCAGCGACAGCAGCACGGCCACGGCCACGATAGTAAGTACTTCGACCGCCTGCACGCGAACCGGCATGGAGGTGACGAAATGCAGCTCCGCCACGACGCTGGTTCCCGTGACGGCCGTCAGAAACCGGCCGATCGCCGGCATGCTGGCGCAGACGAGGAGACCGAGCGCACTGCCTGCGGCGGTTCCTGCTAGGCCGACGGCGGCGGCCGACAGGAAGAAGGCCTGCACGATGGTGCGTGGCGTGGCGCCCATGGTGCGCAGAATGGCAATGCTGCCGCGCTTGACCCGCACCAGCATGGTGAAGCTCGCCACCACGTTCATGGCCGCCACCAGCACGATCAATGTGAGAATGATGAACATCATCACCCGCTCGACTTGCAGCGCGCCCACGAAACGCGCATTGAGGCTCAGCCAATCGGCGATCCTGAGATCGTTGCGGCCAAGCGATTTGCGCAGCGCCTCTGCGACGTGCGGTGCAGCGGCAGGATCGGCCAGTTCGAGATCTATCGAACTCACGGTGCGATCGCCGTATTCCAGTTCCTCTTGCAACATGTTCAGCGGCAGGAAGATCAGAGTGCTGTCAAACTCGTAGCGGCCGGTCAGAAAGCTCGCCAGAACTTCGTAATCGGAATAGCGCGGCGCGATGGTGCCGTTCTCGTTCAGCCGGTGCGTGGTGACGGTGATCCTGTCGCCGGCGCGCACGCCCAGTGCCTGGCGCAGCCGGTCGCCCATCACGACGCCCGGCCTGGTGCCAAAGGCGCCAAGCTCGCCGTGAACGATGTTGCGGGTGATGACCTCACGGGACGTCAGATCCTCCAGGCGCACGCCACGCAATAGCGCGCCCTTGGTCTGGCCGTTGGCACCGACAAGCGCCTGGCGCTCGAGGGCGACCCGGACCGCCTTCACATCGGGCGCCGCCCGCAGTGCCGCCAACAAGTCGGAGCTCGACTGCAGCATGCCGTCGCGTGCGGTGATCACGACATGGCCGTTCATGCCGATCACCCGGCCGATCAGCAGCTCACGGAAACCACCCATGACCGACAGCACGACGATCAGGGTCGCTACACCCAACGCCACGCCGATCAGCGAGAAGATGGCAATGAAGGAGACGAATCCCTCGCGCTGCCGGGTCGCGAGATAGCGCCAGGCGAGCCAGCGTTCGACGGCGTGTGCCCTTTCACTCACGGCGCAAGCCCTCCACCGGATCGAAGCGCGAGGCGCGCGCCGCCGGATAGAGCGCAGCGGCAAGCGCGAAGACCAGCGCCATGCCGGCGATCCCTGCCACCTCCTGCCATTCGATGTGCGAGGGCATCTCGGCCAGCAGGTAGAGCGTCTCGTCAAACAGTACGAGGCCGAACGTATGCTGCAGCCATTGCCGGATCGCCTCGATGTTGAGGGCGAAGGCCAGTCCCCCGGCAACGCCGATGGCGATCCCTACCCCGCCGATCGCCAGGCCATCGAGCAGGAAGAGCCGCAGGATGGCGCCTCGGGTCGCCCCCATGGTGCGCAGGATGGCAATGTCGGCGGTCTTGGTACGCACCAGCATGACCAGGCTGGAGACGATGTTGAAGGCCGCCACCAGCACGATCATGGTCAGCACCAGGAACATCACATTGGTCTGGGCCTGGATGGCGGAGAAGAAACCGGCATTGGCCTGGTACCAGTCGAACACCCAGCCTTGCAGACCGACCGCCTGGGTGACCAGCCGGCGCGCGGTGCCGAGCGAGGCGGTATCGTCGAGAAAGACCTCGATGGTCGTCGCCTTGTTGCCGAGATCGAGCATGCGCTGAACGTCGATCATCGGCGCATAGACGAAATTGGCGTCGTAGTCGTACATGCCGGCGCAGAAGATCGCCGACACGCGCGTCGACGCCGACCTCGGCATGACGCCGAGCGGCGTGGCCACCGAAACCGGCGATACCAGCTGCAGCCGGTCGCCGACCTTCAAGCCCATCAGGTCGGCAAATCGCCGGCCGATGGCGACCGTGAAGTCGTCGCCGAAGCCCTTCAGGGTGCCCCAATCGATCGGCTTGTCGCCGTCGCTGCGACATAGGCCACGGTAGCGCTCGCGCAGGCCGGCCGGCCCATCGATCGCCGCTGCCAACGGCGTGCGGGCACGAAAATCGTCGGGATTCATGCCGCGCAACAGCACGCCGCGCACGCGGTCTCCCGCCACCGCCATGACCTGGCCTTCGGCCGACGGCGTCGCCGACGTCACGCCCGGTACGGCCTTGATGCGGGCCAGCAGATCGGGCGTGGCGTCGAGGCCGCCGCGGTTGCCCTGCACGCCGAGCTGGCCGCTGATGCTCGACATCTGGTGCAGCATCTCGATNNGCCCGCAGATAGCGGAAGGCGATCAGGCGCTCGACGGCGGCGAAGGCCATGATGGGTGCTGAATTCTTTAGGTGAATCGCGCGACGATCTGGTCGATCGGCAGTTCCTCGCGCGCACCGGTCTTGCGGTTCTTGAGCTCGACCTTGCCGGCCGCGAGCCCCTTGGGTCCCACGATCACCTGCCAGGGCGTGCCGATCAGATCCATGTCGGCGAACTTGGCCCCTGGCCGCACGTCGCGGTCGTCGTGCAGCACCTCGACGCCCTTGGTCTGCAGAGCGTCATAAAGCTTCACGCAGGCGCCCGAGACGGCACCGTCGTCCGGCTTGAGATTCAGGATGGCGACCTTGAAGGGCGCGACCGATTCCGGCCAGACGATGCCGGCATCGTCGTGGCTCGCCTCGATGATGCCGCCCGCCAGGCGCGACACGCCGATGCCGTAGGAGCCCATCTCGACGGTGATTGGTTCCCCGCCCGGGCCGGTCACAACTGCGTTCATCGGCTTGGAATACTTGGTCCCGAAGTAGAAAATATGGCCGACTTCGATCCCTCGTGCGGCAAGCCGCTCGTTTTCGGGGATCTTTTCGAACGCCTGGACGTCGTGCTTCTCGTCGGTCGCGGCATAGAGCGACGTCCATTCGTCGACGATCGGCTGCAAATCCGCGCCATAGTCGACGGTGCGGCCAAGAATGTCCTTGTCGACCAACCCCTTGTGGCAGAACACGGCACTCTCGCCGGTCTCGGCCAGGACGATGAATTCATGGCTGAGGTCGCCGCCGATCGGGCCGGTGTCGGCGCGCATCGGGATCGCCTTCAGGCCCATGCGCGCGAAGGTCCGCAGGTAGGCCACGAACATCTTGTTGTAGGAGCGCGTGGCACCCGCCTTGTCGATATCGAAGGAGTAGTTGTCCTTCATCAGGAACTCGCGCCCGCGCATGACGCCGAAGCGCGGCCGCACCTCGTCACGGAACTTCCACTGGATGTGATAGAGATTCTTCGGCAGATCGCGGTAGCTCTTGGCGCCGTCGCGGAACAGCACCGTGATCATTTCCTCGTTGGTCGGGCCGAACAGCATCTCGCGATCGTGGCGATCTTTTATGCGCAGCATTTCCGGCCCGTAGGCGTCGTAGCGGCCGCTTTCGCGCCACAGATCGGCCGACTGGATGGTCGGCATCAGAACTTCCTGGGCGCCCGAGGCGTCCTGCTCCTCGCGCACGATGCGCTCGATGTTCTTCAGCACTCGAAGGCCCAGCGGCAGCCAGGCATAGATGCCGGCGCTGGTCTGGCGCACCAGGCCGGCGCGCAGCATCAGCCGATGTGACACGATCTGCGCTTCCGCCGGATTTTCCTTCATGGTCGGCAGGAAATACTGGCTCATGCGCATGCTGAATCGGTCCTCGATCGGGGTGTCAGGGGGTGGCCGCGGACTGTAGGGAACGGGCCTTCCAAAGGCAAACCGGGGTCCTTATGACGCCGAGCATGTCTGGTTTTGCACAGGGCAATGCCGCACACTCCTGCAACTAACGGGGGAGACGAACATGTTCGAAGCGCTGTTCAAGCTCGGCGAAAACAAGACCAACGTGCGCACCGAAGTCGTGGCCGGGATCACGACGTTCCTGACCATGGCCTACATCATCTTCGTCAACCCGGCGATCCTGGGTGCTGCGAAGATGCCGGTCAGTGCGGTGTTCGTCTCGACCTGCGTGGCGGCAGCCATCGGCTGCCTGCTGATGGCGTTTCTCGCCAACTATCCGATCGCGCTGGCACCCGGCATGGGACTGAACGCCTACTTCGCTTTCGGCGTTGTGGGCGGCATGGGCTACACTTGGCAGGTGGCGCTGGGCTGCGTGTTCATTTCGGGCGTCATCTTCTTCGTCATCAGCGTGTTGCCGATCCGCTATTGGCTCGTCAACGCCATCCCCAAGTCGCTCAAGATGGCGATCGCGGCCGGCATTGGCCTGTTCCTCGCCCTGATCGCGCTCAAGAACGCCGGCATCGTCGTTGGCGACAAGGCGACCCTGGTCACCCACGGCGATCTCAAGAGCTGGCCGGTCGTGATGGCCGTTCTTGGATTTGCACTGATCGTGGCGCTGGAATACCGACGTGTCATGGGCGGGGTCATCATCGGCATCCTGGTGGTGACGGCGGTGTCGATCATCGCCGGACATCAGAAACTGGAAGGCATCTTCGCCATGCCGCCGTCGATCGCGCCGGTGTTTCTGCAGATGGACCTCGTCGGCGCCTTTCATAAAGGTCTGGTGATCGTGATATTTGCCTTCCTGTTCGTCGACCTGTTCGACAACACAGGCACCCTGATCGCTCTCGCCCAACGCGGCGGCTTCATGCAGCCCGACGGCACGGTGCCGCGCCTGCACCGGGCCCTGATGTCCGACAGCGCCGCCGCCATGATCGGCGCCGCTCTCGGCACCTCGACCACGACCAGCTACATCGAGAGTGCGTCCGGCATCAATGCCGGCGGCCGCACCGGCCTGACCGCCGCAACGGTCGGCTTGCTGTTCCTGCTGGCGCTGTTCATCGAACCCCTTGCCCGCTCGATCCCCGCCTACGCCACGGCGCCGGCCTTGCTCTACGTCGCCTGCCTGATGGCAGGCGGGCTCACGGAAATCGAATGGGACGACATTACCGAGTCAGCGCCCGCGGTCATCACCGCGATCGCCATGCCCTTCACCTTCTCGATCGCCGATGGCATCGCCTTCGGCTTCATCTCCTACGCCGGGATCAAGGTTGCGGCAGGACGATACCGCGACGTTCATCCTGCGGTGGCCATTCTCGCTGTGCTTTTCGTGATCAAGTATGTGGTCATCGGATAGTCAGACGAGGCATGCGGAAATTTGTTTGTCGGCGAACGACCTCGAACCATAACAATCGTTCGGTGATGCCTCGTTCACCGAAAGAAAAGGTCTTGGCAAGGCGCAGGAGCCCCTGTAAAGAGCCTACGTCTTGGGCGCTGCCCGAGTTGTAGGGAGGAGAGCGGCTCAAGCCGCCAAAGAACGAGTTTCGGGGGTAGATTGGCGGCGGGTCATTGGCCCGCCGTCTTTCATTTTCAGGGACTTAGGAGATTATCCTGAGAAACTGGATTAACTTCCTTCGACGAGTCGCCGGAAGCTGAAAATGTCCGTCTGGTGGAGGAAATAGAAGCCGAGCCAGAGCGCCGCCGCGACGATCGAAGTGATGATCGCCTTGCGCATCAATTCGGGCCGCTCCGGCGCGCCGCGGTCCTGGCCCTTGCCAGGATTTTTCGCCCGACGGACGCCCAGCGGCAGGATGGCGAACAGCACCGTCCACCAGATCACCAGATAGACCATGACGCCGGTCACCCAGCTCATGGCGCGGCGCTCCTCAGACCTGCTCGAGTTCGATCAGCGTCCCGGCGAAGTCCTTGGGATGCAGGAACAGCACCGGCTTGTCGTGCGCGCCGATCTTGGGTTCGCCATTGCCCAGCACGCGCGCCCCGCCGGCCCTGAGCTTGTCGCGGGCGGCATAGATATCCTCGACCTCGTAGCAGACATGGTGGATGCCGCCGTCGGCGTTGCGGGCGAGGAAGTTGGCGATCGGCGACTTCTCGCCCAACGGATGGAGAAGTTCGATCTTGGTGTTGGGCAGCTCGACGAATACGACGGTGACGCCATGCGCCGGCTGCGCCTTGGGCGCGCTCACCTTGGCGCCCATGACAGTGCGATAGAGCTCCGAGGCCTTGGCGAGGTCCGGCACGGCGATGGCGATGTGGTTCAGGCGTCCGATCATGGGGCTCTCCGACGGGCTTGGGACCTAGATGCGGACGATATGCACGTCCGTCAACGGCTTCTTGCCGAGGTGCGCGCGCACGATGCGCCGCACAGCCTGGCGGGCCGCCTCCTCTATGCGCCCGTCGTCGCGCCTTTCCGCCGCGCTGAGATCGGCCAGCATCTCTTTCAGCCCTGCGACAACGGCCTCGGCGAGCGTGCCGTCCTCGTCCTCGATGCCCCGCAGCGAGACCTTGGGCGGCGCCACGGCCATGCCCTTGCCGTTGACTACCAGGGTCGCCGCCGCCGCCCCGTTCCACAGGATCTTCCGGCGATCGCGCAGCGCTACGCCGTCGAGAGGCACAACGCCATCGCCGTCGCGTGCCAGCCGACCGGTCGGCACGTGATCTATGATCGTCGCCGGTCCGGGTGCCAGGCGCACCAGAGCGCCGTTGGGCGCCACGATCGCTTCCGGGACCTGGCAGGCCCGGGCGAGTGCGGCATGCTCCACCATGTGGCGGACCTCGCCATGGACCGGCACCGCGATCCTGGGCCGGACCCAATGATAGACCTGTGCCAGTTCATCGCGCGCGGGGTGGCCGGAGACGTGGATGTCGGCATCGCGGTCGGTGATCACCTCCACGCCGCGCGCCATCAGGGCATTCTGCAGCCGCCCGACCGATCGCTCGTTGCCAGGAATGACGCGCGAGGAAAAGATCGCCGTGTCGCCCTCCTCGAGCACCAGATCCCGGTGCTCGTCGTTGGCGATCTTGGCCATCGAAGCGCGCATTTCGCCCTGGCTGCCGGTGCAGATGTACAGCACCTTGTCGCGCGGCAGGTAGGCGCCGTCCTGCGGGCTGATGTGCTCGGGAAAGTCGAGCAGGTAGCCGCACTCCTGCGCCGCCTCGACCATCCGGAGCAGCGCCGGACCGGACAGCACGGGGTGACGGCCCGCCGCAACGGCTGCCAGTGCAATGCTCTCGACGCGCGCCAGATTGGAGGCAAAGCAGGAGATGGCGATCCGTCCCTTGCGGCCTTTGACCAGCTTCCTGAGATTGGTACGCACCTTGGCTTCCGAGCCCGCCTCGCCTTCGACGAAGACATTGGTGCTGTCGCACACCATGGCGAGCACGCCTTCGTCGCCGATGCGCTTCAGCATCGCCTCGTCGGTGAGTTCACCCAGCAGCGGCTCCGGGTCGATCTTCCAGTCGCCGGTATGGAAAACCGTGCCCAGCTTGGTCCGCACGGCGACCGCATTCGGCTCGAGGATCGAATGCGTCATGGTGATCATCTCGAGATCGAAAGGCGCCAGCCGGAACTTGCCGCGCAGCGGGATCTCCGTGACCGGGACATCATCGACCAGACCAGCCTGAATGAGCTTACGGCGCAAGACCGACGCCGCGAAAGGCGTGGCGTAGACCGGTGCCTTCAGCCGCGGCCAGAGATCGGCCACCGCCCCCAGGTGATCCTCGTGGGCGTGCGTCAGCACGATGCCGACCAGATCGCGGTGGCGCTCCTCGATGAAGCTCGGATCGGGCATGATGACCTCGACACCGGGCATGCTGTCGTCGCCGAAGGCAATGCCGAGATCGACCATCAACCATTTGCCGGCATGGCCGTACAAATTGAGGTTCATGCCGATCTCGCCCGCCCCGCCCAGGGCGAGGAACAGCAGCTCGTCGTCCGACGGAACGGTCATTTACGATTGCGTTTGTAAATCTCGATCAGGCCGCGGGCGGTAATGTCGGGCACAAGTTGCTCAATAACCTTTGTCGACCCTTCGAATACCGGCGCCAGACCGCCAGTCGAGATCACCCGCATCGGCCGGCCGAACTCGTCCTTGATGCGCGCAACGATGCCCTCGATGAGGCCGACGTACCCCCAGAACACACCCGAGTGCATGCAATCAACGGTGTTGGTGCCGATCACGTGCGCGGGCTTTTCGACCACGATGCGCGGCAGCAGCGCCGTCGCATTGACCAAAGCCTCAATGCTGAGGTTGATGCCAGGCGCAATCACGCCGCCGCAGTAGCTGCCCTCCTCGTCGACCACGTCGAACGTAGTGGCGGTGCCGAAATCGACGACGATCGTCGGCGTCTTGGGATACAGCATAGCCGCACCGATCGTGTTGCAGATGCGATCAGCGCCTGCTCCCTCCCCCTTGACCTTGATGCCGTATTTGACGTCCGGCTCGCCCAGGACCAGCGGCTCACAGTCGAAATAGCGCGTGCAGAGCCGACGAAGATTGAAGGTAGCCTGCGGCACGACGCTGGCGATGATGGCATCGGTGATCGCCTTCGTATCGATACCTTCCATCGCCATGAGTTGGAACAGCCAGACCGCATGCTCGTCGGCAGTACGCATCGCCGAGGTGTGCTGGCGCCATTCGCCGACGATCCGATCGCCGTCGACGATGCCGAACTTGACGTTGGTGTTGTTGGCATTGATGGCGAGCAGCATGGCTGTTCTCCTCAGGCCGCGCGGCCCAGCAGTTCACCCGACACGATCTTGCGCGGACCGGCCGACGTCTCCAGCAGCAACGCGCCCTCGCGATCCAGTCCGGCGAAGCGGCCGCGCACCAGCTCTTCGCCCAGCCTGACGTCGACTTCCAGCCCGAGCGGGCCCGCCTTGGCGAGCCAGGCCGCCCGCACCGTCTCGAAGCCTTCGCGGCGCCATTCGGCGAGGCGTGTGGCAATAGCTTGCGTGAGCTTCTCCAACGCTGCCTCGACTGTGCCGCCGAGCGCCGCACCTGGATAACGCATCTCCGGCAGTTGCGGCGCAAAGCCGACATTGATGCCGATGCCTATCACGACGTGGTCGACATGGCCGGCCTGCCCGACTGCACTTTCGAGCAGGATGCCGGCAACTTTGCCGCCGTCCACCAGCACGTCGTTAGGCCACTTGAGCCTGACAGCGCGACCGGCTGGCACGATGTCGGCCACGGCGAGTGCTGCCACGAACCCGAGTTCGGACGTGCGCTGCGCGCTGCAGGTCGGACGGACGATCGTCGAGCTGTAGAGATTGCCGACCGGCGAGGCCCAGCGCCGGCCACGTCGGCCGCGGCCGCCGGTCTGCTCGCGCGCCCAAACGACCGTGCCCTCCGACGCCCCGCTGTCGGCGAGGCGCGCGGCCTCGTCGTTGGTGCTGCCAACGCTCGCGAGCGCGACCAGCGTCCACCCGTCCGGCAGGACGGGTGTCGAACTCACGGGAACAGGCCCTTCGCGGCGGCAGCTGCGACCAGGCTGAGCGGCTGCGGCGCCAGCGAGAAGGCGGCCACCAGGAAAGCCGCCACGAACGCCACGCTGCGATTGACGCCGAATGCCGGCAGGTCGAGTGCCTCTGCCGTCGCCTCGTCGAAATACATCACCTTGACGATGCGCAGGTAGTAGTAGGACGCCACCACCGAGGCCAGCACGCCCAGTATGGCCGGCCAGAAGAGTCGGGCTTCGACGGCGGCCATGAAGATGTAGAGCTTGCCCCAGAAGCCGGCGAGCGGCGGGATACCCGCCATCGAGAACATGAAGATCAACATGGCAAAGGCCATCAGCGGATGGCTTTTGCCGAGACCAGCCAGGTCCGAGACGTTCTCGACCATGATGTCGCGCCGTTTCATCATCAGGATGATGGAGAAGGCGCCCAGCGTCATGACCACGTAGATCGCAAGATAAAAGACGACCGACTGGATGCCCTTCTCGCTGCCGCTGGCCAAGCCCAACAGGACATAGCCGACATTGCCGATCGAGGAATAGGCCATCAGTCGCTTGATGTTCTGCTGGCGCAGCGCCGCAAAGGCACCGAGCGCCATCGACAGGATCGAGGCCACCACGATGATCTGCTGCCACTGAGCAAACAGCGGCTTGAACGGGCCCATCAGGACAGAGACCATCAGCGAAATCGCCGCGATCTTGGGCGCCACGGCAAAGAGCGCCGTCACCGGCGTTGGCGCACCCTCGTAGACGTCGGGCGTCCACATGTGAAACGGCACCGCGGAGACCTTGAAGGCAAGCCCCGCCACCACGAACACCAGCCCGATCACGGTGCCGATCTCGCCCGCCTTGCCGTCGAGCAGCGCGCGGGAGATCTGCACGAAGGCCGTACCGCCGCAGAAGCCGTAGATCAGCGAGGCGCCGAACAACAGCATGCCGGAGGCAACCGAACCCAGGACGAAGTATTTCACGCCGGCTTCGGTTGAGCGGATCGAGTCGCGCTGGAAAGCCGCGATGACGTAAAGCGCCAGCGACTGCAGTTCCAAGCCGACGTAGAGCGCCATCAAGTCGTTGGCCGAGATCATCAGCATCATGCCGAGCGTGGCCAGCGCCACCAGCAGCGGATACTCGAAGCGCCACGCCTTGACCTGCTCGAAATAAGCCCGTGACATCAGGACGGCGATCGCGGAACCCACCAGCACCAGCGCCTTCATCGTCGTGGTCAGCCGGTCGGTGATGAACAACGAGGCGAAGGCCGTGCCCTCGCGATAGGGCAGGAAGAGTAGCGCCGCCGTCGCCAGGAGGGCGACCGAGGTCGCCGCCGAGACGAAAGGTGTCGCCACCTCGCCGCGCATCACGCCGTACATCAGCAACAGGCCGGTCGCGACCGCGAGGAAGATCTCCGGCCGTGCCAGTGTCCAGGATTCGAGACCGAGAAACATGTTCGTTACTCCCGGCCGCTCACGGCGCCAACGCCGCGGTACGGGCGAGCTTCAGGGCTGCATTGTAGTCGCCGATCAGCTTGTCGACCGACGGCGCCATCGGATCGAGGAAGGAATTGGGATAGATGCCCATCCAGACGGTGATCAGCACCAGCGGCAGGAACACCGTGATCTCGCGGCGGTTCATGTCAAGGATGGCCTTCAGCGAGTCCTTGGTGAGCTCGCCGAAGATGATCTTGCGATAGAGCCAGAGCGCATAGGCCGCGCCCAGGATCAGGCCGGTCGCCGCCAGGAAAGCCACCCAGGTGTTTGCCTTGAAGGCGCCGAGCAGGACCAGGAACTCGCCGACGAAGCCCGACAGGCCCGGCAGGCCAACGCTCGCCAGGGTGAAGAACATGAAGGTGAAGGCGTAGCGCGGCATTCGGTGCACCAGGCCGCCATAGGCTGCAATCTCGCGCGTATGCATGCGGTCGTAGACCACGCCGACGCAGAGGAAGAGCGCGGCCGAGACGATGCCGTGGCTCAGCATCTGGAAGATCGAGCCTTGGACGCCTTGCATGTTCATGACGAAGATGCCGATGGTCACGAAGCCCATGTGGGCGACCGATGAATAGGCAATCAGCTTCTTCATGTCCTCCTGCACCAGCGCCACCAGCGAGGTATAGATGATGGCCACGATGCTGAGGCCGAAGACAAACGGCGCGAAATACTGCGACGCCTCGGGCATCAGCGGCACGGAAAAGCGCAGGAAGCCGTATCCACCCATCTTCAGGAGCACGCCGGCCAGAATGACCGAGCCCGCCGTCGGCGCCTCGACGTGGGCGTCGGGCAGCCAGGTATGGACCGGCCACATCGGCACCTTGACCGCGAAGGACGCGAAGAAAGCGAGCCACAGCCAGAACTGCCAGCGGAACGGCAGGTTGAGCTTTTCCATCGCCGTCGGCAGGTCGGTGGTGCCGATCTGCCAGTAGATGGCGATGATCGCCAGCAGCATCAGGACCGAGCCGAGCAGCGTGTAGAGGAAGAACTTGAAGGCGGCATAGACGCGCCGCTTGCCGCCCCACACGCCGATGATCAGGAACATTGGGATCAGCACGCCTTCGAAGAAGACGTAGAACAGCGCCAGATCGAGCGCGCAGAACATGCCGACCATGAAAGTCTCGAGCACCAGGAACGCGATCATGTATTCCTTGACGCGGACCTGGACGGCGTCCCAGCTCGACAGGATGCAGATTGGCGTCAGAAGCGTCGACAGCAGCACGAAGAACAGCGAAATGCCGTCGACGCCCATGTGATAGCCGATATTGAGTGCCGGTACCCAGGCGAGCGTCTCCTCGAACTGGAAAGACGCCTTGGTGCCGTCGAATCGCGCCCAAAGCAGCAGCGAAATCACGAACGTCGCGAGCGATGTCACGAGCGCTGCACTGCGGCAATTACGGTCGACGGCCTCCTTCGGGCCGTTGACGATCAGGCAAAAGAACGCCCCGACCAGCGGCAGGAAGGTGACGAGAGAAAGGATCGGCCAGCTCGACATCGGCCCTACCTCGCCAACAGCGCTGGGAGCAGCGGGTACATGAAGTAGGTCACCAGCGCCGCCACGCCGACCAGCATGACGAAGGCGTAGTGATAGAGATAACCGCTCTGGAAGCGCATCAACACGCCCGCCATGTCCTGGGCACGCGCCGCGATTCCGTCCGGGCCCAGGCCGTCGATCACCGCGCCATCGCCCTTCTTCCAGAACAGACGACCGATCGCCAGCGCCGGCCGGACGAATACGGCATCGTATATCTCGTCGAAGTACCACTTGTTGTAGAACAGCGCGTGCAGTCCGCGGAAGGTCGCCACCGTGCGGGCCGGCAGGGTCGGCATAGCGATGTAGTACATGTAGCTCAGCGCGATGCCCGACAGCGCAAAAATCAGCGGCAGAACCTTCACCCACACCGGCACTTCATGGGCGTGATGCAGCACTTCCTCGGTCGCCCGCACGGCGATCGAATGGCCCCAGAAATGCTCCCAACCGCTGCCCACGAACCAGTTGTAGGCGACCAAACCCGCCAGCGCGGCGCCAGTCGCCAGCACGTAGAGCGGGATCAGGATAACGGCGGGCGATTCGTGGGCGTGATCCCAGGTGTGATGATCGCCGCGGTACTTGCCGTAGAACGTCATGAACATCAGGCGCGTCGAATAGAACGCCGTCATGAAGGCAGCGATTACGCCTAGCCAGTAGGCAATGAAGCCCACCGTCGAATGCACGCCGAAGGCCGCTTCGAGCATGATGTCCTTGGAGTAGAAGCCCGCGAAGCCGATGCCGTTACCCAAGATGAACGGCACGCCGATGCCCGACAGGGCGAGCGTGCCGACCCACATCAGGATGAAGGTCTGCGGCGCCTTCTCACGCACGCCGCCCATCTTGCGCATGTCCTGCTCGTGATGGAGGCAAGTGATGACCGAGCCCGAGCCCAGGAACAGCAGCGCCTTGAAGAAGGCGTGCGTCATCAGATGGAACATCGCTGCCGAGTAGGCGCCGACCCCGGCGGCAAAGAACATGTAGCCGAGCTGGCTGCAGGTCGAGTAGGCGACCACACGCTTGATGTCGTACTGGGTGAGGCCGATCGTGGCGGCGAAGAATGCCGTCGCCGCACCGATCAGAGTCACGAACATCGACGCCACCGGCGACAACTCGAACAGCGGCGACAGCCGGCAGACCATGAAGACGCCGGCCGTCACCATGGTGGCGGCATGGATCAACGCCGACACCGGCGTCGGGCCTTCCATGGCGTCGGGCAGCCAGGTGTGCAGGCCAAGCTGGGCCGACTTGCCCATGGCGCCGACGAACAGCAGCAGGCAGGCCGTCTCCAGTGCCGGCAGGTTCATGCCGAGGAACTCGATGCGCATCTTGGCCATGTCGGGGCCCTTGGCGAAGATGTCCTCGAAGCCGATCGAGCCCGACAGCATCCACACCGCGAAGATGCCGAGCGCGAAGCCGAAGTCGCCGATCCTGTTGACGACAAAGGCCTTGATCGCCGCGGCATTGGCCGACGGCCGATCGTACCAGAAGCCGATCAGCAGATAGGACGCCAGCCCGACCCCTTCCCAGCCGAAGAAGAGCTGCACTAGGTTGTCGGCCGTCACCAGCATCAGCATGAAGAAGGTGAACAGGCTCAAGTACGACATGAAGCGCGGGATCGACGTGTCCTCGGCCATGTAGCCGACCGAATAGACGTGCACCATCGACGACACGCCGGTGACCACGATCAGCATGACTGCCGTCAGGGTGTCGACGCGCAGCGACCAGGCGACATCGAGCGTGCCGGACGCGATCCAGGAAAAGAGCTTCACCACGATCAGCTTGCCGTCTTCCGGCCCGAAGCCGATGCGCACGAACACGAACACGGACAAAGCCGCAGCGATCAGCAGGGCGGCGCAAGTGACGATCTGGGCGGCCCGGTCGCCGATGACGCGGCAGAGCAGACCTGCGATTGCAGCGGCGACCAGGGGGAGGAAGACGATGAGCTTGATGGCAAGATCCATGGTGCGTCGCGCCCTCAGCCCTTCATCGCGTTGATGTCTTCGACTTCGATGGTGCCGCGATTGCGGAAATAGACCACCAGGATCGCCAAGCCGATGGCCGCCTCGGCCGCCGCCACGGTCAGCACCAGCATGGCGAAGATCTGGCCCACAATGTTTCCCTGAAACACCGAGAACGCCACCAGGTTGATGTTGACGGCAAGCAGCATCAGTTCGACGCACATCAGGATGACGATGACGTTCTTGCGGTTGAGAAAGATGCCGAGGATNNCCATCACACGCCTCCCCGCGTCGGGACCTTGACCACGGTGACCACCTGATCCTTGGGCCGGTAGAGCTGGTCGCTGACATTCTGGCGGCGCACGCCGGGGCGGCTGCGCAAGGTCAGCACGATGGCGCCGATCATGGCGACCAGCAGCACCAGGCCCGCGATCTGGAAGAGGTAGAAATACTGCGTGTAGAGCACCTGGCCGATCGCGCGGGTATTGTCGATCGGCATGCCCTGCACGCCCAGTGGCGCCGCGCCCTTGACGGCATCCGCCGTGCCAGTGAACACGCCGAGCCCGAACAGGATTTCGGCAAACAGAATGACACCGATCAGGGCACCGATTGGCAGGTACTTGAGGAAGCCTTCGCGCAACTCGGTGAGATTGATGTCGAGCATCATGACGACG
>PLYQ01000045.1 GCA_003153415.1 Rhodospirillales bacterium | reverse complement strand
AAGGCCTTGCCGAGCTTGGCGGTGTCGATCTCGTCGGCAGCCAGCAGATAGACCACCTCGATCTCGCGCGTCGCGCAGCCGGCCAGGATGCCCGCCACGTCGCGACCGCCCCGCCCTGGCACCAGGCCGAGGTCGAGACCACCGACGCGTGCCGCTGTCGTGTGCAGAACGGCAAAGCCGTTCCAGTCGGCACGCACGGCATTCAATTTGTCGGCGAGATCGCGCGCCAGTGCCAGCACGGCGGCGCCGTCTTCGCGAGCGAGCGCCCCCATACCGAGAATGATCAACGGGTTCTTGGCAGCCTTCAGCTTCTCCGCGAAGCTCCCCTGGCCGTCGACCAGGTCGCGCAGGCTGGCCGGGCCGGCGCCGAGCCGCTCGACAGAATAGGTCAGATCGACCGCGGGACCGATACTGCCGATGGCGCAACGGCCATGCAGGTAACGCTTGCGGATGCGTGCATTGAGGACGGGCGATTCCCAGCGCGGATTGCTGCCGATCAGCAGGATGGCGTCGGCCTGATCGATGCCGCGAACGCCGGCGTTGAAGATGTAGCTGCCGCGCGGTCCGCCATCGAGCTTGGCGCCGTCCTGCCGGCAGTCGATGTTGAGTGAACCCAGCGCTGCCATCAGATCCTTGAGCGCCACCATGGCCTCGGCGTCGCACTGGTCGCCGACAATGGCGGCGATCTTCTTGCCGTCGAGGCCAGCCAGCTTAGCGGCAATGGCAGCGAACGCATCGTTCCAGGTCGCTTCAACGAGTTTGCCGCCTTTGCGCACATAAGGCCGGTCGAGGCGCTGATGGCGCAGCCCATCGATGGCATGGCGGGTCTTGTCGGTGATCCACTCCTCGTTCACGTCGTCGTTGAGGCGCGGCAGAACGCGCATCACCTGCGCACCACGGGTGTCGACGCGGATGTTGGCGCCAAGCCCGTCCATCACGTCAACCGACTCGGTCTTCTGCAGCTCCCACGACCGCGCCTCGAAGGCATAGGGCTTGGAGGTGAGCGCCCCGACCGGGCAGAGATCGACCAGATTGCCGGCGAGCTCGGTCGACAGCGCGTGCTCGACATAGGTCGTGACTTCCATGTCCTCGCCGCGGCCGGTCGCGCCCAGTTCCTCGACGCCCGCTACCTCGGTAGCGAAACGGATGCAGCGCGTGCAGTGGATGCAGCGGTTCATCGACGTCTTGACCAGCGGGCCCAGCTCCTTGTCCGGCACGGCGCGCTTGTTCTCGTGGAAGCGGCTGCGGTCGAAGCCGTAGGCCATTGCCTGGTCCTGCAGGTCGCACTCGCCNNTGCGGCAGTTGCCGGCGATCGACAGGCGCTCGTGATAGCAGAAGCGCGGGATCTCGATGCCGGCCAGCTCGCAGGCCTGCAGGACCGTGATGCCTGCCGGCACTTCCATCTCCTTACCGTCGATCTTGACTACGGGCATTGCCTGCTCCCCGCCCCTATTCGGCCGCCAGTTTTTCGGTGCGCGCGCGGATGCGGCGCTCCATCTCGGGGCGGAAATGCTTGATCAGACCCTGGATCGGCCAGGCGGCCCCATCCGCCAGGGCGCAGATCGTATGGCCCTCGACCTGCTTGGTCACATCCTGAAGTGCGTCGATCTCCTCGATGCGGGCATTGCCCACAACCATGCGTTCCATGACGCGCCACATCCAACCGAGCCCTTCGCGGCACGGCGTGCATTGGCCGCAACTCTCGTGCTTGTAGAACTGGGAAAGCCGCGCGATCGCCTTCACGATGTCAGTCGACTTGTCCATGACGATGACCGCCGCCGTGCCGAGCCCGGTGCCTTCGTTCTTCAGCGAATCGAAATCCATCAGGATCGTGTCGCAGATCGACTTGGGCAGCAGCGGTGTCGAGGAGCCGCCCGGAATCACCGCCAGAAGGTTGTCCCAGCCGCCGCGCACACCGCCGGCATGGCGATCGATCAACTCGCGCAGCGGGATGCTCATCTCCTCTTCGACGTTGCACGGCTTGTTCACGTGTCCGGAGATGCAGAAGAGTTTGGTGCCGGTGTTGTTCGGGCGACCCAAGCCGGCGAACCAGGTCGCGCCGCGGCGCAGGATGGCCGGCGCGACGGCGATCGACTCGACATTGTTCACCGTCGACGGGCAGCCGTAGAGGCCGGAGCCGGCCGGGAACGGCGGCTTCAGCCGAGGCATGCCTTTCTTGCCTTCGAGACTCTCGAGCAGTGCGGTCTCCTCGCCACAGATATAGGCGCCGGCGCCGCGATGGACGTAGAGATCGAACTTCCAGCCCGAGCCGCAGGCGTTGTCGCCGAGCAGGCCCGCCGCATAGGCTTCCTTGATCGCTTCGATCAGGTGCTGCGCTTCGTTGTAGAACTCGCCGCGCACGTAGATGTAGCCCGCATGGGCGCGCATGGCGAAGCCCGCGATCAGGCAGCCTTCGACCAGCAGATGCGGATCGTGACGCAGGATGTCGCGATCCTTGCAGGTGCCGGGCTCCGACTCATCGGCGTTGACGATCAGATAGTGCGGCCGGTCCTTCACTTCCTTGGGCATGAACGACCACTTGAGTCCGGTCGGGAAACCGGCGCCGCCGCGGCCGCGCAGGCCCGACTTCTTCATCTCGTCGATGATGGCGTCGTGGCCCTTGTCGAGGATCGCCTTGGTGTCGTCCCAGGCGCCGCGCGCGCGCGCTCCCGCCAGGCGCCAGTCGTGGAAACCGTAGAGATTTGTGAAGATGCGGTCCTTGTCGCTCAGCATGGCTTTACTCGCTCCGGAGCGTCGTGGGACCGCCGACCGGCGCGGACGTCTGGCGATCGACCTGGGGACCCGGCTTGGGTGTTTCGCCGCGCCGGAACGCGTCGAGCACCTTGGTCAACGAGGCTTCGTCGAGGTCCTCGTAGAAATCGTCGTTGATCTGGACGATTGGTGCATTCACGCAGCCGCCCAGGCACTCGACCTCCTGCACGCTGAAGGTCTTGCCGTCGGCGGCTTCCCGGCAGGCCTTCATGATGCCTTCCGAACCGCGCAGCCAGCATGGCGTCGTGGTGCAGACCTGCAGGAGATACTTCCCGCGCGGCTTCAGCTGAAACATCGTGTAGAAGGTCGCGATCTCGTAGACGCGGATCGGTGCCATATCGAGCAGCTTGGCCACCTCTTCCATCGCCACCCGCGGCAGCCATCCCTGCTGGCGCTGCGCAAGGTCGAGCACGCCGATCACGGCACTCGCTTGACGGCCCGCCGGATAGTTCGCCATCACCGCCTTGGCCTTCGCGAGGTTCTCCGGCGTAAAGGCAAAGCTCGCGACGTGCGGGACGTCCTTGGGGTCGGCGGTGATCATCGCCATCTCGATCGTCTCCTAGCGGTCGATCTCGCCGAACACGATATCCAGCGAGCCGATGTTCGCCGACATGTCGGCGAGCTGGTGGCCCTTGGTCATCATTTCGAGCGCCTGCAGATGCGGGAAGCCCGGTGCCCGGATCTTGCAGCGATAAGGTTTGTTGGTGCCGTCGGAGATGAGATAGACGCCGAACTCGCCCTTGGGCGCCTCGACGGCGGTGTAGGTCTCGCCTGCCGGTACCTTGTAGCCTTCGGTGTAGAGCTTGAAGTGGTGGATGAGGGCTTCCATCGATCCCTTCATCTCGGCGCGGCGCGGCGGCGAGATCTTGCGGTCGTCGACGCGTACCGGGCCACCGACCTTGCGCAGCGCCGCCACNNGCCGACCGGAATGTCGAAATCCATCCGGTCGTAGACGTCGTAGGGCTGCGACTTGCGCAGGTCCCACGGAATGCCGGAGGCGCGGATCAGCGGGCCGGAAAAGCCCCAGTCGAGCGCCTGCTCCGCCGTGACCACGCCGATATCGACCATGCGCTGGCGAAAGATGCGGTTGTCGTTCAGCAGCTTCTCGATGTCCTTGACGACCGGGTAGAACTGCTTGATCCACGCGTCCATCGAATCGAGCATGCCGTCCGGCAGATCCTGGTGGACGCCGCCTGGCCGGAAGTAGGCCGCATGCATGCGCGAACCGCTCACGCCTTCGTAATATTCCATCAGGAGCTCGCGCTGCTCGAAGCCCCACAGCGGCGGCGTCAGCGCGCCCACGTCCATCGCGAAGGTCGTGACGTTCAGCAGATGATTGAGGATGCGGGTGATCTCGGAAAACAGCACGCGGATGTACTGACCGCGCTCGGGCGGCGTGATGCCGAGCAGCTTCTCCACGGCGAGCGCAAAGGCGTGCTCCTGGTTCATCGGCGAGACGTAATCGAGCCGGTCGAAATACGGAATCGCCTGCAGATAGGTCTTGTACTCGATCAGCTTCTCGGTGCCGCGATGCAGAAGGCCGATATGCGGATCGCAGCGCTCGACGATCTCGCCGTCCATCTCGACGACCAGGCGCAGCACGCCGTGGGCCGCCGGATGCTGCGGCCCGAAGTTCATCGTGAGCGTTTTGATTTCGACGTCGGACATGTCAGTTGGTCTTGGCCTTTTCTTGGGCCTTTTCCTGGGCTTTCTCGTCGCCGGGCAACACTTGCTGCGCGCCCTCCCAGGGGCTGAGGAAGTCGAAGCGGCGGAACTCCTGGGTGAGCTTCACCGGCTCGTAGATCACGCGCTTCTGGACGTCATCCCAACGCACCTCGACGAAGCCGGTGAGCGGGAAATCCTTGCGCAGCGGATGACCCTCGAAGCCGTAGTCGGTGAGGATGCGCCGCAGGTCCGGGTGATCGGCGAACCACACGCCGAAAAGGTCGTAGGTCTCGCGCTCGAACCAGCCGGCGGCTTGGTACACTGGCACACATGACGGCACGGGAGTGGTCTCGTCGGTCGCCACCTTGACGCGCACGCGCTGATTGTTCTTGAGGCTGAGCAGATTGTAGACGACGTCGAAGCGCTTCTCGCGTTCCGGCCAGTCGACGCCGCAGACATCGACCAGCTGCCTGAACAGGCACTTGGGGTCGTTGCGCAGGAAGGTGAGCAGCGCGAGCAACCTGTCCGGCGTGGTCTGCAGCATCAGCTCGCCAAGACGAACCGACATGCCGGTCGTGGCGCTGCTCGCCTGGACGATATGGCTGCCGAGTTCTTCCACTATCGCACCCTGCTCATCGGACGAGCGTTCCAGTGCGGCGGATCTTCTTCTGCAGCTGCAGGACGCCGTAGAGCAACGCCTCGGCGGTCGGCGGGCAGCCCGGCACGTAGACATCGACCGGCACGATGCGATCGCAGCCGCGCACGACGGAGTAGCTGTAGTGATAGTAGCCGCCGCCGTTGGCGCACGAGCCCATCGAGATCACGTAGCGCGGCTCGGCCATCTGGTCGTAGACCTTGCGCAGCGCCGGCGCCATCTTGTTGGTGAGCGTGCCCGCCACGATCATGACGTCGGCGGCGCGCGGGCTCGGCATCGGCGCAAAGCCAAAGCGATCGAGGTCGTAGCGGCTCATCCAGCAGTGGATCATCTCGACGCCACAGCAGGCCAGCCCGAAGGTCAGGCCCCACATCGAGCCGGTGCGCGCCCAGGTAATCAGCTTGTCGAGCTGGGCCACGACGAAGCCCTTGTCGGCCAATTCGTCGTTCATCGCCCGCGAAAGTGCTGCTTCGGCGGCGGCACCTGGCTTGGCTGGGGTAATCACTCCCATTCCAAAGCTCCCTTGCGCCACTCGTAGATGAACCCGACGGTCAGCACGCCCAGGAACAGCATCATCGACCAGAAGCCGAAGATGCCGATTTCGCCCAGCGTGACCGCCCAGGGGAACAGGAACGCCACCTCGAGGTCGAAGATGATGAACAGGATAGCGACGAGGTAGAAGCGCACGTCGAACTGCCCGCGGGCATCGTCGAACGGCGCAAAGCCGCACTCGAAGGGCGACAGTTTCTCGGAATTCGGGTTCTGGCGGGCGATCAGGTAGGAGCCGCCGAGCATGGCGCAGACTAAAGCGAAGGCGAGTCCGAGGAAGATCAGGATCGGAAGGTATTCCTTCAGAAGAACTTCCATCGCCACCCCCTCCGCCCGTTGGGCCGCCAGAGTTTGGGCTGGCGCGAGCGACGGGACTCGAACCCGCGACNNTTCTAACCAACTGAACTACGCCCGCAAAAGCCCCAAACGGCGCGCGGAGAGATACTAGGCCCCCTATGGGGTGTCAAGCATACCGCAGTCGCGAAGAGGTGCGTAAATGCCAGAAAAATCAATGGCTTCTGCGATGCCGCGGACGGCCAGCGAAACGCCAGGGTGATAGCTGGTGGGCGATGACGGGATCGAACCGCCGACCGCTCCCGTGTAAAGGGAATGCTCTACCGCTGAGCTAATCGCCCGGCGCGCTTCGTATCATACCCGCGAGTGAAACGCTTAGGTGTTTCCCGAAGTCGCGAGCCGCCTAGTTGATCGCGTCCTTCAGCGTCTTGCTCGCCTTGAAGCGCGGCACGTTCGCCGCCGGAATCTTGATCTTGGCGCCGGTTTGCGGATTGCGTCCCTCGCCCGCCTTGCGTCTCGACACCTGGAACGTGCCGAAGCCGACGAGCAGGACCTTTTCCTTCTTCTTCAGCGATTTGGTGATGACGGTGAGGATCGAATCCACCGCGTTGGCGGCATCGGCCTTGGAGAGGTTGGTGGAAGCGGCGACGGCGGCGATCAGATCGTGCTTGTTCACAGACGAGCCCCTACATGGTCCGGCAGACTGAAGTGTAAGGGCTGCCGGAAAACGGCGTCAATGTCGAATACCAGATTTTGTGGGGTGCGAGCCGGAAAGCGGCATAAGTTGCGGCCCAACGCAACGAAGCCCCGGATCGCTCCGGGGCTTCGCGCCTGTTTCTGAGGCTTTGGCTCAGTGCGCCGTGATGGGCTCGGCGGGCGCGCCTTCGGCGGGCGGCTTGGCCGCCACGTTGAGGTCGTCGGGCCACTCGATGGCGACCAACGGCCTCACCAGCGCGCGGGCCAGCACTTCGTCGACGGTCGACACCGGAATGATCTCCAGGCCCTTCTTCACGTTGTCGGGGATCTCCGGCAGATCGCGCTCGTTTTCCTTGGGAATGAGCACGGTCTTGAGACCGCCGCGCAGCGCCGCCAGCAGTTTCTCCTTGAGGCCGCCGATCGGCATGACCCGGCCACGCAGGCTGATCTCGCCGGTCATCGCCACTTCCTTGCGTACCGCCACTCCGGTCAGCGCCGACACGATCGAGGTGATCATGCCAACACCCGCCGACGGACCGTCCTTGGGAGTGGCGCCTTCCGGCACGTGCACATGGATGTCGCGCTTTTCGAAGATGTTGTGCTTGATGCCGAACGCCGCCGCGCGCGAGCGGACGTAGGCGTTGGCCGCCTGCACCGACTCCTGCATGACGTCGCCCAGCTTGCCGGTGACGGTTACGCGGCCGCGGCCGGGAACCAGCACGGCTTCGATCTGCAGCAGCTCGCCGCCGACCTCGGTCCAGGCAAGGCCGGTCGTGATGCCGACCAGATCCTCGAGCTCGGCTTCGCCGTAGCGGAAGCGACGGACGCCCGCGAACTTCTCGAGGTTCTTGCGGCCGATCTTCACCTTGGAGGACCCCTTCATCAGGATGTCCTTGACCGCCTTGCGCGCCAGGTTGGCGATCTCGCGCTCGAGATTGCGCACGCCCGCCTCGCGGGTGTAGTAGCGGATTACGTCGCGCAAGGCGTCGGGCGTGATCGACCATTCGGACTTCTTCAGGCCGTTCGCCTTCACCTGCTTCGGGATCAGGTGGCGGCGCGCGATCTCGATCTTCTCGTCCTCGGTGTAACCCGGGAGCCGGATGATCTCCATGCGGTCCATCAGCGGCTGCGGCATGCGCAGCGTGTTGGCCGTGGTCACGAACATCACGTCCGAAAGGTCGAAATCGACTTCCAGATAATGGTCGTTGAAGGTCGAGTTCTGCTCAGGGTCGAGCACTTCGAGCAGCGCCGAAGAGGGGTCGCCGCGGAAATCGGTCGACA
>PLYQ01000010.1 GCA_003153415.1 Rhodospirillales bacterium | reverse complement strand
ATGCTTGGCCTGCCGGTGGCTGAAAAGACCCAGCTGGTGCGCATGATGCAGGGGTTGGGGCAGGTGCCGTTCGATCCGCCCAACGTCAAGGGCTGGGTGGGCGGCGAGAGCTGGATCACCACCTACACGCTGCTGCTGCGCCAGCAGTTCCTGCGCCGCATCGTCGAGGCCACGACGGTAACGTCGATGGACCCGGCGATGTTCGGCGGCTTCAACAACCGCCGCGCCGAGCGCCGCCAGGTGGCACCGGGCTCCGACGAGACGATGCAGATGGAGCCGCCTCGTCCCGTGGAAGGCCGCAGCCTGCGCAATGCCGGCGCCGAAGCGCGGCTCGGTCCGACTCTGCTGGGCGTCGACAGCGCCACGATTGCCCGCACCCTGCTGCCGCGCAAGCCGATCGACGGTTTCGACACCAATGGATCGCCCGGTGTCGTCGTGGCGGCCGCGATGCTCGACCCCGCCTACCAGTTGAAGTGAGAGGTCTGTCATGGATCGCCGCAATTTCCTCCTCGGTGCCGGCGCTTTATCGGCGGTGCTGGCCGGCGGCTCGGCGGGCGCCCAGCAGACCCAACCGGGCCGCGTCCTGCTGCTGGTCGAACTGAAAGGCGGCAATGACGGGCTGAACACCGTCATTCCCTACGCCGATCCGCTCTATCGCTCGTTCCGCGCAAGTATCGGCATCGCGCGCGAGCACACGCTGCAGCTCGACGAGCGGGTGGGGCTGCACAACAAGCTCGAGCCGATGATGGAGTCGTGGAAGGCCAGGGACTTCGCGATCCTGCAGGGCGTCGGCTATCCCAATCCGAACCGTTCGCACTTCCGCTCGATCGAGATCTGGGATACCGCCTCGACCTCCAGTCAGACGCTGAGCGAAGGCTGGGTGGCTCGCGCCTTCGAGGGTGTCCAGGTCCCGAAGGGCGCCGGCGTCGACGGCATCGTGGTCGACACCAATTCGCTGCCGATGATGGGCCCCAACCTGCGCACCATCGTGATGCAGGACGCCGAGAATTTTCTGCGTCAGGCGCAGGCCATGAAGGATACCGGCGGCATGGGCGACGGTGGCAATCCGGCGCTGCGCCATCTGCTGGCGGTGCGCCACGAGGTGAACGGCGCCGCCGCGGGCCTGCGCGACAGACTGCACGACGGGCCGAGCCCGGCTTTCGCCTACGCGCCGGACAACGGTTTTGGCCGTCAGCTCGATCTCGCGACGCGCCTCTTGATGGCGCGCGTGCCGGTGGTGGCCGTCAAGGTGGCGCTGCTCGGTTTCGACACGCACGCCAACCAGGTGCCGACACACGAGCGCCTGCTCGGCGTGCTGGCGGGCGGCCTTGCCACCCTGCGCAAGAACTTGATCGCCGCCAACCTGTGGAACGACGTCGTCGTCATGACCTATTCCGAGTTCGGCCGCCGCGCCAAGCAGAACGCCAGCGGTGGCACCGATCACGGCGCGGCAGGCCCGCAGTTCGTCATGGGCGGCAAGGTCAAGGGCGGCCTGCACGGCGTTTATCCGTCGCTCGCCGATCTGCAGGACGGCGACCTCCGGCACACCGTCGATTTTCGCAGCGTCTACGCCACGGTGGCCAAGGGCTGCTGGGGCCTGCAGCGCGACTTCGGTGCGCGCAACGTGCAGCCGCTGGGATTCCTCGCCGTTTAGCCGAAGAATTCCTCGCGCACCGTGCCGCGTTCGGCCTCGATGCGGATGAACCAGATCAGCAGCGCTGCAACGACTTTGATCGTGACCGGCAGCGCGATGTAGACGACGATTAGAGCAGATGTGCCGTAGAGGCCATGATGCGGGTCGAAGCCAAGCAACGGCAGAATCGGCAGAGAGCAGGCGGCGCCGATCGCCGTGGCAAGCTTGGTGGAGAGCGCCCATAGCCCGAAATAGGTCCCTGTCTTGCCCTTGGTGTCGCCGCCTTCCTGCGCGTTGATCACGTCGGCCAGGATCGAGGGCGGCAAGCCGTAGTCGGCGCCGAGCCCGATGCCGGTCACGACGGAGATTGCCAGGAACCAATTGAAGTCACCCGGTCCGACAAGGAGCGCTGCCGTCATGGCGATCGCCGTCAAGATCATGCCGACGAACCAGGCGGCCGCCTTGCCAAGCCTGCGCGACAGCAGCAGCCACATCGGCACACTGACGGCGCCGGCGAAGAAATAAGTGAGCAGGATCATGCCGGCGTTCTTGTTGGAGCCCTTCAGCACGTGCTCGACATAGAACAGCATGACCGTGACGGCGACGCCGAGCGCGGCACCGTTGACGACGAAGACCAGTAGCAGGCGGCGGAACAGCCGGTTCTTGAGTGGCGCGAAAAAGGCGATCAAGGCGCTGCGCTCGCCATGGACGACCGGCGGATGCACGGAAGGTCCCGCGCCGAAAAGTGTCGGTACGCTGAACAGCACAACAATCGGCAGGAAGAGTAGCCCGAGCATCATATAGCCGTCGGTCTCTCCGAACATCTTGCGATCCGTCAGGATCGTCGGCAACACGACCGCGACCGCGAAGCCCAACAGGCCGAACACCTCGCGACTGACCGTAACCTTGGTGCGTTCGTTGTAGTCGTCGGTGAGCTCGGCCCCGTGCGCATGGTAACTGATCGACACGCCCGAATAGCCGAAATGGACCAGCAGTAGCGCCGCGACCAGCCAGAGGGCCATCCGAGTCTGGTTGCCGAACCAGGCGTCGGGCGGATCGAACAGCATGTAGAAGCCGGCAGCCAGGACCGGGATCATGAGAGCGACGAAGGCGAGCCGGCCGCGAGGGCCGCGGCGCGTGAAGCGGTCGCTCAGCAGGCCGATGACGGGGTCCTGGATGGCATCGACGATGCGACAGATAATGAAGATCGGTCCCATGATCTCGAGGGACAGCTTCAGCACACCGCCGTAGAAATGACTGACGTTGAGCACGACCGGCAGCGCGGCCATGGCCAGCGGCAATTGCAGGGTCGAGTAGGCAATCAGACGGCTGAACTTTATTTTGTCGCGCGCAGCCGTGCCGTGCGCGGTAGGTCCTACATCCACCCTTTTGGCCTTCCCGTATTGCCGGCTCTTATACCAGCTATATGTGCCGGAAATGTGCCTGCAAAACGTCGGTCCGTCCCGTCGAGAAGCCTGCGGCACAATAGGCCAGGTAGTAGCGCCACATCCGGCGGAAGCGCTCGTCGAAGCCCAGCTTCTCGACCTCGGCGGCGACGTCGTCGAAGCGGCCGAGCCAGGCTTCCAGCGTGTGGGCATAGTCCAGGCCGAAACTGTAGAGCTCGGCGATCTTCAGCCCGGCGCGGCGGCACTGTTCGCCGATGCGCTGCGGCGACAGCAGCATGCCACCGGGGAAGATGTAGGTCTGGATGAAGTCCGGCCGATGGCGATAGCTGTCGAAGAACTCGTCGGCGATCACGATGGCCTGCACGAGCGCCGATCCGCCGGGGCTGACGTGGCGCTTCAGCGCGGCGAAATAGTCGGGCCAGTAGCGCTCGCCGACTGCCTCGATCATCTCGATCGACACGATGTGGTCGTAGCTTCCCTCGATGTCGCGGTAGTCGCGGAACTGCAGGTCGACCCGGTCGGCCAGGCCGGCCCGACGCAGGCGCTCGCGCGCGTAGTCGAGCTGCTCGCGCGAGATCGTGATGCCAGTGACCCGCATGCCACGCCGCGCCGCGGTCTCGGCGAAGCCGCCCCAGCCGCAGCCGATTTCCAGGATGCTGTCGCCCTGCTTGGCGCCGACCTGGGCCAGGATGCGCTCGTACTTGTCGGTCTGCGCCGCCTCGAGCGACTTGCGTTTGCCCCCTTCATAGAGCGCCGAGGAGTAGCTCATCGTCGGGTCGAGCCACAGCCGGTAGAAGTTGTTGCCGAGGTCGTAGTGGGCCTCGATGTTGCGCTTGGAGCCCTCGCGGGAATTGTCGCGCCGGCGGTGCAGCAGTTTGCGTAGCAGGTTCTGGACGGTATTGGTGCGCGCCACGCTGCCCAACGCCCTGTCGTTCGCGGCCAGCAAGGAGATCAGCTTCGGCAGATCGGGCGAGTCGCAATAGCCGTCCATGTAGGCTTCCGCGAACCCCATGTCGCCGTCGACCAGGACCTTGCGGAAGAAGCGCCAGTCCGTGATCTCGACCGACGCCTGCGGCTCGGCCCCGGCCGCTCCATAGATGCGTGTCGAGCCGTCCGGTAGCCGCATGGTCAACCGGCCGACGGAAAGCCGGTCGAGTGCTTTGAGGACAAAACGGGCGGCGAGTGTCATCTCGTCATCTGTCAGTCAGCGGGTCACAAACTCCGGCGGCGGAGCGGGTTTGCGGTAAAATCTTGCCCGCTTTCGCCACAGTTGCAAGGCCTGCCAGTGGATTCTGGCGACAACGCCCAGGGTCATGGTCGGATTGCCCAGGAACCGACGCAGAACGGCCCGGTCGTCGAGCGCCTCGCGCCGCCCGCCCACGGAGGTCGCCAGCATCAATCCCTGGGCGTCGTGATAGTTCACGTCGACGTGGATCGCCCGGTCGTCGAGCCGGAAGCGGAAGCGATAGCCGCCCTCGATCGGCAGGAAGGGCGAGACGTGGAATACCTTGCGGCCCTCCAGCCATTGGTCGGACTGGAGCGGCCGGCGGTCGGGGTGGTGGACCAGGTAGCAGTGGCTTTCGCCGAATGTGTTGTTCACCTCGCACAGCACCGCGCGCAGCGCCCCGGCGCGGTCGCGGCAGAACCAGAAGCTCACCGGATTGAACACGTAGCCGAACATTCTCGGCATGGTCATGAGGACGACATCGCCGTCGCAGACCTCGCCGAGCCCGTGCTCGGCGAGCACGCCGCGCAGCCAGCCCTCGAGATCGGAGCCGTCGCGCGGACCATGGTCGGCCCGACGGAACGACACGAGGCCCCGACGATCGAGGCTCAGCCAGCGGCCGGCGGCATCCTGCAGGACATCGAGATCGAGGCAGAGATAGGCGACGCGGTAGCGGAACGCATTGGCGCTGGGCCGCATCCGGCGATGGCTGACGACGGCATCGACGATCGAGTGGGAGGTCGCGGCGCTCATGCCGTCTCCGTCGCGAGCCGCGCCGCCACCGGAAGCGGGATCGGGTTGAGTGCCGGTCGGTCTGCCACGATGCGCGGCGGATCGCCGATGCGGCGATGCTCGTCGGGCCGCCGCCATGGCCGGCGCACGCCAAGCTGCTCGGCCACGTCGAGGCCGGCGGCCAGGGCGTCCTCGTGGAAACCGTAGCCGCAGTAGCTGCCGCAGAAATAGGCATGTCGGGCGCCCTGGATCTCGTGCAGGTCGCGCTGGGCGCGGATGGCCGCCGCGTCATACATCGGATGCTCGAAGGTGTAGCGCGCGTGCGCGGTAGCCGGCCGCGGCGCGCGGCCGGGATTGACCGACACGAAGAGCGGCGTGCGGTCGGGCAGGTTCTGCAGGCGGTTCATCCAGTAGGTGACGCTGGCGTTCGAGGCGGTGGCGCGGCTGTCGGCAACATAATTCCAGCTCGCCCACACTGAGCGGCGCCGCGGCATCAAGCCGGCGTCGGCATGCAGCCAGACCTCATTCGACGAATAGGCAAAGCAGCCCAGCAGTTCGCGTTCGCGGGCATCGGCGTCGCCGAGCAGCGCCAACGCCTGGTCAGCATGGCAGGCCAGCACGACCTTGTCGAAACGGTCCCACTGTCCCGAAGCGTCGCGGATCTCGACACCCCGGGCGTCGCGGCGAATCGCCTGGGCCGCCGTCGCCAGCCGCGCCCGGGCGCGCAGCGGCGCCACAATGCGTTCGACATAGGATCGGCTGCCGCCGCTCACCGTGCGCCAGCGCAGTTGCGGGCCGATGGTCAGCAGGCCGTGGTTGTTGAAGAAGCGCGCGAAGGTCTGGGCGGGGTAATCGAGCATGCGGCCGAGCGGCGTCGACCAGATGCACGAGGCCATGGGCACGAGATAGCGGTCGCGGAAGGCGTCGCTCAGGCCCGTGTCGGCCACGAAGTCGCCGATGGTGAAATCGAGATCCTCGGCCTGGGCAAGAAGCCGGGGCGCCAGGCGGTTGAAACGCAGGATGTCGCGCGTCATGCGCAGGAAGGACGGTCGCACCACGTTGCGCCGCTGTGCGAAGTAGCCGCCATAGGAACTGGCGTATTCGTAACGGCCGTCGTCGAGGCTGACCGCGAACGACATGTCCGACTCCTCGGTCGGTACGCCGAGGTGCTCGAACAGGGCCACGAGGTTGGGATAATTGCGTTCGTTGAAGACGATGAAGCCGACATCGACCGGCTGGGGTCCGTCCGGCGTCGCCACGTCGACGGTGCAGGAATGGCCGCCGAACCGGCTTTCGCGCTCATAGATCACCACGTCGTGCTGGCGGCTCAGCAACCAGGCAGTTCCGAGACCCGCGACCCCGGCGCCGATGACGGCGATTTTCATTCGACAAGGCTCCTCGGACTTCAGGCGGATTGTTTGAGCGTGCGAAACGCTTCGAGCGCGCGCTCGCGGGCAGCCGAGTGGTCGACGATGCGCGCCGGATAGATTTCCGGCGGCAGCGGCGTGGCGCCGGTCCACGGCCGATGGATCGTCTCGGCGGTCAAGCCGGCGAGCTCGGGCACCCAGCGGCGCACATAGTCGCCGAGCGGATCGAATTTCTCGCCCTGCAGCACGGGGTTGAATACGCGGGAGTAGGGTGCTGCGTCGGCGCCGCTGCCGGCCACCCACTGCCAGCCTGCGGCATTGTTGGCCGGATCGGCATCGACCAGCGTGTCCCAGAACCAGCGCTCGCCGGCGCGCCAGTCGATCAGCAGGTCCTTGGTGAGGAACGACGCCACGATCATGCGCACGCGATTGTGCATCCAGCCGGTCGTCCACAATTCACGCAGGCCGGCATCGACGATGGGATAGCCCGTGCGGCCGCGCCGCCAGGCGTCGAGCGCGTCCTCTTCGTCGGCCCCCTCCGAATTTCTCCAGGGGAAGGCATCGAACTCGGGCCGGAAGTTGCGCTGGGCGAGATCGCCGTGATGGAAGAGGAGGTTGTAGGCGAACTCCCGCCAGCCGATTTCCGTCAAAAACTTCTCGGTCGCCGCCGACAGGCCGCGCGCCGTAGCGGCCCGCCAGATCTGGCGCGGACTGATCTCGCCGAAGGCGAGATGCGGCGACAGGCGCGAGGTGGCTTCGACGGCCGGCATGTCCCTCGCCTGACGATAACGGGCCAGCGAGCCGTCGAGGAACGTGGTGAGCCGCACTGCCGCCGCCGCTTCGCCCGGTGTCCAGGTCGCACGTAGTCCGCCCGCCCAATCCGGCGCCGTCGGCTCCAATCGCCAGTCCGACACCTTGGCGCCGGTGGGCCAGGTGGGCGGTGGCGGCAGGACCTTGGGGGCGGGAAGCGGCGCGCCGGGCGCGGGTAACGCGCGACAGGCGCGCCAGAAGGCGGTGAAGATCTTGAACGACCCGTCGCTGACGGTCCTCACTTCCCAGGGTTCGAATAGCAGATTGCCCTTGAGGCCGTCGGCGACCACGCCGCGGCTGTTGAAGGCATGCTTCAGCCGCGCGTCGCGTTCACGCGTGCTCTGGTCGTAGGCGCGGTTCCAGTAGATCGCGGAAGCGTCGCACTCGGCCGCCAGATCCTCGAGCACGCGTTCGGCGGGTCCGCGGCGCAGGATCAGACGCGAGCCCAGCGCGCGCAGCGAAGCATCGAGCGCCTGCAGGCTGTGATGGAGCCACCAGCGTGAGGCAGCCCCCGGCGGCCGGATGCCGTCGGTCTCCTCATCGAGCACGTACGCCGGCACCACGGCGCGGCCTGAGCCGAGGCCTGCGATCAGCGCCGGATGGTCGGCCAGCCGAAGGTCGTTACGAAACCAGACGAGAGTAGCCGCCATGTTCGACATACGCTCGGACGGGCGGGACGGATGATCCTCTCATCGCTGGGGGCGCGCGCCCAGCTACGATCTCGGGCAGACCGGCGGTTTGTGCATTTGCAGGGTCTGGAGGTCGGCGGTCACCGCCACCATCCCGGTATCGACGGTCAGGCGGTCGAGAACGCCCGACTCGAAGATGAGCGCATTGACCGAAAAAAGCGGCTTCTGATCCTGCTTGCGTCCGCGCGTGAAGGTCATGAAGACCGGCCAGGATTGGCCCGCCGGCATGGCCACCGGCCGGTCGACCGGCCGGGCGCCGCGGATCGTGCCCGAACTGAGCTCGGTGACGTCGACCAGGAAGGCATCGCTGATCACCTCGGCGTCGAAGGTCAGCGCCGGGAAGGTGGCCGCGCCGGCACGCAGGCGCTCGATCAGGTGATCCATGGCAGCGACCGGCATCAGGGTGGGCGGCGGCAGGACGAATTGTATGGGGCCACTGGGAGAAACGATATCGGCGCGGGTTTCGCCGCCGGTGTGCTGGACGCGGCCGCGCGTCTCGCGCTCCGCCCCGTTCTGTGTCTGCAGGGTGCGGTAGCGGAAGGCGCCGCCGCCGCGCGACTCCTCGCCCTCGAGCTTGGACGCCACGTTGATCTTCCACGAGGCCGTGACCGCGATCTCGGTAGCGATGTCGCGCTTGAGGTGCCAGCCGGCGCAATCGAGCGTGAGGTCCTGCACGGCCGTGCCGATTTTCGGCGCATTCGCCGCCGCGCCCAGGCGCAGGGCGTACTCGGCGCGATGCGGCAGCACTTGCGCACCCGCGGCCTGCGGCAGAAGCAGGGCGGCGGCAAAGGCAAGACGCACGACGGCTCGCATGCCGGCACCTTGCGCACGGACCCCGGGCCGGTCAATCGTGTGCGCCATGAATTTATGGCAGCGGATCGCGACAAGCTGGCCCAGGCGATGAGCCCGCTGGAGTTCCAGTGTGCCGGCGAGCGGCTGCAAGCCTTGCCGTCCGGCGCGCTGCATTGGCCGGCGCGGCGGCTGCTGGCCGTGGCCGATCTGCATCTCGAGAAGGGCTCCTCCTATGCCGTCAACGCGCTGAAACTCCTGCCACGCCATGACACGCGCCAGACCTTGACGGTGCTGGCGGCTCTGATCGAGGCGCTGCGGCCCGACACGGTCGTTTGCCTCGGCGATTCGTTTCACGACCGTGAGGCCANNCACTTCGTGTGGATTGCGGGCAATCACGATCCCGCGCCGCCGCCCGCCGGTTGGGGCGAGGTCGCCGAGGAGATCGACGCCGGTCCTCTGACGTTCCGCCACGAAGCGCAATTCGGGGCCGCCGATGGCGAAGTGTCGGGTCACTTCCATCCCGTCGCGGCGCTCACGGTGCGCGGCCGCGGCATACGCCGGCGCTGTTTCCTGACCGATGGCAGGCGCTTGATCCTGCCCGCCTTCGGTACTTATGCCGGCGGCCTGAACGCACTCGATCCCGCGATTGCCCAGCTCTTCCCCGACGACTACGACGCTCTGGTGGTCGGGCGCGACGTCGTTCGCCGCCTGTCGTGGCGCCAGCTTCGGCCCGATCCGCCGCCGCTTTGCTGATCGTGTTCCTTTCCCCCTAAAGGGGGTTGCGCCGCAAGCCCGTATCCGCAGACGGATCGAGGCGCGCTCGATAAAGGCCGACATGGCGGACCCACTTACTCGTTCACTTCGTCAGCGCGCGAGAGGACCGAAGGCGGGATGGTCATACTAAGCGTCTTCGCGGGTTTCTACTTCACGACCTGCTCGGTAGCGACCTTGACGCGCCCGGTGCGCCTGGCCTTTTCCAGGGCACCGTGGTCCTGGACGGTCTGCCGGGCGTAGGCGAGGGAGAACTTGGCGACAGCCTCGTCGAGCTCGTCGCTCTTGCCACAGTAGCCCGCGATCATGGCGGCGTCGCCCGACTTGGCGTGGGCGAGCGCCAGCGACCAACCGCACAGCGCCGCATACTCCGGCAACGTCGAGAGGTCGTCGCGATCGCCCTCCTCGAAGTCGACGCCGCCCTTCGAATCGGCGAGCTGGCGGACATAGAAATGAACGCCTGCCTTTCCCACGCCCCAGCCCAAAAAGATGTCTGGTGAGCCCTGGATCAGGCGCTGGCCGGTGGCGGCCAGGCGCTTGAGGTCCCATTCCCACCGGCCGGGATGGGTCTCGTCGAAATCGTTGATGGCGAACACGAGGTTGCGCTCGGCCGAGGCGTACAGGCCGAAATTGGCGACATGCATGTCGCCGCAGGCCTGTACCCGCAAGCCGGTGGTCGGCGTGGTCGCGAGGTCGGCCGCCATCACCGCAGCCGAGCCGCGCAGGAACGCGAAGGGCGAGGCGGCGCTGATGTAAGTGAAGTGCTTCGCTACCGTTCACTAAGCAAAGCTACTAGCTCGTGGCGCGTCACAGGATCCTGCTCTTTCGGTCGCCCCAATACCGGTCGCGCAAAAGCCGCTTGTAAAGCTTGCCGGTCGGCAGGCGTGGCAGCTCGGGTTCAAAATCGACGGAGCGCGGGCATTTCTGACGCGACAGATGTTGCGTGCAGAATTCCATCAACTCTTCCGCTGTCTGCGGTCCGGGTTGGACTCCCGGCATAAGTTGGACAACTGCTTTGACTTCCTCACCGAGGTCTTCGTTGGGCACTCCGAACACTGCAGCGTCCGCGACTTTCGGATGGGTGATCAGCAAGTTCTCGCACTCCTGCGGATAGATGTTGACCCCGCCGGAAACGATCATGAAGGTCGCCCTGTCCGTGAGGTAGAGAAATCCGTCGGCATCGACATAACCCACGTCCCCAACCGTACTCATCGAGCCATCTTTAGTACGTGCATCAGCCGTCTTTGACGGATCGTTAAAGTATTCGAAAGGCGTAGCCGTCTTGAACCACAAAGTTCCGGGCGTGCCAGTCGCGCATGGGTTCATCTCGTCGTCGAGCACGTGCAGCTCACCGAGCAGGACCTTACCGACGGTGCCGCGATGGGCGAGCCATTCGGTGCTGTCGCAGGCGGAGAAGCCGAGACCTTCCGTGGCACCGTAGTATTCATGAATGATGGGGCCCCACCATTCGATCATCTGTTCCTTCACCTGCACTGGACAAGGAGCAGCTGCATGGACGATGACCTCGAGTGAGGAGAGGTCATGTCCCTTGCGTACGCTCTCCGGCAATTTGAGCATCCGTGAGAACATTGTCGGCACGAGCTGGCTATGCGTGACTTTGTATCGCTCGATGAGCTGCAGGTAGAACTCGGGATCGAATTTCTCCATCACGATCACAATCGCACCATTGCGGATCGCAAGATTGACGGCCCCCTGTGGAGCGGAATGGTAAAGCGGCGCAGGCGACAGATAGATCATCCCTTCGCGGTAACGCCAAAGCTTCTCCAGAAAATCAAGCAGCGGTAATTTCTGCTTCGGCGGCTGTTGCGGCAGGGGTCGCACGATGCCCTTCGGCTGGCCCGTCGTGCCCGACGAATAGAGCATGGCAAGGCCTAGTGACTCGTCGGAAATCGGCGTCGACGGGAAGGCCTTCGTCGCCTCATCGAGGTTGAGCACGCAGCCGCCATCGCCCGGTCCGTCAACCACGAGACAGAACTCCACCTTCGGGCAGTGCTTCAACGCGGCCCGAGCAGTCGCACGCTTGTCCTGCGAGAATACGAGGACCCTCGCTTCACAATTGTTGATGATGTAGGCGAGTTCATCCGACGTCAGGAACGAATTGATGCAGGTGTAATAAAGGCCGGATCGCTCGCCGGCGCCACAACACTCTATGTAGCGCGCGTTGTTCTCCATGAAGATGGCCACGTGATCGAGCCGCTTCAGTCCCCGTGCACGCAACAGATGCGCCAGGCGGTTCTCGCGCGCCTCTAGCTCCGCGTAGGTAACGATCTCGCCAGATCGTGCCATGATGATGGCCGGCTGTGCGGCGCGCGCGGCGGCATGAATGCCACTATACATTGGTCATCCTCATGCTGTGCGCACCTCGTAGCGGATCGGCAGGTTCTTGAGCCCGTTGACGAATGAACTTTCTACCCAGGTCGGCGTACCTGCGAGTTCAATTTCCTCGAGCCGGCTCAACAGCTCCTTGAAGAAGACACGCATTTCGATCTTGGCGAGATATTGCCCCAGGCAGAGGTGCGGTCCGTAGCCAAAGGCGAGATGGCGGTTCGGCGAACGATCCACCTTGAAGGCAAAGGGCTCATCGAACACATCCTCGTCGCGATTGGCCGACGGGTAGCACATCATCAGCGCATCACCGGCCTTAATCTTGCGGCCACGCAGTTCGTAATCCTCGGTGGCGGTGCGGAAGAAGTGCTTCACCGGCGTCGTCCAACGGATCATTTCATCTACCGCGGACGGCATGAGGCCAGGGTCGGCCTTTAGCTTGGCCAGTTGATCGGGGTGTTGAACGAGCGCGAGGAGACCGCCTGCAGTGGATGAACTCGTGGTGTCGTGGCCTGCCGTCGCGACGATGACGTAGTACGACATGGCCTCGAGCTGGCCGATCGGCTTGCCGTCGATCTGCGCATTGGCAATCACACTCGAAATGTCGTCGCGCGGCTGCTTCCGTCGATCCGCGGTGACGGCGGCGAAATACTGGCTGAATTCCTTGACGGTCTCGATCACGGCGTCGGCCGACGTACTCCGCTGCTTGTCTGGATCAGAGGCGCCAAACAGCTCCTGGGTGAGCTTCAGTATGCGTCCCTCGTCTTCGAGAGGAATGCCGAGGATCAGCATGATCACTCGCAGCGAATACCAGGAGGCGATGTCACCCGCGAAATTGCAGGTACCGCCCAGCGCCACCATCTTGTCGACGAACTCGCGCGCCAGCGTGTTGATCTGAGCCTCGAGTGTCGCGAGCTTGCGCGGCATGAACCATTCCTGGCTCAGGGCGCGATAGGCGCGATGGTCAGGATTGTCCATGTTGACCAGAGAACGAAACAGGATGTGCCGACCACCGGTAAATTTCTTCGTGCGCTCCTCGGCCTCGATGGTCTGGATGACCAACCGGGGATCGTTGATAAAGCGTTGAGCCTGCCGCTCGATCTCCATGATGTCGGCATGCCGGGTGACGGTCCAGAAAGGGCGCACACCCTCCGGCGCGGTCCAGTGCACCGGGTCTGCCCGCCGCAGCTTGGCAAAGAGAGGATGATAGACGCTCTCGTCGGCGTAGGTCTTGCCGCTCACGATGGCATTGTCGACGCCGAGGTCGTTCATGGCGTTGGCTCCCCTCTCTTGCATTGTTGCTCTTGCCGCCGAGCGACTAGGCCTTACGCAATCTGTTCGACGTCCCGCTCTTCCCCGCCTTGAAGCGGCGCGCGCCGGGCGTTTTCTCTCCGGCACGACGATTCGCACGGTCGATTGCGCCAGGAGGACTTGCCTTGTCTTTTGCTGTGCCACGTGGTGCTTCCCAACCGAGAAAGCGAATGACGGCCCGGCTGAGTTCACCGGCTGTCTCACGGTCTGACAGCTCAAGCGGCCCGGGCCGATGGATCAGCATGTTGTTGAGTGTCCCGAAGACCATTTGCATGGCGATCCGCACGTGCTTGCGCCATTCATCGTCCTGGCCGACTTCAGGAAAGCGTTCCAGAAGCCAGATCGTTCCGTCGACCATGTCCCTGCCGGCGCCCTGAAAAGCTCGCCATTCCTGCGGCGCGTCCAGGGCACGCCGGATCTGGGCGCGCACGAGTCTTTGGTTACGGTCGAAGCCCCGTACGACCCAGCGTGTCATGGCCTCGATCACGTCACGAGGAGACTTCGCGGCAGCCGCGATCTCGGCCAGTACGATTTTAAGCTCCTCGAGGGTCGTATCGACATGCCGCTGCATGATCTCGCTGACGAAGCGTTCTTTGTTGCCGAACCGGAAGTAGAGCGATCCGACGGAAGACCCGGCAGCTATGGCGACGTCGCTCATGCTGCAGTCGTCGATTCCACGCTCCTCGATCAGGCGCCTGCCAATGGTGAGAAGGGCTTGCGTGCTTTCGTGGCTGCGAGGCTGCGTGGGCGGCCGCAGGTTCGACTTGCCGGCTGGTGCCAATTTGTCGGCAGGCGCGCTGCCGGGTCGATTTGCCATCTCTCACAGCCTCCAAGGAAAAGTCGCTTGCGGAGACGCTAGAATTAGAATTATCATTCTATACGTCAAGTGGTTTCGGTCGGCAATCCACCCGCGACGGCAGAAGGCGACCCAAGGCGCAGAAAGCGCCGGGACACAAAGCACGAGCGAGGGGAAACGCCATGAACAAGGTTCGGCCCGGCAAGGGCGCGTGGGCAATAGTCGGCCTGCTGTTTGTGTTCATGATGATCAACTTCGCCGACAAGGCGATCATCGGGCTGGCCGGCGTGCCAATCATGACCGAGCTGCACCTGACGCCAAAACAGTTCGGCCTCGTCGGCTCGAGCTTCTTCCTGCTGTTTTCGATCTCGGCCGTTGTCACCGGCTTTATTGTCAATCGCGTACAGTCGAAGTGGGCCTTGCTGGTGATGGGGTTGATCTGGGCATTGGTCCAGTTCCCCATGCTCGGCACCGTGGGAATCGAACTGCTGATTGCCTGTCGCATCGTTCTGGGGGCGGGAGAAGGCCCCGCCTATCCCGTCGCACTGCATGCCGTCTACAAATGGTTTCCCAACGAGCAGCGCGCCATTCCTAGCGCCGTCATTGCCCAGGGCAGCGCGATTGGCGTCGTCATCGCGATCCCGATCCTGAGCGCGATCATCACCAATTACAGTTGGCACCATGCGTTCGGGGCACTTGGCCTCGCTGGTCTGCTGTGGGTTGCCGCCTGGGCGTTGCTCGGCAAGGAGGGCACTGTCGCCGAGCCGATCGTTGCTGACAGATCGGCGGCCGTCGCGCGGGTTCCCTACCGCCAGCTGTTGCTCAGCCCGACCAATCTCGCTTCTTGGTGCGCCTATTTCGGGGCCTATTTCGGCCTCGCCCTCGTGCTGTCCTGGTTCACGCCGTATCTCGTGAAGGGCCTCGGCTTCGAGCAAGCAGTCGCAGGAAAGCTCACCGCCCTACCGTTCATCGTCGGCTTTTTCGTCGTCATCGCCGGCAGCTGGCTGTCGGAGCGCATGATGAAGCAGGGTTCGAGCAGCCGAACGGCGCGCGGCATCGTCTGCGGCATTTCCATCTGCCTGGGCGGTCTCGCGCTCCTCGCCGCCCCCTATACTCCGAACCTCGTCCTGAAGATCGGCCTTATCATCGCCGGAACGACGCTTCCGTCCGTCGTCTACATACTGTCCCCGGCAATTCTCGGCGAAATCACACCGCTCTCGCAGCGCGGCGCAGTCCTAGCCATCAACAGCGCCGTCGGCACCGCGGCAGGGGTCGTGGCCCCCTATACCATGGGCAGCGTTATCGAAAGCGCCGCCTCGGCGGCAGAGGGCTACAGCAACGGCTTCGTCATCTGCGGAGTGGTGACCTTGGTGGGCGGCTTGATCGGGCTTGTTTTCCTGCGACCGGAGCGCGACCGAGCGAGGTTTGCCTTGATGGCAAACATTAGGCCAAGCGTCGCTCCCTCATAGAAATGGCGCCTATTCGCCCAGCGTATTTGTGACGAATGCCGGCTTGCGGTGCGGACTTGTCCGGTTTCAGTCGGCTACGTGATCGTGACCAGCCGTGCTTGCGACGACCGCGGCGGTGTATGATGGCGGGGCGATAGTGGAGAACCGTCATGAACATTTCGTCCGACCTTCGCCGCCGCCTCGGCGCGGCACTTGGGACGCCGAAGTTGAGCACGGTCATGTCCATCTTGTTCGTCTGTCTCAGCATTCCGGTTCTGATCTTCATACTGCTCTACAACTACCGCACCAACTCCACGGCAATCGTCGCCAGCCTGCGTGAACAGGTTGCAAAAACCAATCAAAGCAGCATCGACAACGCACAAAACCTGATCCAGCCGGTTGCTGGCACGCTCGAAATGCTCGCAGCTATTGCGGCGGTCGATCCGGCTCAATTCAGAACAGAGGAGAGTCGGGATTTACTTTATCGGGTATTGATCAGCGCCCCGCAGATCGATGCCGCCTATGTGAGCTTCGAGGACGGATATCATCGTGTCGTGACCCGGATTGACGACGATCGCAGGCTCTCCGATCCCAAGATTCCTCCGACTGCCAATTGGCATTCGAGTTACATCGATGACCTGTCGGCCGGCCAGAACCGCCGTCGACATCGGTTCTTCTTCGACGTGTGGCCTCATGAAGTCGGCCGATACGACTCTGGGACGACGTTGGACATACGAACCTTGCCTGGCTACCAGGAGGCAAAGGAATCGCGATCGCTCGTGATCACGGAGGCATCGATCAACCCGGATACAGGCTATCCAGTTATCTCCGTGAGGTTCCCGATTGTACACAAGGGCGAGTTCATCGGCTGCGCCAGCGTCAATATCACAGTGGATGTCCTCTCGAACTTTCTGGCCCGTCAGCGCACCAGCCAGAATAGCGTGACGATAATCGCCGATGCTATCGACGGGACGATTCTCGCCCACTCTGACAAGAAAAAATCCGTTCGATTGGTGGACGATCGACTGGAAGTCGCGAGGCTGGACACCATTGCAGACGACAACGTGCGGGCGGCCTATCGACAACATATTCAAACGAACCAGGACGACTTTCTATTCAATTCGCCGGTGAACGGGGAGGAGATGAGCGCGTCCTTCGCGAAGGTTCCAGAAAGCTTCCTGAAGTCATGGGAAATCATGAACCTGACGCCAACGAATGATTTCGTGGGAGCCCTCGAGGCCACGAACAGGCGAATGGTCTTCATCATCATCGCGCTCACGGCCATGGAGCTGATCCTGATATATTATACCTCGGCGTGGCTTGCGCGGCCGATCGAGACCGTTTCTCGAGAATTGAAGTCCGTCGAGAGCCTGTCCTTTGGCGACGCTTCGGCACACAGGTCTAACATCGGCGAGATCGCCCAGCTTCAATCCGCAGCGGCGCTGTTACGCAATTCGCTGAGATCCTTCTCCTCCTTCGTGCCGCTGGATGTCGTCAGGGAGCTTGTTCGGTCGGGAATTCCGTTGGCTTTGGGCGTCGAGCCAAGATTCTTGACGGTATTCTTTTCCGACCTTGAGAATTTTTCGACCCAAGCCGAGCGTTTGGAGCCAAAAGACCTTCTCAACCAACTGTCCACCTATTTCGAGGAAGTGTCCGGAGCGATCGCGGTTGAGCATGGAACGATCGACAAGTTCATTGGCGACGGGATCATGGCCTTTTGGGGCGCGCCTGCGCGTCGCTCCGACCATGTGTTACGCGCCTGTGCCGGCGCGTTGCGCGCCGCCCGGCGAATGGAGCGGGTCAATCAGGAGTGGAGCGCAGAGGGCCGGCCCAACATGCGTCTCCGGATTGGGTTGAACTGCGCCAACGTCTTGGTCGGCAATGTCGGCTCGTCCGAGCGACTGAGCTATACAGTGATGGGCGACGGCGTGAACGTCGCAGCTCGTCTCGAAGGCATGAACAAGATACTCGGCACTACGATCTGCATCAGCGACAGCGTATTTGAGGTTGTCGAGGCGGATATTCTGGCGAGGCCTCTCAGGAAGGTTCGGGTCAAAGGTCGCGAGCACGAATTCATGGTCTACGAGCTGCTCGGAATGAGAGGCAGCGCCGATCCGGAGCTGGAAATCCGCGAACAGGACGTGAGACTGTGCAAGATGACCTGGGACGCCTCGAGCTCGTTCGAGCAGGGTGACTTTGCTGCGGCCGCTGCCGGGTATCAGGAGATACTGAAATTGTTTCCAGGCGAGCCCGTTGCGCAAATATTACTGCACGCCTGTTCGATCAGCTCCGGGCAGGCTGGGCAACGGGCGTGAGGCGAAATGCTGGTGGAATTGAGGACGGCCATGCGAATCGAGCAATTCATGAAACTGAAGATCGTGCTGGCAGCCGTCTCGGTTGCGGTCTTCTCAATGGGGCCGGCGTTGGGCCAGGACACGTGCAAGCACCGCGGCCAGCTCGACACGATGTATTGCGATGAGAACAATGATCTCGTAGCCGACGTGCCAACGGATGCAGCGAAGCTGAGGGACCCTTCGACGCTCGTATTCGCCTACTCGCCTGTCGAGGACCCCGCCACCTACCAGCGCATTTTCAAGCCGTTCACCGACTATCTCGCAAAATGCACGGGCAAGCGCGTCGTCTATTCTCCCGTACAGTCCAACTCGGCCGAAATCGAAGCCATGCGGTCCGGGCGGCTCCACGTCGCGGGCCTCTCAACCGGGCCAACGGCCTTTGCCGTTAACTTCGCAGGCGCAGTCCCATTCGCTGCCAAGGGCACAGCGGAGCAGATACGCGGCTATCATCTGATTTCCGTGGTCAAGAAGGAGAGCCCCTACCAAGGGCTCGCAGATCTTAAGGGCAAGCGTGTGGCCCACACGGCGCCAACTTCGAATTCCGGCCACCTTGCGCCCCTCGTGCTCTATCCGCCAGAAGGCCTGAAGCCCAATGACGATTACAAGCCGCTGATGTCAGGCGGGCACGACAAGTCCGTGTTGGGTGTCGCGTCCGGAGACTACGACATGGCCGGGGTCGCTTCGGACGTCTTCGACCGCATGGTGGCGCGCGGCATGATCAAACGCGACGATTTTCGCATCATCTACCAGAGCCCGATCTTCCCAACCTCGTCGTTCGCGTACGCGCACGATCTGAAGCCCGAGCTCGCCACGAAGATCGCAAGCTGCTTCTTCGCGTTCCGCTTCACGCCCGAAATGACCAGGGAGTTCAGCGGCGACGACCGCTTCGTCCCCATCAGGTATCAAAGGGATTGGGCGGTGGTGCGGGATGTCGCCGAGAAGTCGGGCGCGCCCTACAACAGGAACGCCTACGACGCGTTGGCAAGGCGCGAAACGGAGGCTGCTGCCAAAAAGTAGGATGGAACATTCGATAAAAGCTCGTGAAGAGCGGCTTCAATATCGCGTTGCCGACCGGCAATTGATTCGGACGATAAATAATGCCACTTCCGCTCCTGGCAGATTTTGTTGCAGAAGT
>PLYQ01000074.1 GCA_003153415.1 Rhodospirillales bacterium | reverse complement strand
TCCAAAGACACAAGGGGTCATGAGTTGTCGGACGTCATGACCCCTCCGCCCCTACGGGACACCTCCCCCGAAGACGGCGGAGGAAAGTGCTGATGCCGCGCGCATCAACTATGAAGCATGGCCGGCGAAGCAACGCGGCTAAGGACCATAATCGTCGATTCGGGCGGGTCGGGCGTATGGTCGGGCCTGTGGGTCCCCTCACCCGGATTGGACAAGAGAATGCTCAAACGATTTCGTTCGCGATGCGCGCCAGACTGGTCGGCACAACAACGCCTCGACCACTACGCCAGGCTGGATCGAACCAGCGGCTGTCTGCTTTGGCAGGGCAAGCTGTCGGACAGCGGCTACGGCCAGGCCTCTTTCGGCGGCAAGATGCGCTGCGCCCATCGATTGGCCTGGACGACCGTCCATGGTCCTATTCCGAAGGGCATGTGCGTCTGCCATCGCTGCGATGTGCGTTCCTGCGTGAACCCCGACCATCTGTTTCTCGGCACCCACGCCGACAACATGGCCGACCTCGCCGCAAAAAAGCGACGGCAGAAAGCGGCGTTGGTGGCCCATCTCAAGGCGCGGTCACATGGCTCACAGAATACAGCTCCTCGAGAAACTTCGTCGCCGAAGGATCGACCTTGATCTGGCGTGTCTTGCATATCTGCGTTGATATCGAATAGCTGAAGGAAGGATCTCCCCAGTGTTGCGCTCGTTTCTATCTGCTGCCCTCTCGCTGCTCGCGACCGCCGCACACGCCCAGGGCGACATCGAACTCCTGCTGGTCAACGGGACGGACTATGCCATCGTCGAACTGGCCCTCTCGCCGCCCAACGTCGACTACTGGGGCCACAATTTCCTGCCGCCGCCGGCCCTCCAAGGGGGCGAAGCGCGGAAGGTCACGCTCAAGCCCTTTGCAGCCGAATGCACCCAGGACGTCAGGGGCGCGTTCGCCGAGGATCGCTCGCAGGTGATTTGGCGTGGCTTGAACGTGTGCAACGTCAAGAAGCTCACGCTGTTCTTCCATCGCAGCAGCGGCCGCGCGTACGCCGCCTACGAATGATGTAGCGGCCCGTCTCAAGGCCCGTTACGCGGCGCGGCTTCTACGGCTTCTCCAGAAACGCCGCCTCCGTGAGATCGAGCCCGACTGCCTCGGATCGACAGAAGACTTGCGGCTATGCCCGATCAGGCATAAGTTGCAGGCGATGGTGGAACCGCCCGGCAAAAATCTGCCGAAACCCGTGCGCTGGGTGGGTAGCAGCAAGCAGGATCTGAGCGGCTTTCCCGAGGATGTCCGACGGCGGGTCGGCGGCGCCCTCTGGGAAGCACAGATCGGTCGCAAGGCGCCGTACGCCAAGCCGCTGAAGGGCTTTGGCGGAGCAGGTGTCCTTAAGATCGTCGATGATTTCGATGGCGACACGTTCCGTGCCGTCTACGCCGTGCGGTTTGCGAGAGTCGTCTATGTGCTGCATGCCTTCCAGAAGAAATCCAAGCGGGGCATCGCCACGCCCAAGGCGGATCTGGATTTGATCGGCCAGCGGCTCAAGCGGGCCAGAGAGGACTACGAGCAATGGTCAAGAAACGAGCCACCCACATCCCGGTGACGGTCGGCAGCGGCAACGTCTTTGCCGACCTGGGGTTCCGCGAACCTGAGGAGGAGCTGACCAAGGCGCAGCTTGCCGGCCACATCCGGCATGTGATCGTGCGCCGGCGCCTGAGCCAGGCGGCCGCCGCGTCGGTCATGGGCATCGACCAGCCCAAGGTCTCGGCTTTGCTCAATGGCCGGCTAGCGAATTTCTCCAGCGACCGCCTGATGCGGCTGCTCACGGCTCTGGGACAGGATGTGGAGATCACGGTCCGGGCAACGCCCCGCAACCGCGCCCTTGGCCGCATCCGTGTCCTGGGGGACGTGCATGCCTGAAGATCGAAGGAACAAAGGTCGGGGCGAGGAGAAACCGGACATGCCGACCCGAAGCATCTGTCTCACGGCCAAACAGGACGCCTTCGTCGAGAAGATCGTCAAGACGGGCGAGTAGGCTAGTCCATCGCTCAAGTGCAGCCATGTCGCGATCCTGTAATTGCTAATGCGCTGATGTTTGACTGCTCGTTCGCGCCTACTGGCGATTCTACTTAAATCGCTCATTTGTCCGTCAGCGCGTCCGCACAACGGTACTGCAAGTCACGTTGCAACGGAAGAATTTCGCACAACCTTGCCGAAGCAGAGGGCGGTACTTGCGCCCTACTCCCACGGCCATTTCCACGTGCGCCTTGGCGGCGGCGACGGTGGCGGCGCCTGCTGCGCTTCTCTCAGCCGCCGCTGCTCCTCGGCATAGGAGCGCCGCTGGGCGTCTTCCCAGCGGGCGACGGCGGTGCCGGCCTCGGCCAGCAGCGATGCCTTCTGCAGCGCCGTGAAGAAGCCGGTCGAGACGTCGCCGTTCTTGGTCTGCCAGACCGCGATCGTCTGGCGCGAGCGCGGGCCGAACGTGCCGTCGATGCCGCCGACGTCGAAGCCCAGCGACGTCAACGCCACCTGGAGCTTTTGCCGGTCGCGGTTGGTCAGTTTGAGTTCGGCTTCCCCCGGCTCGGCGCTGGCTTTCGCTTCCTCTTCCGCGGCCTTCGCCATGGCCGTTGCGAGCTGGGCGCGCTGCGCAGCCGCCGCCTCGTCGGCGAGGCGCTGTTCCTCGGCCTGACGTTGCGCCGCCGCTTCCCGGCGGCTGGCCTCATCGCCGGTCCGCACGCGGCCACCGGCCGGTGCGACCGTTGCAGCTGCGGGCGCGGCGGAAGCGGCGGGCGCCTGAGCTTGCGTGGTAACTGGCGGGGCGACGGCGACGGTGTCGGGCGAGCGCGAGGCGAAAAGCGCATAGCCCGCGCCACCGGCGAGGACGAGCGCGAGTATAGCCGCCGCGGCCAGCACCATCGGCTTGGTGGGCCGAAGCTTCGGCCCGGAGGCGACGGGCGCTGGCGTCGCGGCCGGCCTCGCCTCCGCTTGCGGCTGTGGCTGCGGCTCGACGGCCGGTGGCCGGGGCATCATGCGCGTGTCGCCCGCCTGCTGCGACGCGCTCCGGGATGCACTCACCGGCACGTTCCAGACACCGGTGGCCAGGACCTGTCGCCAGGCGGCGATGGTCTGCGGTCTGGCATTGGCCTGAAGCATCATGCCCGCTTCGATCGCCGCTAACAGGTTCGGTGAATAGTCGCCGCCTCCGGTCTCCATCGCGAAGGCGGCATCGCTGTCGAGCAGGCGCTCGATGGCGCTGGGCGGCGGCTTGCCGGCGACGCAGGCATAGAGCGTCGCGGCCAGCCCGTAGATGTCGGTCCACGGTCCCTGCTTGCCGGCGCTCGATTGCTCGGGCGCGGCGAAGCCCGGCGTGAAGATCGCGGTCATCGCCTGCGAACGGCCGGCCACCGCCGCGCGCGACGCGCCGAAATCGATCAGCGTCGGCAAACCGTCGGGCGCCAACATGATGTTGGCCGGCTTGATGTCGCGATGCAGGAAGCCGACGATGTGGATCTGCTCGAGGCCGTCGAGCAGCGGCGGCAGGATGCGGTCGATCATCTCCTGCGACAGGCGCGTCTGGCACTCCAGCCGCAGCGCCAGCGTTTCGCCCGGGAGAAGCTGCATGACGACATAGGCCGTGCCGTGCGCCTCGAGGAAATCGTGGACCCGCACGACTGCCGGCACATGGCTGAGCTTGGCCATGGTGCGCGCCTCGTCGAGGAAGCGGCTGCGCCCCCAGACGAAATCCTTGGCGGCCTCGGTCGAGCGCGGCAGCACCTCGGTGTCGCCCTGACGGATCGCCAGCCCGCTCGGCAGGTACTCCTTGATCGCGACGTCGCGGTGAAGCTGGGTGTCGTGGCAAAAATAGGTGATGCCGAAGCCGCCCTCGCCCAGCACCGAGATGATCCGGTAGCGCCCGATCATCAGCCCAAGCGCCAGCGCCGAGTGGTACTCGGGCCGGTCGATGCCTGCGGCTTTCTCGGTCGTATCGTCCTTCACATGCGGCCCCCCGAGCCTCAGGGGAAGGTACCGCCCAAATCGCCGTTCGTCATCGCCCGGCGCCGGTTATTGCACGATCAGGCGCTCGCGAACGACACTCATCACGCCCTTGGCGATTGCCTCGAGTTCCTCGACTGCCTGGCGCAAGGGCATGCCGGGCGGGCGCGGCTGGAAGATCAGGTGATCGAGGCCGAGGCGCGGCTGCCAGGCGATGATTGTTTCGGCGATGTCAGCCGGCGTGCCGAGGAACCTGCGCTCCTGCATGAATGTTTCAGACAGGTAGTAGGGATTGTCCGAGGTGAGCGGCTTGCGTTCCCTGGTGGCGGGATCGATGTAGGTGAGGCCCACACGCTCGGGCGCGTACTGCACGCGATAGACGTGATCGATATAGGGTTTGTGGCGGCGGATCGCGTCGGCAGCCGATTCACCCACGAGGATCTCGCGCATCAGCGCGTGCGGAAGCCGGCCGGCGTTCTGGCGCGCCGCCTCGTCGTCGAACGATTTGATCTGCCGCACCAGATGCGCGAGCTCGATCAAGGGCGCGACCAGGAGGCCGGCGCGATGACGCACGGCGCGAGCCCGCGCGGCAGGTGCGGCCGCGCCGACCCACAGTGGCAGCGGGCCGGGTTTGACCGGCGGCGGGCGCAGCAGACCTTGTTTCACCTTGAAGACCCGGCCGTCGTAGTCGAAGCGCTCGCCACGCCAGGCAAGGCTGAGGATATCGAGCGACTCCTCGAAGGCGGTGGTCCGCTTGGCGTAGGGCCAGCCGAACATCTCGAACTCGGCCGGGCGATAGCCCTGGCCCAGGCCGATCTCGACGCGCCCACCCGACAGATTGTCGAGCACCGAGAGATCCTCGGCGAGCCGCAGCGGATGGCCATGCAGTGGTGCCAGCGCGATCGCCTGGCCGATGCGGCAGTTGGGCGCCGCAACCGCGAGTGGCGCGCCCGCCACCACCGGCGAGGGGCAGTAGCCGTCGGCTTCGCCGTGATGCTCGCTCACCCAGATCGAGTCGAAGCCCAGACGATCGGCCTCTGCCGCGAGCTCGATGCCCTCGCGGTAGGATCTGTCCCACGGCTCGCCCAGTTCGCGATGGACCTGGAAGCTGAAGGAGATGCCGAACTTCGGCGCCGTCACTGCTACGCCTTGAACCCCGCGGGCGGCTCGCACGGCGTGGTGCCCATCTGGCCGGGCACCGACACTTCGAGGATCTCCATCGCCTCGGAAGTGCGGATTTCGTTGTGGCGCAGGTAGCCCGGAATGAAGAGCGAGTCGCCCTGTTCCACGCGGAGCGTGCGGCCGTCCTCGAATTCGAGATCGACCCAGCCCTTGAGGATGTAGACGAACTGGCCGTCGCACTCGTGATAGTGCCAGCCGGTCGGCCGGCTCATGCCCCGGCTCGAGGCCATCACCTGGGCGCGCATCCCACCGGCGCTCGCTTCGGCGACGCCGAGGTCGCGATAGGTGAAGAAATCGCGCCGTCCCTTGACCAGCACGGGCTCGGCGCTGCGGGCATGCGCGACTTTTTGCCGGGACGCTGTCTTGGCCGGCCGAATGGCTGCTTTGGATGACATCGTTTCCTCCCTCTAGCTGCGATCACGATATTGGCCATGCCGTCGGTCCGGTTCAACGGCTTTCACTGTCGAACCGGTATCGTTGCCGGGCCGTGCCACCGCTTGCAGGAATTCCCACGCCGGGCTTAGGCTTCGCGCGAGAATCCGGGGGGCAGTTCATGCATATTCTGATCGATAGCAAACCTGTTGCGGCCCTCACCACCAAGCAACAAAAGAGCCTCGCCCTGTCCCGTGTCGAGGAGGCCGTCACGGGAACCGTCCTCAGCTCAGCCGAGGCCACGGACGCTTTTGTCCGGCAGACGAGGCGCTGGTTCGTCATTCTCGGAGGCATCGCGATCGTCGTGATGCTGGCCATCTCAGTGGCTGGCGCCGTCTCCGACCCGATAGACGGCTGGTCGATCGCGGTCGGCGGGCCTGTCATGGCCGGCGTGCTTGCGCTGTTTCTCCGCTGGATGCTGCGTCGCCGGATCCGAAGCTGGAACCGAACGCTTGAGCACCGCGGGCAAGGCCTGCCTCCGGCCGGCACCACGATCGGCATCGACGCCAAAGGCCTGACCTCGGGGCCCGAGGTGTTCGCCTGGCCGTCGCTTGCCATCGCCGAGGTCGAGATGACGAGCTACAACGCGCCCTCCGGCGACACGACGACGCTGGTCACCGTGATTGAGCGGCTGTCGCTCGCGGCCGGTGGGCGCGCCGTCGTGCTCGACAGGGCGATGCTTCGCAACGGCCCCCAGCTCGTCGACAACGTCTGGCGGCACCTGTGCCCGGCAAAGGCGTGACGGGGATCTTCCAGACAGTCGCGCTGGCCGTCGCGACGCTGATGGGAAACGTGGCGGCGCACGCCCAGACACCCGATCCATCGAGCGATCCGCCCCTTCCCCCGGGACTCATTGCCGCGCCGCCCCGGTCGGTTCACGCGACCATGGATTACGGGTGGCGCGCGGGCATGGAAGTCTCGGTGATCGGCATGGACGGGCGCGACACGTCTCATGCCGTCATCCGCTTCAGGCACACGCGCGACAATGCCGTCGTCTTCTGCCGGGACTTCGTGCGCAAGGTCACCGAAGAGTGCGTGCAGGACATCCTGGCCGAAGCGAAGGGGCTGAAAGGGCCGCTGACCGCAAATTGCGACACCGGGGAGTACAGTGCATTCGGCGGCGGCCACTACCGCTTTCTCGGCCGAAATCCGCAGGCGGGATATTTCGCCGACAACAAATATCTCATCAAGGATCTCGATAGCGGCGAATTCGCCGACGGCTCGACGCAAAGCGGCTACCTGATCAATCTGGACGTCTATCGCGCCCTCTGTCCGGCGCATGCTCCCTTCGATCTTGATGCCACCGTCGTCAGCATGTCGGGGCGTGATACGGCCAAAGCCGTCATCAAGGTGAGGCACACGCGGGAAGACGCCCTTCACTCCTGCCAGGAGAGTGGTACGATTCAAAAGCCCGCCGACCAATGCATCCGGGACGAACTCGCCAGGCGCACCAAGGACGTGATCACCGCCGACTGCATCGCCGGCGAATTCACCGACTACTACGGCAACCGCTACCGGGCCGGCCTGAATACAAATCAGGTCTATCCCGTCTCCAAACTCAACATCGCTAACCTGGCCACGGGCGAGATCGTCGATCCCTACACCTCCAACCGCAAGATCCGCCAGCCGCTGCCGGTCTATCGCGCCCTGTGCCCGGCGCACGCGCCGATCTGATCAAGCCTTCGTCGGCGCCCAGCCGTAGACCTTGCCCAATGTCCCGCCCATCAGCGTGGCGCGGTCGCTGTCGCTTAGCCGATCGGTGACGCGGAAGGAATCGACGCCTTCCTTGTAGGTGAGCAGCGCCACTGCGCGCGTCCAGTCTGTGCCCCACATGCAGCGCTGCAGGCTGAAGGTGTCGAAGATGCGGCCGAGCGGTTCCCAGATGTCCTTGTAGGGAAACTTCTCGTGGCTGAGCGTGCAGGCGCCGCTGATCTTCACGGCGATGTTCTTGTGCGCCGCCAACGCCAGCAGCTTGGGCAGCTCGTGCCACGGCTTGGCCGGCGCCGGCGGCTTCATGGGCTGCTCAAGGCCGAGATGATCGATCACGAGCTGCGTGTTGGGATGGCGTTGGGCCATCAGGCCAACCTGCTCCAGCCGCCCGCGTGCCATCAGGTTGAGCGGCAGGTCGTGCTTGGCCGCTGCCGCCAGCACGCGGTTGATGCCGGGATCGGCGGCATCTGTCGACACGCTGTCGTTCATCATGATGCGGATGGCGACCGTGCCGTCCATCGCCGCCCATTCGGCGATCGTGCCTTCGACCTTGGGATCGTTGGGATCGACCGGCTTGATGACGCCGAACTTGTCGGGATGGGACTTTTGCACCGCGACGGCGTAGCTCGCGTCCCAGCGATACATGGTGTGCACCGAGACCAGCAGCGCGGCATCGACGCCGACCGAAGCCATCGCCTTCAACATGTCTGCGGCCGTGACCTCGGGCGGGCCGGCCAGCACCGCGTGCCACGGACGGCTGGGATGGTTGCGCTCGTAGCAATGAACCTGGACGTCGATCGTCGTCATGAATTCCCTCCCACCGATTCTTGCGCTGATTCTTGCGCCGATTTGATGTCGAGGCTAGGGCGCCGTGCACCGCTGTTCAAGAGCAAGGCGAGGATGGCTATGTGATGCCGGTAATCCGCAGAACGAACCCGATCACCGCGTCGACGGGACGAGACAGAAGCCAGCCCATGATGTCGAGATCCTTGCCGAGCTGGGCGCCGACGATCGGCAGGATGAACAGCGCGCCCAGGATGATGGTGATGCCATAGGGTTCGAGCCGCGCCAGGGGCACTGCCAGGATGTTCGGCAGCAAACCGACGGCAACGCGACCGCCGTCGAGCGGCGGCAGGGGAATCATGTTAAAGACGGCAAGGACCACGTTGATGGTGATCGTGTTCGCCAGGTTCAACAGACTCCACTCACCCGAGGCGCCCGGCAGAAAACCGACGAGATGAACCAGCAGGCCGGCCGCCACGGCCAGCACGATGTTCGTGGCGGGCCCGGCCGCCGCCACCCACACCATGTCGCGGCGCGGGTTATGCAAGGCGCGGAAATTCACCGGCACGGGCTTGGCGTAGCCAAAGACGAAGGGTGCCCGCACCATCAGCAGCAGGCCCGGCAACACGAGCGTGCCGAAGGGATCGATGTGCTTCAGCGGATTGAGGCTGACGCGGCCGAGCTGCCAGGCCGTCTGATCGCCACAACGGTGGGCGACGAATCCGTGAGCCGCCTCATGCAGGGTGATCGCCAGCACCGCCGGCAGGATCCAGGTCGAGATCGTGTACGCCGTCTCGATCCATTGTTGATTCATTTCGGCTCAGCGAGCTTGATGCCGTCGACGGTCAGCGTGACCGACGACGGCGGATCGCCGTCGGAGCGCAGCCAGCCCTTGGCGACCGCGACGCGGATCGCGGCATCGATGGCATCCCTGTTCGCGGTGCCCAACTTGTGCTGGACCTTGTCGACATGCGTCCAGGTCGGCGGCGGCCGGCGCCCCGTAAGTTCGTGCACGGCATTCAGAAGTGCGGAAATGAATTGTGCTGCGTTGGGCGGCGATGCGGCCATTGCCGCAACCATAGCTTGCTGCGCGCTGGTGAGCTACAGCGCGATGACTTTTGCTTCAGCCGTCGGCTCGGCTCCCGCAGCGGAGCGGCGCACGAGCCGGGCCGACGGCGCGATTCGAGTGAAAGTCATCGCGCTTTAGGCGGCTGGCCGCCTACTTCAGGTCGCCTGTCTTTGCCGGAGGCGTCACTGGCTTCCAATCGCGGAACCGCTTGTTGGCTTCCGAGATCTGGACCGGCGACATGACGGCCTCGAGTTTTTGCCGTTCTCGCTTGGCCGTCACAGCCTGTTCGCGATTGGCCACGCCGGACGCACCAGTGCCCAACGCCGCCGCCCTGTACCATTTGTGTGCCTCGACGAAATCCTGCCGTACGCCCTGGCCGAGCCGGAACAGCGCCGCGAGATAGAGCTGGGCATCGACGTCGCCCTGTTCGGCGGCCTTGAAATACCACGTCGCCGCCGCCCTGTAGTCGCGCGGCACGCCGTTGCCCAATTCGTACATGCGCCCGAGCCCGCGCTGCGACCGGGCCTTGCCCTGCTCGGCGAGGCTCTTGTTCCACTCGAAGACTTCGGCCAGCGTGCCCTGGCCGCCGTCGTACATTTGCCAAAGGGTTGCCTCGGCGTGAGCGTTGCCCTGCTCGGCGGCCCGGCGATACCACTGCCGTGCCATGTCGCTGTCCTGCGCCACGCCCTTGCCGAGCTGGTACATCGTTCCGAGTTTGTCCTGTGCTTCGGCGTTGCCCCGATCGGCGGCCCTGCGATACCACTTCAGGGCGGCCGCCTCGTCCTCCGGCACGCCTTTGCCGAGCTGGTACATCATCGCGAGCTTTTCCTGGGCAGCCGCGTTGCCCCGATCGCCAGCTTTGCGGAATAAGTCGAGGGCCGCGCCGTAATCCTGCCCCACGCCCCTTCCGTTCAGATACATCGTGCCGAGTTGTTCCTGGGCGGCGGCGTTGCCCTGCGCGATGGCCTTTTCGTACCAGCCGATGGCGGCCGCATAGTCCTGCGGCACGCCGCGTCCGAACTGGTAGAGCGTGCCGAGCGCTTCCCGGGCATCGCCATTGCCCAGCTCGGCCGCCATGCGGTACCAGCCCATGGCGGTGACGTAATTCTGCTGCACGCTCAAGCCGCGCTCGTACATGCGCCCGAGCTTGACCTGGGCCTCGGCATCGCCCTGCGTCGCCAGCGGCTCGAGCAAGCGAAAGGCCGCCGCATAGTCGCCGCGCGCAAAACGGGCGTTGCCCTGCGCTGCGGCCTTGCGATACCAGATTTTTGCCGTGGCGGAATCGCGCGGCACGCCGATGCCGTTCTGGTACATCATGCCGACGCGTTCCTGGGCATCGGCGTTGCCCTGCTCGGCGGCCTTGCGATACCAAGACAAGGCGGCCACCTCGTCCGCCCGAACGCCCATGCCGCGCAGGTACATCGCGCCCAGTGCTTCCTGGGCATTGGCGTTGCCCTGCTCGGCGGCCTTGCCGAGCCAGCCCAAGGCGCGCGCGTAGTCGCCCTGCACTCCCTTGGCCCCGGTGTACATGCGTCCGACCCTTGCCTGAGCTTCGGCGTTGCCAGCGGCCGCCAGCGGTTCGAGCAGGCGCAGGGCGGACACGTAGTCGCCTTCCTCGAAACGCGCCAAGCCGTCTTCTAGCGGGCCGGCCGTTGCCGGGATGGCAAGGACCAAAGCGGCCAACAGGACGGTCAGGAAAAGCGGGCGCATGGTGATACTTCTTAGGCTACGCCCATACTCCTCTTGCTGCCAGCCCGCGGCCTGCCCTACGCTGTCCTCCTCAGATCAACCTCATCGAACCGAACAGGACGAACCGCCATGACCACCGACAATCCAGACCACAAGTGGATCGGCAAGCGCACCCCCCGGCCGGACGGCGCGGACAAGGTCACGGGCCGGGCAGCCTACGCCGCCGACACCAACATGCCAGGCATGATCTGGGGCAAGGTCCTGCGCAGCCCGCACGCCCATGCCCGCATCAAGAGGATCGACACCTCGAAGGCCGAGGCGTTCCCGGGCGTCAAGGCGGTCATGACGTCCAAGGACATTATCGATTTCCCAATCGACAAGGGCCCGGTGATGCTGGGCATCCAGGATATGCGCTGGATGTGCCGCAACGTAATGGCGCGCGACAAGGCGTTGTTCCACGGCCATCCGGTGGCCGCCGTCGCCGCCACATCGGAGATCATCGCGGCGCAGGCGCTGAAGCTGATCGAGGTCGAGTACGAAGTGCTGCCCTGGGCGATCGACGTCGAGGACGCGATGAAGCCCGGCGCTCCGATCCTTCACGATCACGTCAAATTTGAAGGTAAGCCCTCCAATATAGCCGGCACGCTTGAACACAAGGTAGGCGACGTCGAAGCCGGCTTCAAGGAAGCCGACGTGATCGTCGAGCGCAGCTTCAAGACCGAGGCCGTGCACCAGGGCTATATCGAGCCGCATGCCTGTCTGGTCAGTGTCACCGACGGCAAGGCTACGATCTGGAGCTCGAGCCAGGGCCAGTTCATGGTCCGCGCCATGTCCGCGCTCCTGACGGGCATGCAGCAGAGCGACATCCGCGCCATCCCGGCCGAGATCGGCGGCGGCTTCGGCGGCAAGACCATCATCTACCTCGAGCCGCTGGCGCTAGTGCTGGCCAAAAAGTCGGGCAAGCCGGTCAAGATGGTGATGAGCCGCGAGGAAGTGTTCCGCGCCTCGGGCCCGACCTCGGGCTCGGTAAGCAAGGTCAAGATCGGCGCCAAGAAGGACGGCACGCTCGTCGCCGGCCAGGGCACCTATTGGCTGCAGGCCGGCGCCTTCCCCGGCTCGCCGATTCGCGGCGCCGCCGGCTGCGCCTTCGGGCCCTACAACATCGCGAACGCCCACACCCGGGGCTTCGACGTCGTCTCCAACCGCTCGAAGGTCGCGGCCTACCGCGCGCCCGGCGCGCCGATCGGTGCCTATGCCGTCGAGTGCGTGCTGGACGAGCTGGCCGAGAAGCTGAAGATGGATCCTCTCCAGCTCAGGCTGAAGAACGCCGCCAAGCAGGGCACCAAGGCAGTGCACGGTCCGGTCTATCCGGTCATGGGCTATGAGGAGACGCTGAAGCAGGCGATGGTGCATCCGCACTACAAGGCGCCGCTCAAGCCCAACCAGGGCCGCGGCGTGGCGTCGGGCTACTGGTTCAACGCCGGCGGCGAATCGAGCGCCCAGATGAGCATCAACGAGGACGGAACGGTCGTGGTGATGACCGGCCATCCCGACATCGGCGGCAGCCGCGCTTCGACCGCCAACATCGCGGCCGAGATCCTGGGCATCGACCACGCCAAGGTGCAGGTGCTGATCGGCGACACCAGCAGCATCGGCTTTTCGAACCTGACCGGCGGCAGCCGCGTCACCTTCGCGTCGGCCATTGTGGTGACGCAAGCGGCGGAGAAGGTCATCGCCTCCTTGCGCCAGCGCGCCGCCAAGCTCTGGAAGATCGATCCCGACGCCGTCACCTGGGACAACGGCGAGGCCAAGCCGGCCGGCGACAATGCCGGCAAGTTCGATCCGCTGTCGCTCGCCCAGCTCGCCGCCCAGGCCAGCGCCACCGGCGGGCCGATCGGAGGCGGCGCGTCGGTCAACACCGCCGGCGCCGAGGGCGGCTTCGGCACGCATATCTGCGACGTCGAGGTCGACCGTGACACCGGCCGCGTCTGGGTCGTGCGCTACACGGCCTTCCAGGATGTCGGCCGGGCGATCCATCCCGACTACGTCGAGGGCCAGATGCAGGGCGGCGTCGCGCAAGGCATCGGCTGGGCGCTGAGCGAGGAGTACATCTACGACAAGAACGGCCGGCTCGATAACGCAGGCTTCCTCGACTATCGCATGCCCGTCACCTCGGACCTGCCGATGCTCGATGCAGTGATGATCGAGGTCCCCAACCCGAAGCATCCGCAGGGCGTGCGCGGTGTCGGCGAGGTGCCGCTGGTGCCGGTGATGGCGGCCGTCTCCAACGCCGTCCACGACGCGCTCGGCATCCGCTTCCACAGCCTGCCGATGTCGCCGCCCAAGGTGCTGGAGGCGCTGGAGCCGATGGCGAAGGCTGCGGACTAAGCGCCTGAGGCGCCAGCGGGCGGCTGCGGTGGTGTGAACGCAGCCGCAAGGCATTGATTTAACTGCAGAAATAGCACGGCAACCTTCGCCGGCGTGCGGCGTTTTTCTCCACTATCGACACAAAGGAGAACGTCATGCTTAGGACATCGACGATCATCGCCTGTGTGCTCACCCTCTCGGCGCCTGCTGCGATGGCGCAGAGCATCACCACCGTGCCGCCGCAATCCGACCGGCAGCAGGCGATGACACCTGTGAAGTCGGATCAATCGAGCCGGACCTTCATCTATGACGAGTTCGGCAACGTGTATGACAGCCGGGGCGAGCTGATCACCCCGCGCCCCGTCAAGCTGAAGCGCTGACCAGCGCTTATGTCGCAACGGTAATACACGGTGATACATTGGCGACCATGCGCCTTGCATGGTCGGCCTTCGTGCAGCACCTGTTTGCCACACCTGACCGGCCGCGCGACCGCCTGTTGCCCGACATCGCGAAATTCGCGATCGGCTTCTGCCCGGGTTGCAGGCGGTTGCGCGGCGCGGCCAGCGTGCGCTGCCTGTCCTGCGGCAGCGCCGCGCCGGTAACCGACGACGCCTGACTGCGCTTCAAATCCGCCGCGTTGCGGCGGCCCTCGCTCTAGCGTCGTTTCTTCCCCAATTTCGCTGGGGAGAAAATCGACCAGTTATTGCGTGACCAGTCGCGCAATAACCTGTCGCAGAGCGACCAGTCGCGCATCGACCGGTCGCGTCTGGGATCGAATCTCTCTACGCTCTGCGGCATGCAGAACGAGGCTTCCTACGATTTCATCGTCACCGGCGCCGGCTCCGCCGGTTGCGCCGTCGCTGGACGGCTGAGCGAGGACGGCCGCTTTTCGGTGCTTCTGCTCGAAGCCGGTCCCAGCGACACCTATCCGTGGATTCACATCCCGCTCGGCTACCACAAGACCTTCAACAATCCGAAGGTCAACTGGATGTTCGATTCGGAGCCGGAGCCCGAACTCAACGACCGCATCATGTACCAGCCGCGTGGCAAGGTGCTGGGCGGCACCAGCTCGATCAACGGCATGGTCTACATGCGCGGCAACGCCGCCGACTACGACGAATGGCGCCAGCGTGGCTGCGAGGGCTGGGATTACGCCTCCGTGCTGCCCTACTTCAAGAAGGCCGAGGACAATGTGCGCGGCGGCGACGAGTTCCACGGCACCGGCGGGCCGCTGAAGGTAAGCGACCATCGCTGGCAGCCGACGCTGGCCAAGGCGATGCATGATGCCGCCGTGCAGGCCGGCATCCCGGCCAATCCCGACTTCAATGGTGCCACGCAGGAAGGCGTCGGCTACTACCAGACCACCATCAACAAGGCGCGGCGCTGGTCGAGCGCGCGAGCCTATCTCCGCAAGCGCAAGAACCTCACGATCGCCACGCGGGCGCACGCCACCCGCGTGCTGATCGAAAACGGCCGCGCCGTCGGCGTCGAGTACCGCACACCTGCGGGGCTCACATCCGCGCGGGCGACGCGCGAGGTGATTGTGTCGGGCGGCGTCTACGGCTCGCCGCAGCTCCTGATGCTGTCCGGCCTCGGCCCTGCGGCGCATCTGCAGCAACACGGCATCAAGGTGATCAAGGACATGCCGGGCGTCGGCAGCCATCTGCACGATCACTTCAACACCTACGTCGCCTACCGCTGTTCGCAACCGGTCACCATGAACGACCTGGTGAACAGTTTTGCGCGCCGCGTCATAGCGGGCGCCCAGTACGCCTTGGGCCGTACCGGGCCGCTCGCCAGCATGGGACTCTATGTCGGCGCGCTGGTGCGCAGCGACAAGCGCTTCGAACGGCCGGACCTGCAGATCAACATGTTCGCCTGGGCGATCAAGACCCGAGACCGCCACGGCGTGGTGGCGCAGCCCTTCTCGGCCTTTGGCCTCAGCCCGGTGCATCTCCGGCCCGACGGACGCGGCACCGTACGGCTGAAATCCGCCGATCCATTGGCCGCACCTGAGATCCGGTTCAACTTCCTGAAGAGCACCAACGACTGGAACGCCATGATGCAGGGCATGCGCATCTGCCGCGAGATCGGCAGCCAGGCAGCGCTGAAACCTTTCGTCGTCGAAGAGATCCTGCCCGGACCGGCGGTCACCGGCGAGGCCGAGCTGAGGGATTACCTGCGCGCCACCGGCGTCTCCAACCTGCATCCCGTGGGCACTTGCCGCATGGGCCGCGAGACCGATGCCGTGGTCGACCCCCAGCTCAGGGTCCATGGCGTCGGCGCGCTGCGGGTGGCCGACGCCTCGATTATGCCCACCATCGTGGCCGGCAACACCAACGCGCCCTCGATCATGATCGGCGAGAAGTGCGCCGATATGGTACGGGCCGCGGTGCGCTGATTTGCGCACATACCTGCCATATTCCCGTCACTGCAATTTGTGTAAAAGCCCCTTATGGGAAGGCGCACGCTCGGGGCTGGGCTTGCCGTTGTTTTGTCGTTGGGATTGGGGTCGCCGGCTATGGCCGACGGCGCGGATTCTGTCGACGAAGCGACGGTCGCGGCCGAACGCCTGCTGGGTGCCGATGAATCCACCCTTGCGCCGGCCCACCTGCCCTTCACCCGCCAGTTGAGCGTCAGCGGCACGGTTACGGGTTCGCTTGCCGATTCCGTGGCGGCCGCGGGCGTCCCGACCGCGACCATGCTGGAGCCGTTGCGCGCGCTCGGCACTGCGATCGATCTCGAGCGCGAGCTCAGGAACGGCGATCGCTTTCATGTGCGCTACGAACAGACCTTCACGATCGAGGGCCAACCGATCGGCGTCGGCCGCGTCATGTGGTTGGAACTCAAGACGGCGACCAAGGGCACGATCGCCGTGCATCGCTTCCGCAGCCGCGACGGCGTCGAACAGTTCTGGCTGCCAAGTGGGCTGGCCGCATCGCCGCCGACGATCCGCCTGCCGCTCGACACCATTACCGTCTCCTCGGGCTTCGGTTGGCGTGCCGATCCGCTCGACCATCCCCCGGGACCGCTGGCGGGCATGACGCCGCCGAGCGAGCCGGCCGCCGCGGTACCGCCGCCGGAACCCTCACCGGAGGAAAAAGCGACGATCGCGCGGGAAGAGCGCGAGATCGCCCGTGCGCGCGCCGGCTTCGGCACCGACGGACAGTTGGGCAATGCGCGCGTCGGCCTCGACCCTGGCCTGAATTCCGATCTCGACCGTGTCATGGCCGAGCGCCGGGCACGCGCCCGCAGGAAAAAAGACGAGGCCCTGCGGATCGAGCGTGAAGAGGCCGCCAAAGCTGCCGAGCCTGTCGTTGTCGTCGTCGCGCCGCCGCCCGCTCCGCGCAAGCTCTTCATGCATGAGGGAATCGACCTGGTGGCGAATACCGGGACACCAGTCTACGCCGCGTCAGACGGCGCAGTGATCGGCGCCGGACCGAACGGCCGCTACGGCAACTGGGTCCGCATCAAGCACGCCGGCAAACTCACCACCGTTTATGGCCATCTCTCGGGCTTCGCGCCCGGCATGGCGCCTGGTTCGATGGTGGCGAAGGGCGAGCTGATCGGATTTGTCGGCAACACTGGCCGCTCGACCGGCGCGCATCTGCATTTCGAACTGCTGAGCGACGGCCGGCCAGCTAATCCCGACAACCACCCCGCGACGCGGCGCAGCCAGCTCGCCGGCGCCGATCTCGAGCGCTTCCGTAGGCAAGTGGCGGCATCCCTCCGCGAACGCGACCACGAGGCGGCCGAGCTGCTCGTGTCGGCCCATCGTCCGCCCGACGCGAACGCCTGCGACGGCGGCTTCTGAGAGTCAGTCCGTCTTTTTGACCAGCTTGGGATACATCACCGCATCGCCGTGCGTGTACATATGCGCCAGCTCGGCGTCGGTGATGTATTCCGGCGTCTTGCCGTTGGCCGCGCACAGCTGCTCGACGATGATGTTGCGCTTGATCTCACTCACGAGCACGCAGGTCCGGTGGTAGGCCTCCGACACCGTGCGGCCGAGCACGGTGAAGCCGTGCCGCTTCATGATGATGCAGTTGGTGTTCTGGATGAACGTCTTGATCGGCGACACGTCCTCCTCGACGTTGATGCTGGCTGGCAGGTACTGCGCCGGCTTCTGCATCAGGTAGCCGTAGGNNTCTCGCGGTTCATCTGGTGGCCCACGGTCGTCGCCCGCTCGCCTGCGAGGATACGGCCCCAGGGAATGTCGGTGATCACCAGGTCCTCGGCCTCGACCTCCTCGAGGCTGACGCCTTGCGGCTTGGCGTAGCACACGCCGTGCTCGTAATCGGGATGGGCCGCGCGGATCACCATGCCGCCGACGCTCGAATTCACCAGCCCGCGCGCCGCCAGGCGATGGGCGTAGGTGACGTAGCTTTTGACGATCTTGGGATCGAACGAGACCTTGGGATCGGGCGCCAGTTCGTTGACCTCGAAAGACCGGTTGGTGCTGCCGTCCATGGGAATGTCCCCTCTATCTACCGTCACCCCGAGCGTAACCGAGGGGTCTCTTTTTGTCCGACAAGAAAACAGACCCCTCGGCTAAGCGCGGAGATTACTCCGTCGGCTTGATGCCGAGGCGGTCGGCCAGCGCGCGCAGGTCGCGCGTCTTCGCCATGGTGCGCGCGAAGTCGTCGGGTGTCGACATGACCGGCTCGACGTCCATGGTGCGCAGCGCGGCCGTGCCGCGGCATGGCTGCTGGCGGTGGCGATGCCCAGCGAGTAGCCGTCGGGTGCGGCCTGGGCCACGATCTCGCTGCCGATCGTGCCGCCGGCGCCCACCTTGTTGTCGACCACCACCGGCACACCCAGCGCATCGCTCAGGCGCTGCATGGCTCGTCGCGCAATCGCATCGGTACCGCCGCCGGGCGGCAGCGGCACGATGCAGCGGATCGGCCGGTTGGGCCACGCGCCCTGAGCCCGGACGACGGTTACCGGGAAAGCCAACGAAGCGGCAGCAGCCTTGAGAAGAAGTGCACGACGCGATGTCATGCCGTCATTGTCACCCCGGCTAGTGAGCGCCGGCAATCCATAAGACCTCATCCGCGGCCTGTTCGAGAACGCTCATTGCGGATTCAGGTTTGGTCGCTGGGCCTCTTCAGCGCGCTGTTCCATGATCCTCGCCCGTTGTTCCAGGGCATTGGCCATGAGCGTCACCACGACCAGAGCGCCGACGCAGAGAAAAAAGAGGGCGCTGTAGGCACGCATAGCTTAGTAACGCTGAACGCATGTTCTGTTCCCGCCGGCGGGCGCGGTGAGCGAGGCTCAGACGACGCCGCATGGCCGACCTTAAGGCCAAACGGCGCCGGCCGCTGATACAAAAACGAGCGTCTTGAGGGGGCTCGTCCATGCTATCGTCGAGACATGCCCATCTATATCGAGATCTCCAAGCTGCATCGCACCGTCACCATCGTGGCACGCGGACAGGTAAGCCCGGACGAAGTGTGCGGCGTGGCCCAACAGCTGGCCGATGCCAACGTCCGCAGCTTTGCCAAGATCGTCGAAGGTGCCGGCGCCAGCACCGAGTGGACCCCTGAACAGGTCGCGCGGCTCGCCGCCCTGTTGCGCGGCGATGCAAAAGAAAAGCGCGGGCCCGTGGCCTTCATCATCGATCCCAGCCGCGGCAGCTTTGCCCAGGCTTTTGCCGAGCTGACCAAAGGCGAAGGGCCGATCAGCCTGTTCAAGAGCCTGCGCGAGGCCCGCGACTGGCTGCAACGCATCGCTCACGCGCGGGCCTATCCCGAGGACGCGTCGGAGCCGGCCGACCAGACGCCGTGGTCCGACCCTCAGCGCGAAGGCGTGCTGCTACGAGGAGAAAAACAGCGCGTCGTCAGGATCAGGTCATTGAACGCCGCGTGACGCCGTCATCGCAGCCCAGTCTTATTGCGGCTCCAGTCCGGCGGCTCTGAGCGCAGTCTTCCAGATCGCGAGTTGGTCTTTCAGATAGGCCGCCAGCTCCTGGGGCGTCGATGACCGCGGGAGGAAGCCGTGCTTCAGCATCTGCTCCCTCACCGTGGGCTTCGCAAGAACGGCAACCATCGCCTTGTTCATGGCGCCGACGATCTCGGGCGACAGGCCGGCGGGCCCCACAAGCGCAAACCACGGGCCGATCGGGAGCGTGCGCTGGCCCGCCTCGACGATCGAGGGAACCTCGGGCATCAGCGGGCTGCGCTCGGCGAACATCGTGGCGAGTGCGCGGAGCTTGCCCGCCTTTACGTGCGAGGCGACCGATGTCGTGGTGCCGTTCATGAGCTGAACCCGACACGACAGCAGGTCGGTCATCGCATCGGGCTCCGATTTGTAACGCACCGCCTCGAGCTCGATGCGGTTGTTCGCCGCCAGCATGGCCATCGAGACCAGGGCATAGGTGTTGCCCGCGGCATAATTCAGCGGCTTCGGACTGGCGTTGGCGAAAGCCATGAGCTCGGCAAGTGATTTCACCGGCAGCGACGGATGAACGACGATGAAGAAGGTGTTTTCGCCGAGAAAGGTGACCGGCGCGAAATCGGCGACGACGTTGTACGGCGGGTCGATCTGCATGTTCGGCACCACCGCGAGCGGGCTGTTGGTGCCGAACAGGAAGGTGTAGCCGTCGGGCGCGGAGCGCTTGACCTCGCTGGCCGCGATCGCGCCGTCGGCGCCCGGCTTCTGGATCACGATGATGGGCTGGCCGAGCAACTGCTCCAGCTCCTGGCCGGCAATGCGGGCCAGCGCGTCGCTGGCCGACCCCGCCCCGAACGGGATGACGAACCTGATCGGCTTGGATGGATAGGCCTGCGCCAGCGCTTCGGCCGGCGGCAAAAGCAAAACCGCGGCAAGCGCCGCCACCGCCGAGAGCGCAGCTCGGATGACCTTCAGCACGACACCCTCCCACGTTATCTTTTGCCACGAGCTTACCCTCAGGGCATTGTCACGTCGATGCGCTACGGCTTCTACCTCCCCACCCGCGGCCCGACCGCCACGCGCGCCGGCGTGCTGGCGCTCGCGCGCGAAGGCGAGCGCCTGGGCCTGCACTCGGCCATGATCGCCGACCACATCGTCTTCCCGGTCGAAAGTGCGTCGGCATATCCCTACACGCTGGACCACAAGCATCCCGGCAGCGGCGATGCGCTGGAAACCTTTTCCATCCTGGGCGTGGTGGCCGGCGCCACGGAGAATCTGCGGCTCGTCACGTCCGTGCTGGTGCTGCCTTATCGCAATCCGGTGCTGACGGCCAAGATGGTGGCCTCGCTCGATGTGCTGAGCGGCGGCCGCGTGACGCTGGGCGTCGGCGTCGGCTGGTTGAAAGAGGAATTCGAGGCACTGCACAGCCCCGACTTCGACAAGCGCGGCGCGGTGACCGACGAATGGATCACAATCTTCAAGCAGCTGTGGACCCGATCGCCCGCCAGCTTCACCGGCAAATTCTATTCCTATACCGACATCCGCTCCGAGCCCTTGCCGCTGCAGAAGCCGCATCCGCCGATCTGGGTCGGCGGCCACTCGCGCGCCGCGCTGCGCCGTACCGCCAAGCACGGCGACGGCTGGCACCCGGTCGGCGCGATCGCTGCCTCGCCGCTGCCGCCGCAGGAAATGCGCGCGCACTTGCAGACGCTGAAGCAAATGACGGAAGCCGAGGGCCGCGATTTTTCGAAGCTGCACATCTCCTACAAGGCGCCGCTCTACGACACCGGCATCCCGGATCGCGACGGCACGCGTCGCAGCTTCTCCGGCAGCGCCGACGAGATCGCCGGCGACATCCGTTCGTTCGCTGCGATCGGCGTGCACGAGCTGGTCTTCGACTTCCGCGGCGAGAGCATCGCCGGCAGCATCGAGCGCCTGCAACGCTTCGCCGCCGAGGTGATGCCGCTCGTCTGAACCGCGCTGCATAACTGAGCCGTGCCCGCACGGCCTGTGCAGACAATGCCCTGCGACAGCTGTGCGATTTGGCCGCGGCGCGGCCAAACGCTAGTCCTCCCCGACAAGGGCACGCTTGCCCTATTCAGTCCGTACTGAAGACAGCGCCTCCTCGTGGGGGCGAGCGTACCCCTGTGAGGAATCCTTTCCATGCCCGACATGTTCGTCAACGACGACCGTCCGAACATCGCGATCAAGACGCGGGCGACGGCGGACGAGATCCAGGCTGAGCTGCAGGAACGCATCGCCCGTCTCATCGCGCGCGACGAGAAATTCAGCGGCTGCACGGCGCCGCGCCCGCACCTCACGCGGGCGACACGGGCCGGTGCGCCCAACTGGACGGTCCACGGCTTCCCGGGCCTGCCGTCGGGCGGCTATGGCACGCTGGTCAAGATCGTCGATCGGGCGCGCAGCGAGTACGAGCTGGTGGACTGACGCTGGGGCGGGCTTAGAGCAGCTTCAGCACCAGGCCGACCACGGCCAGCGCGACGGTGAGAACGCTGAAGACGACCAGGGTCACGAAGCCCACGACGGCGCCGGTATTGCCGCCGTCGCTGTTCGGCCTCGACTGGACGAACGCCGCCGCTGCCGGCAACCCGGCCGCCAGGACGACACACACCGCCGCGGCCCACAGAAATCCGTTCATGCTGTCCCCTATAGCGGCCGGTCGAATTTTCCGCCAGCCTCGGCCGGGCAACGCAACACGCGGGAGGATAATCGATGGCGGCCTTCGATCCTGTTTCGGCCCTGCTGGGCGGTTGTCTGATCGGGCTTGCCTCGGTGCTGCTGATGGCCTTGATCGGCCGCATCGCCGGCATCAGCGGCATCCTGGGCGGCGCCCTGTCGTTGGCCGCCGGCGACAAGGCGTGGCGGCTCGCCTTCCTGGCCGGGCTGATCGGAGCGCCGCTGGCGATGGCCCTGATTGGCCGCCCGCTGCACGAAGCGCAGATGCCGGCGAGCTGGCTGGTGATCGTGGCGTCCGGCCTGCTGGTCGGGTTCGGCGCGCGGCTGGGCGGCGGCTGCACGTCGGGGCACGGCGTCTGCGGCATGGCCCGCCTGTCGGCGCGCTCGATCGTGGCCACCGTCGTCTTCATGGCGAGCGCCGCGGTCGTGGTGGCGATCGTCCGTCACGTCACAGGAGGCTAAGCCATGCAAGTTCTGGCAAGCCTCCTGTGCGGTCTCGTCTTCGGCGCCGGCCTGCTGATCTCCGGCATGACGCAGCCGGCAAAAGTCCTGGGCTTCCTCGACGTGCTGGGCCGCTGGGATCCCACGCTCGCCTTCGTGATGGCAGGAGCACTCGCCGTGTCGGCCGCCGGCTTCGCCCTGGCGCGGCGACGCGGCGCGCCGCTGTTTGCCGCGCAATATCTCTGGCCGACGCGGACCGACATCGACCGGCCGCTGGTGGTGGGTTCTTTATTGTTCGGCGTCGGCTGGGGCCTCGCGGGACTATGTCCCGGCCCGGCGCTGGAAAATCTCGCCAGCCTCTCGCCGCGCGTGGTCGGCTTCGTCCTGGCGATGATCGCGGGCATGGTCGCCGAGGCCTGGTGGCGGTCGCGCGCGCCGTCGGCCGCGGCAAACGAGGACGCAGCAGTGGCGGGTTCGGACGGCTAGAGGCCGCTGTTTGCGCGGCGCGCATATGGTCATACACTCCCGCCGACTCTAGGGGAGACTTGATCGATGAGCATTTTCGTGGTCTGCGCGGCCCTGCTCGGCCTGTTGCTGGTGGCCCTGTCGGTGAATGTCTCGCTCACGCGGCGTCGCAAGAAGATCTCGTTGGGCGACGGCGGCGATCCCGAAATGCTGGCCGCCATGCGCGCCCAGGCCAATTTCATCGAGTTCGTGCCGCTCAGCCTGATCCTGATCGACATGCTCGACGATTTTTACGGCTATCGCACCGTGGCCGCTTTGTCGGTCGTGCTGCTGGCCAGCCGCCTCCTGCAGGCCGCCGGCATGCTGGGCTATTTCAAGTCCTGCCGTGCGATCGGCTCCAGCCTCACCCTGCTCGTGCTGATCGCGGCCTCGGTCCTGCTGCTGTTGGTGAAGCTGCACCTCAAACCGTACTGAGAGCGCGCTCCTCGAGCCGGTCGCGAATGACGTCGAGCGGCTGACGCCGGTCGGCGACCAGCGAAAGCGCGCTGCGCAGCCGTGACTTCACCTCGTTGCGCCGGCCGTTGAAGCTCAGCACCGGCACGCACGGCGCCCCCGTCAGCAACGATTCGCAGGCAGCCCCCTCGGCCTCCAGCACATCGTGCTCTTCCAGCTCGATGTGGAAGTATTCCAGCCTGTCGAAGCTCTCGGCGTCGTCGAGCGTGATCGTCGTGCCATTCAACAGATCGCCCGCGCGCACCAGCACGCCGTCGATCAACAGCGCGTGCGAGCCCGTCAGGTAAAGGACGGCATGGGGGATGCCCTCGCCCAGTGCCGAGCGCGCAATGCGTACCGGCCGCGCCTCGCGGGGCCAGGGCATGCCGCGACCGCTCCTGGTGAAATCGTGGCTGGCGATCCGCCTGATCGCGCGCATCCCGCCGAAGTGCGTCGGCACGAAATCCCCGACCGCGAGCTCTTCGACGGGGCGATTGCCCACGGCGGTCCGGATCCTGGCGCCACGCAGAAAGCACGGTTTGTGGTCGGGGCCGTGATGAAAGAATGCCGACGCCGGTTTGGGCCGGGCCGCCAGCCCCAGCAGGGCTCCCAGCGCGATCACGGCGGCCTTTGTCACGTTGCGTCGCGTGCGGCGGGCGCGCGTGAGCAACTTGTCCGAAGGGGCCATGGGTTCCTCTGGCATTCGCCGATGATCGCCTTCCTGAAGCCGTTCGTCCACGTCCCGGCGCTCTCGCAGCCCTACGACGGCAGCGCTAGCATCGGGGCTAAGGACCATAATCGTCGATTCCGCCCGCTCGGGCGGATGTATCGGCCAATGACGAAACACTATCGCCCGCGCTGCCGCAAAGCCTGGTCGGCCGAGCAGCGCCTCGCCCACCACACCAGGCCGGACCCGATCAGCGGCTGCCTGATCTGGCAGGGTCCGCCCACCGCCGCCGGCTACGGCCACATTCGTTTCCTCAAGCGCAGCTGGCTCGCCCACCGCTGGGCCTGGACCACGGCGCATGGGCCGATCCCGCCGGGCATGTTCCTCTGCCATCGCTGCGACGAGCGGCGCTGCGTGAACCCCGACCACCTCTTCCTCGGCACGCACGCCGTCAACATGGCCGACTTCCGGGAAAAGCGCATACGGCGCCACGAGCCGATGCCACGGACCTTCAATCCCGACGCCGCCGCCATCCGCATCCTCTATCGCGGGCTGGAGCTGGTGGACGAGGTCGTCGTGGCGCCGATCGATCCGCGTCAGCGGAACTCAGCCGCGCGCCGACCGTCGCGCGACCGTCGGGGACGGCCGTTGAACCATGCCGCCCGCAACGGAGCACGGCATGGCTAGGCGCTGCGAGATCAGCCGCGAAACGATGAGGTTCTACGTGGCCGCGCTGGCCGACCAGGAAATGGAATATGCGCGCTGGTACCTCATGCGAGGACGGCCGCTCGCCGGCTGGACGGTCGAAGCGCTGAACCTTGTCTGGGCCGATGTGGTCCGCGGAGTCGAGTGTCGCCGGGATGACGATCACGAGGTCAATTTTCACGACCTCCGAATCGAGGCGTACCTGCGAGGCGTCAGGTTTCAAGTCGATCCGGTCGCGGCTGATCTCAAGCGGATCGTAGAGCGACTGAACGCCCGATCGACCGCCTCCGATAAAGAGATGATCGACAAAGTCGTCAGGCGCTTCAAAGAGCGATTGGCGGCGACACCGAGGCACTAGCCGGATTGGGCTCCTATGACGGCCTAGGCCGTTTGATGAGGCGACTTTCCCCTCTGTTTACTGTCACTGTGCCCCACGGACCCACCACATCGATGGGCGGGGATGGCGGGCAGCGCTTCCGCGTACACTTCAGAGACTCGAATTCTCGTGCTCTCGCGCGCCCAGAAGCCGGGCACCTTCGAGCCACATCAATGAGATCAAGTCATTTGATCGGTCATTTTGCTTTCATAAGGAAGAACATGAGCTTCCCCCGGCTCTCCCTCCTGGTGCTCCCCGTCGTCCTCGGCGCCTCCTTGCTGGGCGCGGGCTGCGCGGCGCCGATCGCGTTGACGGTGATGAGCTACGGCGCCGACGGTGTCTCGCTGGCGGGCACCGGCAAAACCGCGACCGACCACTTGATATCGATGGTGTCCACGAAGGACTGCGCAATGTGGCGCATCCTGCGCGGCCAGAAGATCTGCAACGACCGCGTCGGCGATCACGACCCCTACCAGGTGAACTACAGCGAACCCTACCGCTCGGTGGGCGAAGGCGGCCTGTCGTACGGCCCACCGTTGCGTGCCGCGGCGGATGCGCCGGCCTCGAGCTGGGATGCCGCGGCCTACAGGACAGCCCCCAACCCGACGGCCGCAGCCAAGGCCAGGGCGCTGACGCCGGGCGAAGTTCAGGAGGTTCAATCTCGCTTGAAGGCTTTCGGATATAGCCCGGGCATTGTCGATGGAATTGCGGGGCCGCAAACGACCGCCGCCATCAAGCGTTACGAGGCAGCAAGAGCCGTCGCCCCGACAGGAAACACGGACCGAGCTACGCTCGACCGGCTTCGTGCCGACAAGAGCAAGCCGACGTCATAGCGGCTATGGGTGATGCGCACGGCCGATGGTCGGTCTTGTTGACGTGCTGGCCGCCCGAACCCGAGGTGGCTGGGGTCATGTCAGCCAGTTTTCGACCCGCAAGCCCGGCACGCGGCGGAATTCGCGGAGGTTGTTGGTGGCCAGAGGGACATTGAGCGCGATCGCGTGGGCGGCGATCAACATGTCGTTGCCGCCGATCGGCGTGCCTTTCCGCCGAAGCGCCGCGCGAACCTCACCGTAGGCGCGCGCCGCACGAAGGTCGAACGGCGCGATCACCATGGCGGCCAGCGCCCTCTCGACGGCGCTTTGTTCCGACGCCTTGAGCGCCGCTCCATACAGCAATTCCGCCGCCGTTATTGCCGATACGCCGACCTCTCCCGCCGCATGGGCGAGGAACCGGCGCCGGACCTGTTCATCGCGATGCCAGAAGATGGTGGACGTGACGTCGGTGTCGAGAAGGATCCTCACTTGCGTCTCTTCGACTTAGGGCGGCGTGGCGCGAAGAGGTCCTCGATCGATTTCCGGACCTGCAGCGGCGGCTGGTTGCGCTCGAACCGAAACTTCGGATCGAAGGAATCGAGCGCGTCGAGTAGATCCTTCCAGGAGCCCTTCTTCCGCGGGCTTTTCGGCGTCAGGAGGACCGAGTCGCCCTGGCGCTTTACATAGACTTCGTCGCCCTCGAAGCGGAACTCCTTGGGCAGGCGCACAGCCTGGCTGCGACCGGTCTTGACCAGCTTGGCCGTCTGCACACGCTCGGCCGGTGGTGCGATGTCCTTCCCAACGTAAGGCCGTTGCTCCTCGCTCAGGCGGCGGAGCGGTCGTTTCGTCTGCTTCGCCATCGCCCCCTCCGTTGTTGACGCGCCGAAATGACGGGATGGTATAGGGCGTGCGCACCAAGGGCGTCCACCCACCATGGGTTGCAGGGTCGGCGCGGTGCGTCAAGGCCGAGTGGGCGGATGTATATGACGCGGCCGCGCGTTAGGATCGACCGCCGGAGGACGAAGGCCATGGAATTCGACGTCATGACGCGGGCCACCACCTGGGACAACGTGGCCGACCTGGCGCGCCGCGTGGAGGCCTCGGGCTTCTCCGGTATGCTGTTCACCGAAGGCGCCCAGGTGCCGTGGATGAACATCGCCGCCGCGTCGCTGGCAGCTCCCTCGCTGCATTTCTCGACCGGCATCGCCATCGCCTTTGCGCGCAGCCCGATGATCTCCGCCGAAATAGCCTGGGAGCTGGCGCAGAATACCCGGGGCCGCTTCCGCCTGGGCCTCGGCAGCCAGGTGAAGGCCCATATCGAGCGGCGCTACGCCAGCCCCTTCGACAAGCCCGCGCCGCAGATGAAGGACTATGTGCTGGCGGTGAAGGCCTGCCTGAAAGCCTTCCGCCGCGAGGCGCCGCTGCAGCACGACGGCCCCTATTACAAGCTGAGCCTGCTGCCCGAGCAGTGGACGCCGGCGCGGCACGATTACGAGGACGTCAAGATCGACATCTCGGCGGTCGGCCCGATCATGGTCCGGGTCGCGGGCGAGATCGCCGACGGCGTGCACGTGCACCCCATGCATTCCATGCACTACATCAAGCACCGCCTGCTGCCCGGACTGGCCGAGGGCGCGGCGTGGGCCGGGCGCGACCCCAGCGCGATCGACAAGATCATCCCGGTAATCGTGGCGGCCGGCGACACGCCGGAGGAGCGCGCCCAGCCGATCGTGGAGGCCAAGACCACGATCGGCTTCTACGGCACCACGCCCAACTACGCCTTCCAGTTCGACGATCTCGGCCACACCGGCATGCGCGACAGGCTGCGCGACGCGCTGCGGGCCTACGACAACGCGCGCACGCAGGCGCTGATCACCGACGAGATTCTCGACCAGTTCGCCGTGGTGGCCAAATGGGACGACGTCGCCGACAGGATGATCGCCCGCTACAAGGGCATCGCCCAGCGGCTGGTCATCTACCTCGCCTCGCACTGGCGCGAGATCGACGGCAAGACCCTGGCGAGATGGGGCGAGGTGGCGCGGGCGGTGAGAAAGGCGGGGTGAAGGTTGGGCGTAAAAGACTTTGAGCGCGTTCGGCGCGGAGGACTCGTCCGCTCGCCCACTTACACTTAGATAGTTTTGTTGATTCGCCCGAATAGATCTTCGAAGCGCTTAAGCGTCTTCTCGCTTACCTTTTGCAGAAAACTGTCTCGCTCACGGAGAAGCACGTCTGTGGGCCTTCCGTGATCAAAGCGTTCAACCCCGACATGTCGGGCGATGCGCGCGACTATCCCCCGCAACGAAACTGGCGGGACCGCGCCATCATGAGAAGGGCCCGGCGCGCCCAGTGACTCGGCAATCCTATTTCAAGTCGCTACGGCTGGCTGCCAGGAGTCAGTTTGGGGGCCTGCATCCTGTTGTTCGACGCGATGACAGCCTTCGTATGGTCCTCGAAGATCTGGTTCCGCGTGTCCTGCCAGCGAACGATCGTCGCCGGGCTGATCCGCTCGCGCCGCTCCTTCTGCTTGGCATCCTTCTGCTTGGAGTCTTGCTGCTTGGGGTCTGGCGGGTTGGTATCGTCCTTTTCCAACGGCACCGACACCCAGCCCCGCTACAACGCATCCTCGATCTGAGATTCGAGTGCCGCCAGGTTGGCAAATATTGGCGTTTCAGTCATGGCAGATGTTCCTACGCCGTCGTTCCCTCGCTACCAATGAAGACCACACATCTCAGGCGTGACCTCCTCCCCTACACGGACAAAGCGAATACGTCCTGCCACAGGTTCAAGTGCCGGCCGATATCGTTGCGGGGGTTGTGGCTCGCCGCCACGGGCCGAACCAGGACTTCCGCCAGTTCGGTCAACAAGGCGACGCTGCTGAAGAGCAGCACATGCTCGCTGCTGCGAAGGGACTGGAGAAGACGATAGGGAGTGCCGCGCCACAGCAGTGCGGAAAGCACGACGTTCGTATCAAGAACGATCCGCACGGCCGATCCGGTCCCGCCGCCCTGCGCGCACCGCCTTCACTTCGGCTTCGATCTCCTCCTCCGTGAGGCGCGGCGCACCGGCGGCCTCCAAGGCCGGCGCGATCGCCAGCAGCCGATCGAGCGCGTCCAGGCGGCGCGCCTTGCCGGCGAGAAAATCCACGAAATCCTCGACCTCGGCAATGCGCTCTTTCGGCAACGCCTGAATCTTCTCAATAAGGGCTTCTGTGTCGGCGGCCATGATGGGCTGCTCCTCCAGCTAAGGTGACGAGTATAGCGCAAACGCCGCCCGCGCGAAGGGCTGCCGCTTACGCCGCGTCCTTGTCCCCACCCTCGCCCACCCGCGCCGCCAGGCTCGCCGCCATGAACTCATCGAGATCCCCGTCGAGCACCTTCTGCGGGTCCGAGCGTTCCACGCCGGTGCGCAGGTCCTTCACCATCTGGTAGGGCTGCAGCACGTAGGAGCGGATCTGGTGGCCCCAGCCGATGTCGGTCTTGTTGGCCTCGATCGCCAGCCGCTCGGCCTCGCGCTTCTGCAGCTCGACCTCGTAGAGCCGCGCCTTCAGCATCTGCAGCGCCTTGGCGCGGTTCTGGTGCTGGCTGCGCTCCTGCTGCACGGCGACGGCGATGCCCGACGGGATGTGGGTGATGCGCACGGCGCTGTCGGTCTTGTTGACGTGCTGGCCGCCCGAGCCCGAGGCGCGGTAGGTGTCGACCCTCAGGTCCTTGTCGACGAGCTCGATCTCGATGTCGTCGTCGACCTCGGGATAGACCCAGACACTGGCGAAGCTGGTCTGGCGCCGCGCGTTGCCGTCGAACGGGCTGATGCGCACCAGGCGGTGCACGCCCGATTCGGTCTTCAGCCAGCCGTAGGCGTTCGGCCCCTCGACCTTGTAGGCGCACGACTTGATGCCGGCCTCTTCGCCGGCGCTCTCCTCGAGCCAGCTCACCTTGAAGCCGCGGCGCTCGGCCCAGCGCGTGTACATGCGCGCCAGCATCTCGGCCCAGTCCTGGGCCTCGGTGCCGCCGGCGCCGGCGTTGATCTCGATATAGGCGTTGTTGGCGTCGGCCTCGCCCGACAGCAGGGTTTCGAGGCGGGCCTTGGCCGCCTCGGTGCGCGCTTCGCCGAGCGCCCGTTCGGCGTCGACGATCATCGCCTCGTCCTTCTCGGCCTCGGCCATCTCGATCAGGCCGGTGTTGTCGTCGATGGCAGCGCGCAGGCGCTTGATGGTGCCCAGCGCCCCCTCGAGCCGGGTGCGCTCCTTCATGATCGCCTGGGCCTGTTTGGGGTCAGCCCACAGCGCCGGATCCTCGGCGCGCGCGTTCAGCTCGTCGAGACGGACGACCGCACGGTCATAGTCAAAGACGCCTCCTGAGAAGTTCCAGCGACTCCTCGATTTCCTTCACCATGGCCTGAGCTTCGGCGCGCATCGTCTACTCCTTTTACGAACCCCTTTACCTTCTTTCTCCTCTCCCCCGCTAGGGGGAGGACGGGTGAGGGGGAGACGCACGCTGTAATCCCCTCACCTAAGGCAGAGGTTACTCCGCCGTACTCTCCCCCTTAGTAGCCGTTTCGCCGAAGGCGAAAGCGGCACGGGGGGAGAGGAACATGAGCGTCAGTTGCGAGAACTGGTTGCACTACTGCAACTATAAATTCCGGCCACATGCACATAATTCGGAGAGCTTGCGATCACAATTGCCACCCTACTCAGTAAGTACACGCGAACAACCGATTCAGTGGGGAATCAATGTTCCACCCCTTTACCTACGACGAGCAGCACCGAACCTACCTGGCCCGCTTCAGCGGCACGCTCACCCCGCAGGACATGGCGGCCTTCGACGTCGCGGTGCATGCCTGCCGCGCCTTGCATGGACTGACTGAAGCCGTGGTGGATTTCAGCGACGTCGCTTCGGTCGACGTCACCACGGAACAGTTCATTGCGCGCGCGAAGCAGCCGCAGATCATGACGGGCCAGAAACGCGCCCTCGTCGCAAATGGCATGCTGTTCGGCATGATGCGCCTGTACGGGACGTATCAGTCCATGGCGGGCCTCGAGCCGATGATCGTGCACAGCCTTGCCGAAGCCTATGAGGCGCTGGGTCTGCCGGCCGGCGATTTCCACCCTGTCGCGCTGCACGCGCCGGCCGCCGTGTCGTCTTTGGGCCTAGAATCGGACGCCCCGGCGTCCCTATGACCGCGCCGCGCTCCGATGATCAATAAGTCCCGCCCGTTCCCGTCAGCCTCCGGCCTAGTCGGCCTCGGGCGCGTTGTTGGTGACGCGCACGATGGCCTGCCGCAGGTCGTCCAGTGTCAGCGCGCGGGGCAAGCGAAAGGTCGGCGCTGCCGAAGGCGGCCGATGAAAGTCGGCCAGGCAGTTCAAGGCGCACTCGCAGTCGCCAAATCGCACCGCGGCGATGGCCATTCCCAGGCAATGGCTTTCCCAGGCGCTGCAGGTGCGATGCTGCGTCGAATAGGTTTCGAGAAGGTCCGCCAGCATGGCGGCAAGCTCGGAGCGAGGGTTACCAAACGACGCCATGACCACTCCCCCGGTCTGTACACAAGCGTACCAACGGAGAGTAACGCCGCTCCGGGCCGATCGGTTGCAGGGGGTGCGCAAAGCCCGCTTCGCCGAGTTGGCAGGGATTGTGCGCCTACGCAAAATAGTAGAGGAATCCTGCTCCGGGGGGACGGCGCATGCCCAACACCAACGATGGTCTTTACACCGTCCAGTTTTGGCGAGACCGCGCCGAACAAGCCCGGCTGATGGCCTTGCGCATGAGCGAGCTTGCGCCACAGGCGTTGATGCACGAGATCGCCGCGAATTACGACACGATCGGCACGATGGTCGATCACCGGGACCGCTCGAAGACGGCCTAGCCTTGCCGATGGCCTGAGCTTCGGCGGGCATCTGTTCGTCCTGTTCGGAGGAGAGCGCCACCGCGGCGGCGTAAACTCCGCCTTGAGTGGCGCGCTCCGATGATCAATAAGTCTCGCCCGTACCCGTCAGGCCCGGCCGCCGTGCACCGCCGGCCGGCTGGGGGCCCTGGACGTTGGGGTCGGCTGACCACGGCGCCGATCCGTCGAGCGGGGCCATGGCGCCCTCGGAGCCGGGCTCGGTGCCGGGCTTGAAGACCTCGTCGATGGTGCCGCCCTCGTAGGTCACGCGCACCATGCGCAGGCCGGGCGGGATGCGGAACGGAGTCGGCGGCTTGTCCTTGAACACCACCTTGGCGATGTTCTCGTAGATCGGCACGGCGTTGCCGCCGCCGGTCTCGAGGTTGCTGTGGCCCAGCGTGCGCGGCTCGTCGAAGCCGATGAAGACGCCGATGGTGAGGTCGGGCGTCGAACCCAGAAACCAATTGTCGCGCGCGTCGTTGGTGGTGCCGGTCTTGCCGGCGATCGGCCGGCCCAGCGCCGCCAATCGTCCCGCCGTGCCGCGCACGGTGACGCCCAGCATCATGTGGACGACCTGATAGACGGTCGCCGGATCGTGGAACGGCTGGCGGCTGTCGACGATCTCGGGCGGCACGGGCTTGGTGTCATCGGCTGCCTCGCCGCAGCCGCGGCAGGAGCGCGGCTCGTGGCGGTAGATCGTCTTGCCGTTGCGGTCCTGCACTCTGTCGACCAGCGAGGGCGTGATCTCGTGCGCGCCGTTGGCCAGCATGGCGTTGCCCATGGTCATGCGCAGCAGCGTGGTGTCGCCGGCGCCGATCGCCATCGGTAGGTAGGCGTGCATGTTGTCGGAGATGCCGAACTCCTTGGCGACCGCGACGACCTTCTTCATGCCGACCTGCTGGGCCATGCGCACGGTCATGAGGTTGCGCGACATTTCCAGCCCGCGACGCACCGTGGTCGGGCCGAGATAATCGCCGCCGTAGTTCTTGGGCGTCCAGATCGGCTGGCCGCCGCCCGGGTCGTAGCTGAACGGTGCATCGAGCACGATCGACATCGGGGTGAAGCCGGCATCCATCGCCGCGAGATAGACGAAGGGCTTGAAGGACGAGCCGGGCTGGCGCTGCGCCTGGACGGCCCGGTTGAACTGGCTGAGGCCGTAGGACCAGCCGCCGCTCATGGCCAGCACGCGGCCAGTCTGCGGGTCCATCGCCACGACGGCGCCGTTGACGTTGGGCACCTGGCGCAAGGTGTAGGTGCGCGGCGGATAGGGTTTGGCGCCTTCCCCGGCGGGCTTGGCGATCTTCTCGACGGCGATCACGTCGCCGACAGCCAGCACATCCTTGGGCGTGCGCGGCGGGTTGCCGACATACTGGTCCTTGAGCGTCGGCCCCGCCCAGGTCATCTCGGCAAAGGGGATGGTGCCGTCGCCATCGGGCAGTCCGCCGATCGTGGCCGATTGCGCCTCGAGCTTGGTCACCACGGCGAGCTGCCATGAGGGCGGGCCGTACAGCGGCCGGCGCTGGGGGATGCGGGCGAACTCCGCCTCCCAAGCGGTGTCGCTCATGTCGGCGATTCTGGCATGGGGTCCGCGCCAGCCGTGGCGGCGGTCGTAGTCGACCAGACCCTCGCGCAGCGCTTTATCGGCCGCCTCCTGGATGGCGGGATCGAGCGTGGTGGTGACCGACAGGCCGCCTTCGTAGAGGCCTTTTTCTCCGTAAGCAGCGAGAAGATTGCGACGGACTTCCTCGGCGAAGAAGTCGGCCTGCACCACTTCGGTGGCGCCGCGCTTGCGCAAAGTCAGCTTCTCGGCCTTGGCGGCCTGCGCTTCGGCGGCGGTGATATAGCCATCCTCCTGCATGCGGCCGATCACGTAATCGCGCCGCCAGTAGGCTTCCTTTTCGTTGCGCACGATGTTGTAGCGGTTGGGCGCCTTGGGCAGCGCCGCGAGATAGGCGATCTCCGACAGGCTGAGCTCGCCGAGCGAGCGATCGAAGTAGTTGAGCGCTGCCGAGGCGACGCCATAGTTGCCCGAGCCGAGGTAGATCTCGTTGAGATAGAGTTCGAGGATGCGTTCCTTGGAATAGGTCTCCTCGATCCTGAAGGACAGGATGGCCTCGCGGATCTTGCGCGACAGGGTGGCCTGGTTGGTCAGCAGGAAGTTCTTGGCGACCTGCTGCGTTATGCCCGAGGCGCCTTCCATCTTCTTGCCGGAATGGGTGACGTTGGAGATGACGGCGCGCAGCACGCCGATCACGTCGACGCCGGGATGGCTGTAGAAGCGCTGGTCTTCGGCCGCGACAAAGGCCTGCAGCACGCGCTTGGGCATGGCGGCCACCGGCACGAACACGCGCTTTTCGTGGGCGTATTCGGCCAGCAGGCGGCCGTCGGCGGCGTAGAGGCGCGACACGGTGGCGGGCTGGTAGTCGGCGAGCTGCTTGTGATCGGGCAGGCCGTGGCTGAAATGCCAGAACAGGCCCGCGACGGTGCCGGTGCCGACGATCAGGGCCGCCAGCCCGAAGGCCATCGTTATCTTGAAGAGATTGAGCACACGCATCTTCTACGATGAGGATGGCGGGAACTTAAGCCTTTCTTGTGGCCGTCCCGGGGGCAAAATAAGCCTCGACCGACGCCCGGAGCGCCCGGGCCAGCGCCATCTGGTGCTGCTTCACCGTGAGCAGCTTCTCGTCCTGTGGATTAGAGAGGTAGCCCAGCTCGACCAGGGCGGCGGGGATATCGGGCGAGGTCAGCACTGCGAAACCGGCCTGGCGGTGGGTATGGGGCAGCAGCCGGATGCCGCCGGTGCTGAAGGTGCGCACCACGGTTTCGGCCAGGCGCCGGGAGTCGTTCACCGTGCCGCGCTGGGCCATCGCCACCAGGGTCTTGGCCACGCTTTCGGGCTGGCTGCCGAGCTTCATGCCGGCCACCGGGACTTCGCGATTCTCGCGGGCGGCCAGCGCCTCGGCCTCGCGGTCGCTGGCCTCCTCCGACAGCGTATATACGGACGCGCCGCGCACGCCGGTATCGGGATGGGAATCGGCGTGGATCGACAAAAAGAGGTCGGCTTTGGCAGCCTCGGCCCGCGCCACCCGCTCGCGCAGAGGCACCAGCGTATCGGCGGCGCGGGTCAGCATGACTCGGTATTTGCCGCCGGTCAAAAGCTGCTTCTGCAGCTCGTGCGCCACGGCGATGACCACGGCCTTCTCCTGCGTGCCGCTTATCCCCAGCGCCCCCGGGTCGGCGCCGCCGTGGCCGGGATCGAGCGCGATCAGCTTGGGTTTCGGGGGCGGAACGGGCTTCTTTACAGGCTGCCCCGCCCGGCTGCTCACCCACGTCGAGACGACGCCCACACCGAACACGGCAGCGGCAAGGGCCGAGGTAATAAGGTCGCGGCGTCTTATGTGGATCATGGCAGTTGTTAATCTAAATACACAGGTAACGAAATAATTTCAATGTAATTCAAATGCTTATGGTTCTTTTCTCATCTGTATCAATCTTTTGATTGTAGCCCCCGGTGCAACCCCGTATGTTGCGTTTCGCGAGCAGTCGCCGTCGTTCGTAGCGCCCTTTTCGAGGTCGCGCTCCGACGGCAGTCCTCCCCGCCGCGCCGCACTTCACCTGGCGCCGGCAGACGGATTGTCAGGCAGGCGGTGGCTATCAGGAACCTCGAGGTCGGCAGGACCCAGTTGCGGTCCGGCAGTGCGATGCTTCCCCGTCTTGGCCGTGTTCTGGCCGTTCGACGGGTCGATGGCGCACCGTCCCCCTCGCGCCAGAGAGGCGGCTTGGCCCCCGGTCGCTCGCGCCGGCTGGGACCCAACGCCTCGGGAGCGAGCCCATGGCAAGGCGCATGCTCATCGATGCCAGCCACCCGGAAGAAACCAGGGTGGTCGTTGTCGATGGAACACGGCTAGAAGAGTTCGACTTTGAAACGGCGTCACGCAAGCCGCTGAAGGGCAACATCTACCTAGCGAAGGTCATTCGCATCGAACCGTCGCTGCAGGCGGCGTTCGTCGAATATGGCGGGAACCGTCACGGCTTTCTCGCCTTCTCGGAAATCCATCCGGATTATTACCAGATCCCGATCGCCGATCGCGAACGGCTGATCGCCGAGCAGCAGCGCCTGCACGCCGAGGCCGACGAGGATCCCGAGCCGCGGCGGCGCAGCCGCCTCGACCGCTCCGACATCGAGGACGCCCGCGCGGCGCGCGACGAGGAACCGGTCGCCGAGAATGGTGGCGACGAGACGGTGCCGGAGCCGCCGCCGTCAGTCGAGCCGGTCGCGGCTGAAAGCGCCCCGGCCGAAGCGGTCGCGGCAGAACCGCCCGCCGACATCGCCCAGACGATGCCGGCCGCGATGGCGGCGAGCGATCACCTCGACGGCCCGGTTGCCGAGCCGGTCGAAGCGCCGGCGCCGACCGACATTCCTGCCGAAATTCCCGAGGCAGTGGCTGGACCCACCGGCGATCCCGCCGATGCGCCGCAGCCCGAGGCGACGCCAGAAGTGACGCCCGAGGTGACAGTCGAAACGCTGGGCGGCGACGATGCGGGCGAAGAGCGCGAGACGCGCGAGCGGCGCCGGCGCCATCCGGTCCGCCAGTACAAGATTCAGGAGGTCATCAAGCGCCGCCAGATCCTGCTCGTCCAGGTCGTCAAGGAGGAGCGCGGCAACAAGGGCGCCGCCCTCACCACCTACCTGTCGCTGGCCGGCCGTTATTGCGTGCTGATGCCCAACGCCGGTCGCGGCGGCGGGATTTCGCGCAAGATCTCCAACCCGGCCGACCGCAAGCGCATGAAGGACATGCTCTCGCAGCTCGAAGTGCCGCAGGGCATGGGCGTGATCCTACGCACCGCCGGCCTCGAGCGCTCCAACATCGACATCAAGCGCGACTACGAATACCTCTCCCGCCTGTGGGACTCGATCCGCGAGATCACCATGCGCTCGACGGCGCCGGCGCTGATCTACGAGGAAGGCGACCTCATCAAGCGCTCGCTGCGCGACGTCTACGACACCGACATCGCCCAGGTGCTGGTCGAAGGCGAGGCCGGCTTCGAGGCAGCCTCCGGCTTCATGCGCCAGCTGGTGCCGCACCAGGCGAGCAAGGTCGAGCTCTACAAGGAGCCGATCCCCCTCTTCCACCGCTACCAGGTGGAAGCCCAGTTCGACGCCATGCACTCGCCGACCGTCCAGCTCAAGAGCGGCGGCTACATCGTCATCAACCCGACCGAGGCGCTGGTTGCCATCGACGTCAACTCGGGCCGCTCGACCAAGGAGCGCAATGTCGAGGAGACGGCGGTCCGCACCAACATCGAGGCGGCCGAGGAAGTGGCCCGTCAGGTCCGCCTGCGCGATCTGGCCGGCCTGATCGTGATCGACTTCATCGACATGGAGGAGACTCGCCACCAGCGCCAGGTCGAGCACAAGGTCAAGGATGCCATGCGCACCGACCGCGCCCGCATCCAGATCGGCCGCATCTCAGCGTTCGGCCTGCTGGAAATGTCGCGCCAGCGGCTGCGTCCCAGCCTGCTCGAGCATTCGACGGAGATCTGCCCGCATTGCGCCGGCACCGGCCGCATTCGTTCGATCGAATCGGCGTCGCTGCATGCGCTGCGCGCCATCGAGGAAGAAGGCGTGCGCCGCCGCGCCAGCGAGATCGCCGTGTCGGTGCCGCCCAACGTCGCGCTCTATCTCCTGAATCAGAAGCGCCACACCCTGTCGGAAATCGAGAAGCGCTACGGCTTCACCGTGCTGATCGAGGCCGACGAGGACATGCACGCCGCCGACTGCGAGATCGAGCGCGTGCGCTCGCGGCGCGGCGGCGACGCCGAGCGTCCGGGCCCGGAACTGGCGCGCGCCAGCTACGACGTGGCCGAGGGCGAGGCTCCGCCGGCCGGCGAGACCGCCGACCACGAGGGTGGCGGCGAAGGCCGCGAGGCCGAGCCGGAGGGCGATCGCTTTGCCGAGCGGGTCGGCGAGCGCGGCGGTGGACGGGGCGGCGACGATACCGGCGATGGCCGGGGCCGCCGCCGTCGGCGTCGGCGCCGCGGCGGCCCTCGCGACGAAGGTGAACGATCGGACCGGCCGCATGCCACAGGCAATGGCGCGACCGACGAATTTGCAGCCGACGGCCCTGCCCCCAACGGCGCCACGGGCGCCGATGACGGCGAACCCGCCGACACCCCGGATGCGGGCGAGCGCGGCCCCGACGACCAAGCCCCGCAGCACGGCGAGGGCCCGCGCGGCACGGGTGAGCGCGGCGAAGGCGATGGCGATCGACGTCGCCGGCGCGGCCGCCGCGGTGGACGCCGCCGGCGTCGCGAGAACGGCGAAGGCGATGGAGCTGATCACGCGAGTGATCAGCGAGGTGAGCACGTGAGTGATCGCGCGCCGCGCGAGCATGCGCCGAGAGAGCATGCGCCCGAAGAACAGGCATCGTGGGATCAGCGCCCGGACAACAGGCCGGCGCCGGTCGACGGTGCGTCGGGCTACGACGCGCCGATCGAGCAGCGAGCGGTCGAGCACACGCCCTATCAGGCTGCGCCGCCACCCGCTGCGATAGCGGCACCGCCCCCGCCGCCCGCACCTTCGCCGGCGCCGGTATTCGTCGCGGCACCGCAGCCTGAACCGTCGCCGCCACCACCCATCAGTCCAGCGATCCTGGCCGACGCGCCGCCGGAGAAACCCAAGCGCGGCTGGTGGCGCCGTTGACTGACGACTTGATCTAGACACTGACGAAGAGCGCCATGACCTGGCGCTCTTTTCGTTTTCCTTCTTGGCGGGCTTCAATAACCAAGTGGCGGTTTGCGAGCGGGAATGCGAA
>PLYQ01000051.1:1910-15516 GCA_003153415.1 Rhodospirillales bacterium | reverse complement strand
CGCTGATCGACGAGAGCGTGCCGGTCGTGGTGGTGGCGCCGACCGATTCGATCTTCGATAAGATCGCGTCCAACTTCGAACAGGTGAAGGCGCGTGGCGGCAAGCTGATCCTGCTGAGCGATGCCGCAGGCAATGCGCGCCTGGGTAGCCACGCGGCCGCGACGATCATCATGCCGACGGTCGATCCGCTGGTTGCGCCGATCCTCTACACGATCCCGGTGCAGCTCCTCGCCTACTATACGGCTGTGGCCAAGGGCACCGACATCGACCAGCCACGCAATCTCGCCAAGAGCGTGACGGTCGAATAGCGGCGCTACCGCCAATAGCGGCCTCGCCGTTCTAGCGCGTTCCCTGCGGTAACCCGGGCGCCAGGCCCTGCGGCTGCGGAGCCTGCGGTTGAGGCTGTCCCTGACGGGCGGGGGCCGGCCGCGGCTGGGCAGGTTGCTGCGCGGGCATCAGGCTTTGGACCAGCGCCTTGAGTTTGGCGGTCTCGACTTCGTTGGCTTTCTTGAACTCTTCCTCGTTCAGGTAGCGGTCCTTGTTGAGGTCCATCTGCAGAAACTGGTGGACCGCGTAGGCCGTCAGCTCGACGCGATCGAGCATCCCGTCCTTGTTGGTATCGATCTCGGCGAAGCGGCGCATCGCGATCTGACGGCGCACCTCGAACGGCGGCAAGCCCTGGGCCTGCGGCCCGTCGGCGGGCCCGGCCACGGCGGCGTATTCCTGCTGGCTGATCTTGCCGTCGTGGTTCTTGTCGAGCTGGTCGGCGCTGCGCAGCTGCATGTCGATGAAATCGTTGATCGCCACCAGCCCCTTGCGACGCTGCAACTCGGCCTGCTGGCGCTCGGACGCGTCGCGCTGCAGCGAACGCTGCACGATCAGGCGAACCTCGGGCTCGGTCACCTTGTTGTCGCGATCGGTGTCGAACTGGTTGAACTCGGCATGAACCAGAGCCTCGGCTTCGGGACGTTCGATGAAGCCGTCGCGGTTGGTGTCGAGATTCTGGAACTCAGCGCGGGCCCGGGCCTTGCGCTCCTCGAGCGATGGCGCGTTCGGGCCGTCGCTCGAGTAGGGTGGTTCGGCAACCTTGAGGAACTCCTCCAGCGAAAGCTTGCCGTCCTTGTTGGTGTCGAGCTGCTCGAAGGTCTTCATGCGGTACTTCAGGAAGTCAGCGCGGGTTACCTCGCCGGTCTTGCCGGTATCGATTTCGGCAAACCACGTCGGCAGCGGCACCGGCCCGGTGGGCAGCGGCGCCGGGGCGGCCGCTTGGGGTGGCGGGGCGGCCTGCGGCGCGGGCTGGGCCGGAGGCTTCGCTTGGGCGGGTGGGCGGTTCTGCGGCCAGCCCTGCGTGGGCGGGGTCTGTGCCGCGACCGGGAAGGTTACAACGGCTGCAGCGAGAAGGATCGGGTGAAGAAGGCGCTTCATCGGCGGTGGATCCGCTTATCTGAAAAGGGGAAATTCGTATCGGCGGCAATGCGCAGTCTGTCAACGCCCGGCCTCCGCCGCCATCCTGCGGCGCAATCGCGCCGAAAGCATGGCGCGGCGCCATTTGAGTTGCGTCGTCGGTCGGGATGGGCCATCGTGCGCTGCAAGCCGGCCTCGCAGAAGGGTCGCAAGTACTTGGGAGGCAAGGGTAATTTCGCTATTTCGNNCGTAACGTCTCGGTGCGCTTCGGCGGCATCGTGGCGCTCGACGGCGTGACGTTCGACGTCTTTCCAGGGCAGATCGCCGGCCTCATCGGGCCGAACGGCGCGGGCAAGACCACTCTTTTCAACTGCCTCAGCCGTCTCTACACGCCGAACGGCGGCGACGTGCTGTTCGAAGGCAAATCGATCCTCAACCGACCGCGCTACGCGATCCCGCAGATCGGTATCGGCCGCACCTTCCAGAACGTGGCGCTGTTCGACCGCATGACGGTGCTCGACAACGTCAAGGTGGGCTACCACAGCCTCAGCTCGAGCAGCTTCTTCGACAATGCGCTGCAGCTGCCCAAGGTCCATGTCGAGGAGGAACGCGTCGCCAAGCGTGCCCACGAACTGATCCAGTTCATGGATCTCGTTTCCTTTACCAACGCCATCGCCGGCGGCCTGCCGTTTCCGATCCGCAAGCGGGTCGAGCTGGCGCGGGCGCTGGCGTCGAGTCCCAAGCTGCTGCTGCTCGACGAGCCGGCGGCCGGGTTGAACCACGAGGAGATCGAGACACTGAAGGGTCAGATCAGGCGGGTGCGCGACCTGCAGCATGTCACCGTGCTGCTGGTCGAGCATCACATGAACCTCGTCATGTCGGTGTCCGACAAGGTTGTCGCGATCGATTTCGGCAAGAAGATCGCCGACGGCACGCCGGCGGAAGTACAGCGCGATCCCGAAGTGATCCGCGCCTATCTGGGGACGTCGTGATGGCCGCCTTGCTGGAAGTCAAAGGACTGAAGGCGTTCTACGGCCAGACGCAGTCGCTGTACGACGTCGCCTTCGATATTCCCAACGGCGGTATAACCACCCTGCTGGGCGCTAACGGCGCCGGCAAGACCACGACGCTGCGCGCCATCTGCAACATGGTTCGCTCCGAAGGCACGGTCCGCTTCGACGGCAAGGATATCGTCGGGCAGCCGACCGAAGAAATCGTGCGGCTCAGGATCGCCCACGTGCCGGAGGGACGCGGCACGTTCACGACGCTGACCGTCGAGGAGAATCTGCGCATCGCCGCCTACACGCGCAAGGACAAGCAGGGCGTCAGGGACGAACTCGAGCGGGTGTTCAGCTACTTCCCGCGGCTCAAGGAGCGTGTTCAGCAGCAGGCCGGCACGTTGTCGGGCGGCGAGCAGCAGATGCTGGCGATCGCCCGCGCTCTGATGCTGAAGCCCCGGCTGATGCTGCTCGACGAGCCGTCGTTCGGCCTGGCGCCGTTGGTCGTGGTTGAGATCTTCCGCATCCTGAAGCTTATCAATCAGGAAGAACAGGTGAGCATCCTGCTGGTCGAGCAGAACGCCGCCCTGGCGCTCGACCTTGCCAGCCACGCCTATGTCCTGGAGACCGGCAAGGTCGTCATGTCGGGTCCGTCGTCGGTCGTGAAGAACGACGAAAACGTCCGTAAATCCTACCTCGGATATTGAGTCAAAGAGATGGAACAATTCCTCCAGCAACTCGCTTCCGGCCTGGCTAACGGCGCCATCTACGCCTGCGTGGCGCTGGCGCTGGTCATGATCTACGTCTCGACCGACCATCTCAATTTCGCCCAGGGCGAGATGGCGATGTTCAGCACCTATCTCAGCTGGCAGCTTATGAGCTGGGGGGCCAGTTTCTGGGTCGCGTTCTTCGTCGCCGTGGTGCTTTCCTTCGTACTGGGCGTGATCATCGAGAGGGCGATCCTGCGACCGCTGCACAATGCGCCGGTACTGTCGGTCGTCGTGGTGTTCATCGGCCTGCTGGCGATCTGCAACTCGATGGCCGGCGCAATCTGGAGTTACCTGATCAAGGAGTTTCCTTCGCCGTTTCCCAAGGCGAGTTTCGGCATTGCCGGCGTCATCGGCCCGCATCAGCTCGGTGTCGTGCTGGTAACACTGATCGTTCTCGGGTTCCTGTTCGTGTTCTTCCGCTATACGCCGCTCGGATTGGCGATGCGGGCAGCGGCGCAGAATCCGCAGATGGCCCGGCTGGTCGGCGTACGCGTCGACTGGATGCTGGCGTTGGGCTGGGGGCTTGCCGCCGCGGTCGGCGCGGTGGCCGGCATCATGGTCGCCCACATCGTCTATCTCGATCCCAACATGATGGGCGGCATCCTGCTCTATGCCTTTGCCAGCGCCCTGGTCGGCGGTATCGGCAACCCCGGCGGCGCGGTGATCGGCGGCTTCATCGTCGGCGTGCTCGAGAACATGGTGGCCTATGCCGGCAACCAGATCGAGAAGGCGACCGGCGTCTACATCGTTGGCAACGGCGAGAAACTCACGGTGGCGTTGATCATCGTGATTTTCGTGCTCACCGTGAAACCGGCCGGCCTGTTCGGTCGCGTCGCCGTGAAGAGGGTCTGAGATGCCGGCATTCCCCAAGAAGTGGCTGCTGGTGGTCATCGCGCTGGCGGTGCTGGTGCCGCTGCTGCACCCGCTCTTTCCCGACACCGTCTCGGACTACCGGCTGTTCCTGGTCAGCACGATGATCATCGCCGCGATCGCCGTGCTGGGGCTCAATCTCCTGACCGGCTTCAACGGCCAGATTTCGCTCGGCCACGGCGCCTTCTATGCGGTCGGTGCCTATACTGCGGCGGTCCTGATGGATCATCTCGACGTGCCTTACTGGGCGACGGTCCCGGCGGCGGCCGTCGTTTGCTTCATCGTCGGCTACCTGTTCGGCCTGCCGGCACTGAAGCTCGAAGGCCACTATCTGGCACTCGCCACCTTCGCGCTGGCGCTCGCGGTGCCGCAGATCCTGAAATACAAGTGGCTGGAAGGGTTGACCGGCGGCGTGCAGGGCATCGTGCTCAACAAGCCCGAGGTGCCGTTCGGTCTGCCGTTGTCGGAAGACCAGTGGCTCTACTACTACTGCCTGATCGTCATGCTTGTCCTGTTCTGGGCGGCCAACAACATGCTGAACAGCCGCAGCGGACGCGCCATGATGGCGATCCGCGACTACAAGATCGCGGCCGACACGATGGGCATCGATACCGCCCTCTACAAGACGGTGACCTTCGGAATCAGCGCCGCCTACACCGGTATCGCGGGAGCGCTGTCGGCTTCGGCCATCGCCTTCGTGGCGCCCGACAGTTTCAACATCTTCCTGTCGATCAAGTTCCTGATCGGCCTGGTGGTGGGGGGCGTCGGCTCGCTGGTGGGTTCGGTGGTCGGCGGCATCTTCTACGTGCTGGTCGACAATTCGGCGCAGGCGATCTCGCTTTTCGTCAAGAACGACCTCGGCCTGCAATTCGACCTGTCGGCCTACACCATCTTCGGTATCCTGCTGATCGTGCTCATGTACCTGATGCCGATGGGCATCGTCGGCGGGGCCTACCTTGCCCTGCGGCGGCTGCGCCGCGGCTGAGATATTCGCCCTACTTTCAACACGGGAGTATGTGTATTGGCGTGACTCGTTAAGGGAGGCTAATCATGAAAACCAACAGACGTACGTTCGTGACAGGCGTTTCCGCTGCGGCGGTGTTTTCGGGCAGCAAGGTAGCGTTCGCGCAAAAGAAGTACGACGACGGGGCGACCGACAAGGAAATCAAGATTGGCAATACCAATCCCTACAGTGGTCCGGCGTCGGCCTATGGCGTGATCGGCAAGACGATCGAGGCGTACTGGAAGAGCGTCAACGAAGCCGGCGGCATCAACGGCCGGATGGTGAATTTCATCACGCTCGACGACGGCTATTCGCCACCGAAGACCGTGGAGGTGGTTCGCCAGCTCGTCGAACAGGAAAAAGTGCTGTGCGTATTCCAGACGCTCGGCACGCCGACCAACACGGCGATCCACAAATACATGAACCAGAAGAAGGTGCCGCAGCTCTTCGTCGCCACGGGCGCCTCGAAGTGGGGCAATCCCAAGGAGTTCCCGTGGACGATGGGCTTCCAGCCCGACTATCACACCGAAGCCGTCATCTATGCCAAGCACATGCTGGCCAACGTCAAGGACGCCAAGATCGCCGTGCTGATGCAGAACGACGACTACGGCAAGGACTACTACGAGGGCCTGCGCGACGGCCTTGGCAAGGACGTCGGCAGGATCGTCAAGCAGGTGAGCTACGAGACGACCGATCCAACGGTCGATTCGCAGATCATCCAGCTCAAGGACTCCGGGGCCAACACGTTCTTCAACATCGCCATCCCGAAGTTCGCCGCGCAGGCCATCCGCAAGGCGGCGGATATCGGCTGGAAGCCAGCGCATTACCTGAACAACGTGTCGTCTTCCGTGGCCTCCACCATCAAGCCGGCCGGCTTCGAGAACAGTCAGGGGATTCTGACGGCGCAGTACCTGATGGATCCGACCGACAAGCAGTGGGACGACAATGCCGACATGAAGATGTGGCGGGCGTGGATGGCCAAGTCGAACCCGCTGGCCAACCTGACCGACGCGTCCAACGTCTATGCCCACGCCGTGTCGTTCCTGATGCATGAGACGCTGAAGAAGTGCGGTGACAACCTGACGCGCGAAAACGTCATGAAGCAGGCCGCCAACCATCAGAAGCTGCGCGTCCCGTTGCTGCTGCCAGGTATTACCGTCAGCACCAGTCCGACCGACTTCTACCCGGTCCAGGCCGTCCAGCTGTCGCGCTTCAAGGGCGAGACCTGGGATCTGTTCGGCGACGTATTGCACGCCGAAAGCAGCTGATCGATTCTTAGGCAGGCAATTTACACAAATGAAGGCCGCCGGACCCCCGGCGGCCTTCTCATTTACGCCTTTCCCCCGCCGTGTTTTCGAGGGAAAGTCCGGCGCTTTTTATTTTGGGAGGTTTAAATCCGTGAAGACCAGTAGGCGTACATTTGTTGGCGGCGTGTCGGCCGCGGCGTTGTTGTCCGGCTCAACCATCGCGTTCGCTCAGAATCAGAAGAAGTACGACGACGGTGCGACCGACACCGAAATCAAGATCGGCAACACCAACCCCTATAGCGGCCCGGCGTCGTCCTATGCCGCCATCGCCAAGACGATCGACGCCTACTTCAAGAGCGTCAACGAGGCGGGTGGCATCAACGGCCGCAAGGTCAAGTTCATCTCGCTCGACGACGGCTACTCGCCGCCCAAGACGGTCGAGATGGTTCGCCAGCTCGTCGAACAGGACAAGATCTTCGCGCTGTTCCAGTCGCTCGGCACGCCGTGCAACACGGCGATCCACAAATACATGAACCAGAAGAAGGTGCCGCAGCTCTACGTCGCCACCGGCGCGTCGAAGTGGGGCGACCCGAAGAACTTCCCGTGGACCATGGGCTTCCAGCCCGACTACCACACCGAGGGCGCGATCTACGCCAAGCACATCCTGGCCAACGTCAAGGACGCCAAGATCGCCGTGCTGATGCAGAACGACGACTACGGCCGCGACTATCTCGGCGGCTTCAAGGAGGGCCTCGGCAAGGAAGAGGGCCGCATCGTCAAGGTCGTGACCTATGAAGCCACCGATCCGACGGTCGACAGCCAGGTCATCCAGCTCAAGGACTCCGGCGCCAATGTGTTCTTCAACGTCTCGGCCCCGAAGGCCTCGGCGCAGTCGATCCGCAAGGCGGCCGAGATCGACTGGAAGCCGGCGCACTACCTCAACAACGTCTCGGCCTCGGTCGCGGCGGTCATGAAGCCGGCCGGCTTCGACAACGCCCAGGGCATCATAACGGCGGCCTACCTGATGGACGCCACCGACAAGCAGTGGGACGACAACGCCGAGATGAAGGCGTGGCGCGTGTGGATGGACAAGAACATGCCCTCCGCCAACAAGGCCGACGCCAACCACATCTATGGCTANNATCCTGGTCAACACCAGCCCGACGGATTTCTATCCGCTGCAGGCCGTCCAGCTACAACGTTTCAAGGGCGAGACCTGGGACCTATTCGGCGACGTCTTGGCCGCCGAGAGCACCTGAGTCCCGGACGCTCCCGGACGACACAACAAGGCCGCCGGCACTCCCGGCGGCCTATTTTGTCCTTTTCAGCTGGCGATTTTGAAGCCACGCTGAATCGCAGACCAATAACAAAGGAGGAAACATTGAAGACCAATAGGCGCAGGTTTTTGGGCGGTGTTTCGACCGCAGCAGCATTGTCGGCGTCCGGCGTGGCGTTGGCGCAGAAGAAGTATGACGACGGGGCGACCGATACCGAAATCAAGATCGGCCATACCAATCCGTATAGCGGCCCGCTCTCGGCCTATAGCGTCATCGGCAAGGCTCACCAGGCCTTCTGGAAGAGCGTCAATGACGCCGGCGGCATCAATGGCCGCAAGATCAATTTCATCACGCTCGATGACGGCTACTCGCCGCCCAAGACCGTCGAGGTCGTCCGCCAGCTTGTTGAGCAGGACAAGGTCCTGCTGTTGTTCAACACGCTGGGCACGCCGACCAACACGGCGATCCACAAATACGTAAACCAGAAGAAAATTCCCCACCTGTACGTTTCGACCGGGGCATCGAAGTGGGGCAACCCCAAGGACTTCCCGTGGACGATGGGCTTTCAGCCCGACTATCACACCGAGGGCGTGATCTACGCCAAACATGCGCTGGCCACCGTCAAGGACGCCAAGGTCGGCGTGCTGATGCAGAACGACGACTACGGCAAGGACTACTTCGAGGGCTTCAAGGATGGCCTAGGCAAGGAGTCCGGTCGCATCGTCAAGGTGGTGACCTATGAGCCGACCGATCCCACGGTCGAATCGCAGATCATCCAGCTCAAGGATTCCGGCGCCAACGTCTTCTTCAATATCTCCACGCCGAAATTCACCGCCCAATCCATTCGCAAGGCGGCGGACATCGGCTGGAAGCCGGTTCAGTACCTCAACAACGTGTCGACGTCGGTGACCTCGGCGATGAAGCCTGCAGGCTTCGAGAACAGCCAAGGCATCCTCACCGCGGCGTACCTCAAGGACCCCACCGACAAGCAGTGGGACAACGATGCGGAGATGAAGATCTGGCGCGCCTGGATGGACAAGTGGATGCCTGGCGCCAACCAGCAGGATGGCAACTACATCTTCGCCTATGCCGTGGCGACCATGATGCTGGAGACGCTGAAGAAGTGCGGCAACGACCTGACGCGCGCCAATGTCATGCGCCAGGCCGCCAACTTCCAGAAGGTGCGCATCCCGCTGCTTCTGCCAGGTATCCTGGTCAGTACCAGCGCGACCGACTTCTACCCGATCCAGGCAGTCCAGCTCGCCCGCTTCAAGGGCGAGTCGTGGGACCTGTTCGGCGACGTCCTGCACGCCGAGAGCACCTGATCGATAAAGAACGGACAAAGAAAAGGCCGCCGGACTCCGGCGGCCTTTTTGCGTCGTGGCTCAGCGGTCGAGCCGGGCCGAATCGGCCGGCTTGCGACGCAGCGCCTGGCGGCACTCGGCGGTGTTGATGCGGCCATCCTTGTCGAGGTCGCAGCGCGCGAAGTTGCGCTCGGCCCGGGCCATGAACTCGGCCTTGCTGACAAAGCCGTCCTTGTCGGCATCGAGCAGCTGGAAATAGGTCGATTGGCGCCGCACCTGGGCGTCGGTCGGCAGCACGTTGCCGGCCGCCGCCGGGGTACGGGCGAACAGCTCGTCCGGGGTGAGCTTGCTGTCCTTGTCGGTATCGAGCTGCTTGAACCGGGCTTCCTGGCCCGCGGTCCATTCGGCGCGGTCGACGAAGCCGTCCCTGTTGGTGTCGTAGCGCATCATGCCCGTCGCCTCGCGGCCGGGCTTGGCCGGGGGCGTCTCGGCCGGCGGCGCGGCCAGGGCGGGAAGGGCGAGGAGGAGAGCAGCGGCAAAGGGGACGAATTTCAGCATGGGAGCATGTCCNNTTTAAGCGCCGATATAGTCGGCCCCGCGACCGAAATATGGCCGTGTTGAGGTTTTGTTCTCACGGCGGTTCGAGGGTTATCCGCCCTCAAGGAATCCAAATGGCATACGACTACGACCTCTTCGTCATTGGCGCCGGTTCCGGCGGCGTCCGCGCCTCGCGCATCGCGGCGGGCCACGGCGCCCGGGTCGGCATCTGCGAGGACTACCGCGTCGGCGGCACCTGCGTGATCCGCGGCTGTGTGCCCAAGAAGCTCCTGGTCTACGGTTCGAAGTTCGCGCACGAGTTCGAGGACGCCGCGGCCTACGGCTGGACGGTGCCCGCGCCGACACTCTCCTGGGCGACGCTGCGCGACAACGTGAACAAGGAAGTCGACCGGTTGAACGCCGTCTATCTTCGGCTGCTCGAGGGCGCGGGCGTGAAGCTGCACATGGGTCGTGGCCGGCTGATGGACCGCCACACCATCCAGATCGGCGAGACGACGGTCACGGCCGAGAAGATCCTGGTTGCCACCGGCGGCCATCCTGTCGTGCCGGAAATTCCCGGCAAGGAATTCGCCATCACCTCCAACGAGGCGTTCCATCTGCCGGAGCTGCCCAAGCGCATCGCCATCGTGGGCGGCGGCTACATNNGCCGTCGAGTTCGCCGGCATCTTCCACGGCCTGGGCTGCCAGGTCGATCTGGTGTTGCGGCGCGACCGCGTGCTGCGCGGTTTCGACGAGGAGTGCCGCACCGCCGTGCACGAAGGCCTGAAGGACAGCGGCATCAAGATGCGCACCGAGATGCAGATCGGCCGCATCGTGGCCAGCCCAGGGGATTCGAAGGGCGGCAAGGCGCCGTACCAGATCCACACGCCGCTCGGCGGCATGATCGAGACCGACCTCGTGATGTATGCCACCGGCCGCACGCCCAACACGGCGGGCATCGGCCTCGAGAAAGCGGGCGTGCAGCTCGACAAGGCGGGCGCCATCGCCGTCGACGAATGGTCGAAGACCACGGCGCCGAACATCTGGGCGGTGGGCGACGTCACCGACCGCATCAACCTCACGCCGGTGGCGATCATGGAGGGCCACTGCTTCGCCGACACCGAGTTTGGCCGGAAGCCCCGCAAGGGCGACCATCACGACGTGCCATCGGCCGTGTTCTGCCAGCCCGAGCTCGCCAATGTTGGGTTGACCGAGGAAGAGGCGAGGCTGCGGCTGGGCGAGGTCCGCGTGTTCACGGCCGCCTTCCGGCCGATGAAGTACACCCTGTCGGGCCGCCACCAGCGCACCTTCATGAAGCTGATCGTCGAGGCGGCGACCGACAAGGTGGTGGGCGTCCACATGGTGGGCGACGATGCCGCCGAGCTGATCCAGGGCCTCGCCGTGGCGATTAAGGCCGGCGCCACCAAGGCTCAATTCGACGCCACCGTGGGTATCCATCCCACGGCCGGCGAGGAATTCGTCACCATGCGCACCGCACGGCCCGAGCCCGCACCCAGCCGCAAGGCGGCAGAGTGACGGGCTGCGCCCGTCATCCCGAGTCGCGCGGGGTAGCCCCCGCGCTTATTTGCGAGGGATCTTTGGGTAGCGCGAAGATCCCTCGCAAATGCTCGGGACGACCGGCACGGCCGGTCGCTGGCAATTTATCCACAGCGCGTATAGGTTCACCCACCCCGAAAGCCGGACCGCCGGGAGGGGTTTAGGAGGAGTCGATGACGGCGATTCAGGGCCCGTCGAGGACGGCCGCGAAAGCGCAGTCCCGTAGTTCAAGTGCCGCCGACTGGACGCCCACGAGCTGGCGCGGCCGGACGGCCCAGCAGATGCCGGTCTACCCCGACGCGGCAGCCCTCGCGGGTGCCGAGGCGCGTCTGCGCCGCTATCCGCCGCTGGTCTTCGCCGGCGAGGCGCGCAAGCTCCAGGCGGCGCTGGCCAAGGTCTCCGCCGGCGAGGCGTTCCTGCTGCAGGGTGGCGATTGCGCCGAGAGCTTCGTCGACTTCACCGCCAACAACATCCGCGACACCTTCCGCGTGCTGCTGCAGATGGCCGTCGTGCTGACCTACGGCGCGGGCGTGCCGGTGGTGAAGCTCGGCCGCATGGCCGGCCAGTTTGCCAAGCCCCGGTCGTCCAACGTCGAGAAGGTGGGCGGCGTCGAGCTGCCGTCCTATCGCGGCGACAACGTCAACGGCTTCGAATTCACCGCCGACGCGCGCAAGCCGGATCCCGAGCGCATGGTGCAGGCCTACAACCAGTCGGCCGCGACGCTCAACCTGCTGCGCGCCTTTGCCCAGGGCGGCTACGCCGACCTGCACGAGGTCAACCGCTGGAACCTCGACTTCGTGCGCAACTCGCCGGCCTCGGAGCGCTATCACGACCTGGCGGCGCGGCTCGACGAGACGCTGAACTTCATGGCTGCCTGCGGCCTCAATTCGGCGACCACGCCGCAGATCGCCGAGACCGACTTCTTCACCAGCCATGAGGCGCTGCTGCTGCCGTACGAGGAGGCGCTGACTCGCGTCGATTCGACCTCGGGCGACTGGTACGACTGCTCGGCCCACCTGGTGTGGATCGGCGATCGCACGCGCCAGCCCGATGGCGCCCACGTCGAGTTCATGCGCGGCGTGCGCAATCCGCTGGGGTTGAAGTGCGGACCGTCGCTCTCGGTCGACGACACGCTCAGCCTGATCGACACGCTGAACCCGGCCAACGAACCCGGCCGCCTGGTGATGATCGTGCGCATGGGCGCCGACAAGGTGGCAGAAAAGCTGCCGCCGCTGATCCGTGCCGTGAAGCGCGCCGGCCGTTCCGTGGTGTGGTCGTGCGATCCCATGCACGGCAACACCGTGACCGCCTCGAATGGCCGCAAGACCCGCCATTTCGACTCGATCCTGAGCGAGGTCAAGGACTTCTTCGCCGTGCATCGCGCCGAGGGCACGCACCCCGGCGGCGTTCATTTCGAGATGACCGGTCAGGAAGTGACGGAATGCATCGGCGGGTCGACCGACATCACGGTCGAGAACCTGAACGAGCGTTACGAGACGCAATGCGATCCGCGGCTCAACGCCAGCCAGGCGCTGGAACTCGCGTTCCTGCTCGCCGAGCAGCTGAAGTCGGAACGCCTGTCCGTGCAAAGGGCGCGGCCGGCAGTCTGACGATTGCTGGCATCATCGGACTCACCAATCGGACCCGGGGAGGCCGATGACACATCCCGCCAACGGCGAGATCGAACGCTACACCGATCACTACTTCAACCGCACCAAGCGGGTGATCGGCAGGTTCGGTGACTGCCGCGTGATCTACGCCATCTTCATGCGCCGTCCCGTGGTTTTCGCGCCGCGGCTGGCGCTCGACTGGCTGGCGGAGACGGGCAAGTCGCGCAACACCAAGATCGAGGTCGACCTGCGCTACAACGAGGGCAAGTGGGTCGGCGCCGGCGAGCCGATGATGTACATCTCGGGCTCGTTCTTCCATCTGGTCGATCTCGAGACGATCTTCCTGCAGAAGCTGGGACCGGCCTGCGTCGCTGCCTACAACGCCTGGACGATGTGCGCCGACATGCCCAAGTCTGCGTTCCTCGCCATGGATGCGCGCCACTGCGCCGGCCAGGAGATGGCCGAAATGATGGCCTACGCCGCCTCGGTCGGCTCGGCGCGGGCCAAGCGCAAGGTCGGCGCGGTCGGTTTCATCGGCAACGCCACGCACGCCACCGCGCATTTCTTCGGCCGCCAGCAGGGCCTCGGCACCATGCCGCATGCGCTCATCGGCTACGCCGGCTCGACGCTCAGGGCCGCCGAGATGTTTCACGAGACCTTTCCCGACGAGCCGATGACCGTGCTGGTCGATTATTTCGCCCGCGAGATCTCCGATTCGCTCGAGGTCTGCCGGCGTTTTCCCGAACTTGCCGCCAAGGGCATGTTGTCTTTCAGGCTCGACACGACCGGCGGCCGTTACATCGAGGGACTGGATCCCGCGTCGTCCTATGCGGTGCTCGAGCGCTTCTCACCCGAGTCGATCCGCGGCTATCGCAGCGAAGAGGAGCTGCGCTACCTGGTCGGCACCGGCGTGTCGGCGGCAGCGATCTTCCATCTCCGCGCCGAGCTCGATCGCGCCGGCTTCAGTGCCGTGAAGATCGTGGCCTCATCGGGCTTCGGCCCGGCCAAGTGCCGGATCATGGCCGAAGC
>PLYQ01000051.1:0-1817 GCA_003153415.1 Rhodospirillales bacterium | reverse complement strand
CTCTATTACGCCCCCGGCGCCTGCTCGACCGCCTCGCACATCGGCCTCGAGGAAAGCGGCGCCAAGTTCGACTCCCAGGCGCTCGCGTTCGCCAAGAACGAGCAGAAGACGCCGGAGTACCTCAAGATCAATCCGCGCGGCCGCGTGCCGGCGCTGGTGATCGACGAAGGCACGATCGTGGAGAACACGGCGATCCTCGATTACGTTGCCGCCAAGTACGCGCCGCAGCTCATGCCCAAGGATCCGGTGCAGCGCGCGCGGGCGATCTCGCTGATGGCCTGGTTCTCCAACAACGTCCACCCGAGCTTCACCCATATCAGCCGGCCCGAGCGCTTCGCCACCGACACCTCGGTGCACGAACACCTCAAGGCTACGGGCCGCGAGAATTTCCACGCCAACCTCAAGGAGATCGACAGTCTGCTGGCCGGCAAGCAGTGGATCCTGGGCAACGAGTTCAGCGTCGTCGACGGCTATGCCCTGGTCTTCTACGGCTGGGGCAAGCGCATCGGACTGCCGGTCGGCGAACTCAAGAACTACACAGCGTGGAAGGACCGCATGCTGGCGCGGCCGGCAGTCAGGCGCGTGCTCGAGCGCGAACAGAACGTCCTGATCGCCGCCTGAATTCTGCGACGCGCCCTCGCCTGAATTAGGTCAATTTAGGATTGTGTCCCTGGAATTCCTATGGAGTCGGTTGGTGACGTTTCGTATCCCGCGGCCGAACGTGATCGAAAGTGATCTAGGCTACTCAGTGGAAGTGCTCGGACGAGTGGGGCTGCGCTATACGGAAGGCAATCAAGCCTTTTTTGTTGACTCGGAAGTCTTGGCTGGTCCGGCTGGGCTTGTGGTGTATTCCCAGTCGATCAAGGCTGAGCACACGCCTTTCGATGACGCCCTGAATGATGCGAGAGAAAGGGCGCGTATTATTGAAAACATCCGTGCGGCGTTCAGGTTCCGAGGGCTAGAGATTGAAATAGTCTGAGAACGGCAGGGCGGTGTCGCCTCGCGTAGATCCGGGGACACAATCCTTATTTGACGCCGCTGGAGCGCAGCGGGGCAATCGCGCCAGCAGGTCTTCTTCGGCGACGACTACTGCATTTCGTAGCGGACGTTGCTCGCGGAGGGCTGCTGCGGCACTGGGCGTCGCTGCTGGCCTACGACGAAAGCCAGGTCGAGTTGGACCGCGGCCGGCTGACCTAGGAATTCGTGCACTCGCCGGCCACGATGGCAGCCGTAGCAACGTCGCTAAGGACCATAATCGTCGATTCGAACCCGCTGGGCGTAGGATGGAAGACATGGTGTCCAAGAGGGTGAATGTTATCGATTCGGGACCGATGCCGGTTTTCGACGGTTTATTTAACCGCGGGAGACTCTGGAGGGCAGGTTGGGCCAGCCGTGATGCGCCGTCGGAAATTCGCGAAGAATCGTATCTGAACTCGCAGGGCTGGGCTTTTCAGGCAATGTTCGCGAAAGTCATTTTTGCACGACCCGGACAGGACCGGAGAGTGACGGGCCTCATGAGTCTCATGAGACTCATGAGGAATCGCCCGAATGCCAGCAAAGACGGGCCTCTTCAGCCAATGCTCATGAGGATTGCTTTTTCGGGACAGAGCAGGATCGCCGGCGCGAGCCGGCCCGTGTTGCGAGAACGCCGCTCGCGAGCCTCACGAGCCCTCGCGACATTCGCGAGCGGTGCGCTGGAGGCGGGACAAGCTCTTGGCCGAGCAGGGCTTTTCGGCTTCGGCCGGGAAAGACTCGCGAGGAGACGAGAAATTCAATGACGAGGGTCCGGGGGGAGACACCGGAGCCTCCAGATCTAG
>PLYQ01000128.1 GCA_003153415.1 Rhodospirillales bacterium | reverse complement strand
AGGCAGCGCTGCACTTCGCGCGCGGTCTGCTCGGGGTCGAACCCGAGCTCGACTTCAATATTGAGCTGCCGGAACCGGCTGGCCAGATCCACGTGCGACATCTTCTGGCGCGAAGCCGGATTGTAATCGTTGTGATAGCTCCACTCGCTCAGCCCCATCTTCTGGCTGATGAGGTTCATCCCGTCCTTGGGACGCTCCGTCGCGGGCACGCCCTGGCAGTAATTGTCGATGGAGATGGCGGCCTGGTGGCCGTGCTCCACCGCCCAAATGATGTTTTTCGGCCCGAACGCGGCGTCGCCGCCGAAGAACACCTTGGGATGGCTGCTGCCGAAGGTCTTCTCGTTGAGCTTGGGCAGGCCCCACTTGTCGAACTCGACGCCGGAATCCTTTTCGATCCATGGGAAGGCGTTCTCCTGGCCGATCGCCACCAGCACGTCGTCGCACTCGTGGAACTCATCGGGTTCGCCCGATGGCTTCAGCGAACGGCGACCCTTGTCGTCGTACTCGGCCTTCACCTTCTCGAACAGCACGCCCTTGATCTTGCCGTTGTCGTGTTTCACTTCCTTCGGCACCAGCATATTCAGGATGGGGATGTCCTCGCCCATCGCGTCTTCTTTTTCCCAGGGCGAGGCCTTCATCTCCTCGAAGCCCGAACGGACGATCACCTTCACGTCCTCTCCGCCCAATCGTCGGGCAGTGCGGCAGCAATCCATCGCGGTGTTGCCGCCGCCCAGCACGATCACGCGCTTGCCGACCTTGGAGATGTGGCCGAAAGAGACCGACGACAGCCAGTCGAGACCGATATGGATGTTGGCGGCGGCTTCCTTGCGGCCCGGCACGTCGAGATCGCGGCCACGCGGCGCGCCGGAGCCGACGAACACCGCGTCGTAGCCCTCGGCCAGGACGCCCTTCAGCGAGTCGATCTTCTTGTGGCGGAATTCGATGTTGCCGATGTCGGTGATGTAGCCCACTTCCTCGTCGATCACCGATTCAGGAAGTCGGAAATGCGGGATCTGCGTGCGGATGAAGCCGCCGAGCTTGGGATCTTGGTCGTAGATCACGATCTCGTAGCCCATCACTGCCATGTCGCGCGCCACGGTGAGCGAGGAGGGACCGCCGCCGATGCAGGCAACGCGCTTGCCGTTCTTGTCCGGCGCCCTGGGCATGGCAGCCTTGATGCCGTCGTCGTCCTTGTAGTCGGCCGCGACTCTCTTGAGCCGGCAGATCGCCACCGGCTCTTTCTTGCCTTTGACCAAGGTCTCGTCCTCGACACGGCCGCGCCGGCAGGCCGGTTCGCAGGGGCGGTCGCAGGTTCGCCCGAGGATTCCCGGGAAGACGTTGGACTTCCAATTGATCATGTAGGCGTCGGAATACCGGCCGTGGGCAATCAGTCGGATGTACTCGGGGACCGGGGTATGGGCGGGACAGGCCCACTGGCAGTCGACGACTTTGTGGAAATAATCTGGGTTCGAGATATCGGTCGGCTTCAAAACAAACTCCAGCCTGCGGGACAGCGGCCGATCTGGGGTAAATGACGGTTTAGACTACCGCAAATAGGTGGCGCATTGGGGATATTCGGGACGCCTACGTCAAGGTTTCTGTGCCTTAAGCAGTTGCAAAATCACATAAATCCCCACGTGGAGAAGGGATTTGTCAGGCGCTGCGCGCTCGCCGGAATTGGCTGGGCGAGCCGCCAGCGGCGCGGCGGAACATGGCACTGAAGGCGCTCACGCTTTCATAGCCAAGATCGAGCGCCACTTGCGTCACAGGTGCGCCGCCGCCCAGCCGGCCCATCGCCTCGAGCACACGCGCCTGCTGACGCCACGCGCCGAAGCTGAGGCCGGTTTCGCTCTGGAAGTGGCGGGCCAAGGTGCGGGCGCTAGTGTTGATCGTGCGCGCCCATGCCGCGAGCGGCCGTTGATCGCCCGGCGCGTCGAGCAGCGCCTGGCAAAGGCTGTGCAGGCGAGAATCGCGCGGCATCGGCAACTGCAGCGGCAGCGACTGCAGGCCACGCAGCTCGGTCAGGATCAGCGCCACGACATGGCCGGCCGGGCCGCCTTCGTCGTACTGCATGGGCAATTCGGTGGCGCGCACGATCAGTTCGCGCAGCAGCGGCGATACCGGCAGCACATGGCAGGCTTGGGGCATGAAGGAAGCGGCATCGTCGCGTAAATAGAGGGTGCGCATCGTCACTTCGCCGAGCATGACGATGCCGTGGCGCATGCCGGCCGGCATCCATAGCGCGCGCTGCGGCGGCACGACCCACACGCCATCGGGCGTAGCAACGCGCATCGTGCCGGCCGTCGCATGGATCAACTGCGCGCGTTCATGGCTGTGCAGTGCGATCTTGAAGCCGGCGGCGAAGTCCTTGGGCATCGCCGCCACGGCCTGCGGCACGCGCTGGTAGTCGGCAGGATCAGTCGAGCGTGGAGCGGTTTGGCGATTTCGCGACATAAGTTGGCATTCTAGCGCAAGACAGCCAAGGCCGTCCCACCTATTCTCAAGATCGAGGAGCGTCCAATGAAATTCAGCAGCCCGACGTCGCTTTTGCTCAATCTCGGCCACGCCATGGACCATTGGGTCCTCGCGGTTTTTCTCTACACGGTGAGCGTGATCGCCGGTGTGTGGGGCACCGATTGGAAGGAGCTGACGCCTTACGCCTTCGGCGCGTCCTTCATGTTCGGTGCCGGCTCGATCGTGTCAGGCAAGCTCGGTGACCAATGGGGCCGCCGCGCCATGATGATCCTGTTCTTCGCAGGCCTCGGCCTGTCGTGCCTGATCATCGCGCTCTGCCAGAACAAGTGGCAGATCGGCGTGGCGCTGACGCTGATGGGCGCCTTCGCCTCGATCTACCATCCCGTCGGTATCCCGATGATCGTGCAGGGCGCGGACAAGCCCGGCCTGGTCATCGGCGTGAACGGGTTAGTCGGCAATCTCGGCATCGCCATCGGCTCCAGCGTCTCGGTGTTGCTGGCGACTCGCTACGGCTGGCAGATGGCCTATGTGGTGCCGGGCATCGTCTCCCTCCTCGCCGCTGTCCTTTTCGCGCTCTACGTGCCGAAGGAGGCGGAGTCGCCCGCCAAGCGCCGGGCGAAGATGCTCGACCTGCCGCCCAACATGATGGCGCGCGTCTTCTTCATCATGACCTGCGCCGCCGTCACGGGCTCGATCGTGTTCAACTTCACCACCAACTCCAACGGCGAGATGCTGAAGACGCGTATTGCCGAGCTGGCGGCTGATCCGTGGCTGCTCAGCGGCGTGCTGTTCGGCGTATTCACCGTGGCGTCGCTCGCCCAGATCGTCGTCGGTTCCCTGATCGACCGCTATCCGCTGAAGACCATCTACTTGCCGATCCTGCTGGCGCAGATCCCGCTGTTTCTGCTCGCCGCCTATGCCGAAGGCTGGGCGCTGGTGGCGGTGACGACGCTGTTCATGGTCTTCGTGTTCGGCGCCATCCCGTTCACCGACGCCATAATCGTGCGCTACATCGACGACCGCCTGCGCAGCCGAGTCACCGGCATGCGGCTGGCGATCGGCTTTGGCGTGAGCTCGATGGTGGTGGCGCTGATCGGCCCGTCGGTGAAGGCCGCGGGCTTTCCCATGCTCCTGATGTCGTTGGCGATCGTAACGACCTGCACGGTACTGGCGATTTCGTTTCTGCCCAACGAGCGGCAGGCCGCGATGGCGGCGCTCAAGCCCGCCGAATAGGTCTGGGGCGCGTTCGCTTGGCCATGGCAAGGTCGATGGCCCTGGCGAAGAGTGCGCCGAGATCTCGGATGTCTAGCCGATCGAGGCGCGCCAGCACGCTGGGATAGTTGCGGTAGTGCTCGGTGATGAAAAACGTCCGCGGGTCGGCCTGCATCAGGTGGTCGCGCGCCTCGAAGCCCAGCTTGAACATGATCGATGAGCCGTCCTGGTGCAGGCGGGCGATCAGCTTGCCCTTGAGGCGAAAAGCCGGCGTGCCGTAGGACATGCCTTCCTCGACGCCCGGCAGCGCCAGGGCGAGGCGGCGGATGGTCGACAAGGGAAGCTTGCGCGCGGCCATGGCGAAACCCACAGTGCGCCGTCAGCGAATGAAGGAAAAGAAGAAATGGCCGCAGGCTCCGCCGTTCCAGTGCCGGCATCGCATCTTGACCGAGCCCGCGATGCCGAACCGGCGACACTCGCGGCCAATAAGGCGATGGCCGCGCGGCTGCCCTTTTCCGATGTCCGCGATTTCGCGGCGGCGCAACGCGGCCTGATTGCGCCGGTGCCCGATGGCGTGGTGCAGAGCGCGGGCGGCACGGTGCTGTGGAACCTGGGCGAATACGCCTTCATCAAGGGCGAGTTGGCGCCGGCCACGGTCAATCCCAGCCTGTGGCGCATGGCGCGGCTCAATCTCGCCAACGGCCTGTTCAAGGTCGCCGACCGGATCTACCAACTGCGCGGCTTCGACATTTCCAACATGACGGTGATCGAAGGCGACACCGGTCTGATCCTGATCGATCCGCTGACGACTGCCGAGGTCGCGCGCGCAGCCTTCGCTCTCTATTGCGCCTATCGACCCAAGAAGCCGGTAGTCGCCGTGATCTACACTCACAGTCACCTCGACCACTATGGCGGGGTGAGGGGCGTGATCGACGAGGCCGATGTGAAGGCGGGCTCGGTCGCGGTCATCGCGCCGAACGGCTTCATGGAGGCGATCTCCGGCGAGAACGTGCTGGCCGGCCTGCCGATGATCCGCCGCGCCCAGTTCCAGTTCGGCGCCATGCTGCCGCGCGGCGCCCGTGGCCAGGTCGATGCCGGTTTGGGCAAGGGCGTAGCACGCGGCACGCCGGGCCTGATCGCGCCCACGCAGCTTATTGTTCAAGCCGTCGAGACACACACGATCGACGGCGTGGAAATCGTCTTTCAGCTCGCGCCCGAGACCGAGGCGCCGGCCGAGATGCACATGTTCTATCCGCAGCTCGGCGTGCTCAACATGGCGGAGAACGCCTGTCCTCTGCTGCACAATTTCATCCCGCTGCGCGGCGCCGTGGCGCGCGATCCGCGCATCTGGGCGAAGTACATCGGCGACGCCATCCGGATGTACGGACCGAAGACCGACGTGCTGATCGGCCAGCATCACTGGCCGACCTGGGGGCGCGATGCGATCCGCGACTATCTCGAGGCGCAGCGCGATCTCTACAAGCACATTCACGACCAGACCTTGCGCTACATGAGCAAGGGCTGGCGGCCCGCCGAGATCGCCGAGGCTATCGACCTGCCGCCGGGACTCGCCGAACGCTGGTCGGTGCGCGGCTACTACGGCACGGTCAGCCACAACGTGAAGGCGGTCTACCAGCGCTATCTCAGCTGGTACGACGCCAACCCGTGCAATCTCCATCCGCTGCCGCCGGCGCCCGCGGCGCGCAAATTCGTCGAATACATGGGCGGCGCAACGGCTGCGATCGCGCGGGCAAAGGCGGATTTCGCTAAGGGCGAGTTCCGCTGGGTCGCTCAGGTGATGAAGGAAGTCGTCTACGCCGAACCTGGGAACAACGAGGCGCGCGCGCTTTGTGCCGATGCGCTGGAGCAGATGGGCTATCAGGCCGAGTCGGCGACCTGGCGCAACGCCTTTCTCTACGGCGCGCAGGAGTTGCGCCATGGCGTCTTCAAGATGCCGACGCGGGCGGCGATGAGCGCCGATACGCTGGCCGGCCTCAGCACCGACGTGTTCTTCGACGCACTGGCCATCCGGCTCAACCCGGCCAAGGCAGCCGGTCACGACTTCGCGGTCAACTGGCGTTTCACCGACCGTGACGACGCGCTGGTCCTGACGCTTAAGCATTGCACCATCACGCACCGCATGGGCGAGCAGTCGGAGCAAGCCGCGGCGTCGGTCACAACGACGCGCGCCGTCCTGGACCTGCTCGTGTTGCACAAGCTGACGACGCAGGAGGCGTTCGCGTCGGGTACGCTGCGGATCGAGGGTGATGCCTCGCAGTTCGCGCTGTTGTTCGCCCTGCTCGATGAGCCCGGCAGCATCATGTTCGACATCCTCACGCCGGGTGAGGGACGCCCCTAAGTTCTTGTAGGGCGCTTGACATCGGACGGCCCCGCCCCTGTGATGCGCAATAACGAAAAAAGACAAACCACACGCGTTTTCTGGGAGATAACGTCATGTCCAAGGGCACCATCGGGCGCTTGATCGGCGCCGTAGTCGCCGCGGTCGCGGCATTGGGTCTTTCGGCTTCAGCCGAAGCCCAGCAGAAAAAGATCAAGATCGGCGTCATCTATGACCTGACCGGCCCGTTCGCGGGCGGCGGCTCGGAACTGCAGTACACCGGCGCCAAGATCATGATCGACTACTTCATCAAGCAGGGCGGGGTCGAGGGCTATCAGATCGAGCCGGTCTACGCCGACGCCCAAAGCAAGCCCGACGTGGCGATCAACGAGGCCACGCGCCTGGTCGAGCAGGAAAAGGTCGACATGCTGCTCGGCTTCTATGCCTCGGCCGAGTGCGTTCCGGCTGCCGCCAAGGTCGAGCAGCTCAAGAAATTCATGTGGATCACCACTTGCATTTCGAGCGCGGTGTTGGAGAACCGGCACCTGCACTATGTCTTCCGCCCGCAGGTCAGCGGTAATCTCTACGGCACGCAGGCGACCGACTTCATCGCCAACTATTCGAAAGAGAAGTTCGGCAAGGATCCCAAGGACCTGCGTGTCGCCATCATCCACGAGGACGGCGCCTATGGCGTCGACGTTTCCAAAGGCGATGAGGCCGGCGCCAAGAAACACGGCTTCAACATCGTGCTGAAGGAAGGCTACTCGGTTTCCGCCCCCGACCTGTCGGCGCTGGTCACCAAGCTGAAGCGCGCCAAGCCCGACGTGATCTTCCATACCGGCTACAACCCCGACATCACGCTGCTGCTACGCCAGGCGCGCGAGCAGGGACTGAAGTTCGGCGCCCTGGTCGGCCAGGGTGCGGGCTATGGCGTGTACGACAAGCTGAAAGACAGCCTCGGCGCCGATTCCAACTATATCTTCAACATCGATCCGATTTCGATCTGGCTGACCAATCCCAAGAGCCTCGACCCCAAGCTGCCGCCGATGATCAAGATGATCGGTGACGAGTTTGACAAGCTGAAGCCGGGCACGCCGATCAAGTCGGCCCATATCGGCATGGCCGCCAGCAATACCTACCTCTTCCTCAACGAGGTGCTGCCTCGCGCCATCAAGAAATACGGTGGCATCGATGCCGAAGCGCTGCGCAAGGCGGCCCTCGACACCGACCTGCCCGAGGGCGGCACGATGCTGGGCTTCGGCGTGAAGTTCAACGGCGAGGACTCAGTCCTTGCCGGCCAGAACGAACGGGCCTTCCCGGTGATCACCCAGTACATCGACGGCAAGGCCGTCGTGGTGTGGCCCAAGAGCCAGGCCCAGCAAGAGCCGGTCCTGCCGCTGCCGGCGGGCATGACCTACAGTTACAAGTAGGTGTGACGGCGGCGGAGTAGAGTTTGGTGATGCTGGCGGTTGAGGGTTTGGTCAAGCGATTCGGCGGTTTCACGGCCGTCAGCAACGTCTCGTTCAAGGTCGATCAGGGCGAAATTCTCGGCCTGATCGGCCCGAACGGCTCGGGCAAGAGCACGATCTTCAACATGCTGTCGGGCACGTTTGCGCCCTCGGCCGGGTCGATCTCCTTCGATGGGCACGAGATCGCCGGCCTGGCTCCGCATCGCATCATCAATCGCGGTATCGGTCGCACCTTCCAGATTCCGCGGCCCTTTCGCCGATTGTCGATCTTCGAGAACGTAGCGCTGGCCGGCTACTTCGGGCAGGGCAGACATAGTCTCGCCAAGGCCGAGGAGGCGGCGGAACGTGCGCTCGCCCTGGTCGGCCTGCCGACCGATCGGAAGGCGAGCGTCGACGGCCTGGGCGCCGCCGGCCTCAAGAAGCTCGAACTCGCCAAGGCGTTGGCGACCGGGCCGAAGCTTCTGCTGGCCGACGAGAGCCTCGGCGGACTCGACGAGACCGAGATGGATCAGGCGGCCGACATGCTGCGCAAGATCCGCGATGAGCTCGGCATCACTATCATCTGGGTCGAGCACATCATGGGCGTGCTGATGCGCGTGGTCGACCGCGTCATGGTCCTCGACCATGGCGAGAAGATTTCCGAAGGGCTGCCCAGCGCCGTGTCGAGCGATCCGCGCGTGATCGAGGTCTATCTTGGCACCGACGCGGACGCCACGCAGGCCGCCGCAGCCGAAGCGCGGCGCTGAGCGGGGACCGATGAGCGGATCAGGGACCATGCTCGAGCTGAAAGCGATCGACGCGGGCTACGCCAGCTTCCAGGCCCTGTTCGGCGTCAGCCTCGACGTCAAGGCGGGCGAGGCGGTCGGCGTGATCGGCCCCAACGGCGCCGGCAAGACGACATTGATGCGCGTCATCTCCGGCCTCATCCGGCCGCACGCCGGATCGCTGGCGATGGAGGGCACCGACCTCCTCGCGACGCCGGCGCACCAGATCGTCGATCTGGGCATCGCTCATGTTCCGGAGAACCGCCGCCTGTTTCCCCGACTCACGGTGGAAGAAAACCTGAAGATGGGCGCCTACATGGCGAAGGCGCGGGCCAAGTTCGGGCAGCGGCTGGAGTTCGTCTTCGAGCTGTTCCCACGCCTGAAGGAGCGCCGCACCCAGCTTGCCGGAACCATGTCGGGCGGCGAGCAGCAGATGTGCGCCATCGGCCGTGCCCTGATGTCGGATCCCAAGCTGCTGCTGCTCGACGAACCGTCGGCCGGTCTGGCGCCCGTGGTGGTGCAGCAGGTCTTCGAACTGGTCAAACGCATCCGCGGCGGCGGACTTACGGTGTTGATCGTCGAGCAGAACGTGCAGCAGGTGCTTCGCGTGGTCGATCGCGCCTATCTGCTCGAGGCCGGCACCATCCGGTCGTCGGGCACGTCGGCCGAGATGNNTTCGACATCTACCTGCTTGAGGCGGCGATCAACGGCATTCTGTTCGGCGGCGTGCTGGCGCTGCTCGCGCTCGGCCTCAACCTGATCTTCGGCGTGATCGACGTCACCTGGATCTGCTACGCCGAGCTGATCATGATCGGCATGTACGGCATGTACTACCTCGTGAATGTCTACGGCGTGCCCTATTGGGTCGCCGCGCCGCTGTGCATCCTGCTGGTGGCAGGGCTGGGCGCGCTGCTGCATTTCCTGGTGATCGCGCCGCTCTTGTCCTCGCCGCCGATCAACCAGCTCCTGGCGACGGGCGGCGTGCTGTTCTTCCTGCAGAGCTTCGCCACGGTGGCCTTCGGCATCGAGTTCCACAACATCGGCATCCAGCTGCCGGTGCTGAAGTTCGGCGAGATGAATTTCAGCTACGCGCGGCTGCTCTCCTTCGGTGCCGCCCTGGTCGGCATGGTCACCGTCTACGTGTTCATGAAGCGCACCTATACCGGGACGGCCATTCGCGCCATCGCCCAGGACCGCCAGATCATGGCGCTGATGGGCGTCGACACGCGCAAGATCTACTTGATCACCTCGGCGCTGGGCGGCGCGCTGGCCGGCCTTGCCGCCTGCCTGCTGGTGCTGCTGTACGACGTCCATCCCTTCGTCGGCCTGTCGATCGGGCCGATCACCTTCCTGGTCTGCGTGNNGGCCTGTTCTCCGACCTCGAGTGGGGCTACGTGCTGGCCTTCGGCTTCTTCATCATCATGATGTTCATCCGGCCCGGCGGACTGCTGGCGAGGCGCCAGTGACGTCCATCGTGAACACACGCCAGCTTGCCATCGTGATCGCCGGTGCGGCGCTCATCGCGCTGCCCTTCGTCCATCCCGATCCCTATCACGTCCACATCATGATCCTGATCCTGATCTGGTCGTTCGCCTACACCTCGTGGTCGATGATGGGGCGGTTCGGCCTGGTATCGCTTGGCCACGGCGGTTTCATGGGCATCGGCGCCTATGTGACGGCGCTGTTGTGGAACCACCTCGGAGTGTCGCCCTGGATCGGCATCCCGATTGCTCTTGTTTGCGCCGCGATCCTGGCGGTGGTCGTCGGGTACCCGTGCTTTCGCTTTCGCATCACCGGGCACTATTTCGTGCTGGTGACGCTGGCTCTGTCCGGCATCGTCCTGCAGGTCATCACCGCCACCCGCGACTGGACCGGCGGCTCGCTCGGTTACACGCCGGAACGGACCAAAGGTAACCACCTGGTGGCGCTGCAGTTCGACGACAAGACGACGTGGTACCTGATCGCCTTGGGCGTGTGGGCCGTCGGTCTGCTGCTCTGGCGCTGGGTCGACCGCAGCATGGACCGCTACGCGCTTGAGGCGATTTCGGAAGACGAGGACGCCGCCGCGGCCGCGGGCGTGAACGTGACCTGGGAGAAGCTCAAGATCACGGTCATCAGCGCGCTCATGACGGCGTTCGCCGGCGCGCTTTACTGCCAGTACCAGTTGTTCATCTCGCCCGACACGGTGAGTGGCATCGCGGTGTCGCTGCAGATGGTGTTCGCTGCCATCGTCGGCGGCCTTTACGTGGCGCTGGGTCCGACGGTCGGTGCGGTCATCACCATCCTGATGGCCGAGACCCTGCGCATCGGCTTCGGCACCAAGGCGGTCGGCTGGGACAACCTGATCTACGGTGTGCTGCTGGTGCTGTTCATCATCTTCCTGCCCAAGGGCATTCTCGGCAGCATCCTCGCTCGCCTGAAGGTACCCCGGAGCTAACTGCGTTCGAGCGCCGAAATGCCGAGCGGCGCGACCCGGCCGCGCACGGTGAGCATCGGCAGCGGTTCGGTGTGCAGGGTCGCCGGCAGCGCGGCTCTCTTCAGCAGGTCGGCCGACACCAGTACGTCGCGACCGAGGGTCTTCGACGCCTCCAGGAGGCGCGCCGCCACGTTCAGCGTGTCGCCGACATAGGCGATCTCACGGCGCAGGTCGCCGATTTCACCGGCGACGATCTCGCCGCAATGAAGGGCGGTGCGAAATTCCGGTACGGCGCCGAAGCGCTTGAGATACTGGTCCTTCTGCGCGGCGATGAAGTCGCGGGCCACGAAGGGGCAAAGCAGGCTGGCACCGTCCTCCAGCGCCGCGTCATCGGACCAGGTGAGGATGGCCTCGTCACCCACGTATTTGTGGATCTCGGCCTCGCATTCGAGGGCGGCATCGGCGATGTCGCGGAAGAAATGGTTCAGCAGTTCGTGGAAACGCACGGCGCCCAGCCGCTCGGCCATGCCGGTCGAGTCCTTCATATCGATCAGCAGGAATGTCTTCTGCTCGCGTCTCGGTTGGACGTAGCGGCCGGTCAGCAGGTGCTTGAGCGTGCCCATCCCCAGCAACCTGCCGACTTCGAAGAACAGGTTGCCGATGACGGACATGGCGATGGAAAAGACCAAGGCTTGTCGAAAAATCGGATCGACCTCGACATAATGAACCACGTCGTTGGACAGCAGCAGCCGCGCGAGCAGCAGCCCGCCCACGATCACCGCGAAATAGATCAGCACGTTGATCGTGAAGTAGACCGCGAATGGCGAGCGCCTCAGCCGCCGCATCCACTTCAGTCTCTCGCCTCTGAACTGTAGGAACAGGATCGGCGTGGCGATCATGAGACAGGTGATGACCCCGTGCGTCGCCGAACGCAGCCACCAGTCTTCGGGCGGCGCCACGCGATAGCCGAAGTAGGCGCTGATAACGGCGCTGGCGAAGCTGGCCCAGAGGATGATCCGCCAATCGCGGCGGTCGCGGCGCGACAGCTTCATGCCGACCGGCGCGACAGCGCGCGGCTGAAAGTGGCGTGGTCGACGTTGCCGCCGGAGCAGACCACGGCGACGGTGCGGCCCTTGACGGGGAGCTTGCCCGTCAGCGCCGCGGCCAGTGCCACCGCGCCGCCCGGTTCGACTACTAGCTTGAATTCACGAAAAGCGAGCTCCATGGCGTCGAGCACTTCATCATCGGTCACGACGAGTCCCGGTCCGAGGAGCTTCTGCGCCAGCGGAAAGGTAATGTCGCCTGGCGTCGGCGCCAGCAGGGCGTCGCAGATCGAGCCCGAGAGCTTGTCGTTCTTCTCCTTCTTGCCGCTCTTCAGAGAGCGCGCGAGGTCGTCGAAGCCCGCCGGCTCGCCGGCATGGACGCTGGTGGCGGGGCTCAGTCCCTTCACCGCGAGCGCGATGCCGGTCGAGAGCCCGCCGCCCGAGCAAGGTGCTGCAACCGCGTCGAGCGTGACGCCAAGCGCCTTTGCCTGCTCGACGATCTCGAGGCCGGCCGTGCCCTGGCCGGTCAGGATCCACGGGTGATCGTAGGGCGGCACGATCGTGGCGCCGGTCTTGCGCGCGATGGCAGTGCCGATTTCCTCGCGACTTTCCTTCACGCGGTCATGGAGCACGATCTCGGCACCCGAGGCGCGCGTGTTGGCGAGCTTGAGGGCCGGCGCATCGGCCGGCATGACGATGGTGGCCTTCATGCCCATCAGGCGGGCGGCTTCGGCCAGCCCCTGCGCGTGATTGCCCGACGACCAGCCGACCACGCCCTTCTTGCGATCGGCCTGGCTCATGAGACTGAGAAAGTTGTAGGCGCCGCGGAGCTTGAACGAGCCGGTGCGCTGCAGGCATTCGGCCTTGATGAAGAGACGCCCACCCAACATCGCATTGACGCGCGCGTTCTCGAGCAGCGGGGTGCGCAGGGTAATGCCCTCGAGACGGCGGGCGGCAGCTTGGACGTCGGCGAAAGTCGGAAGCGATGACATCAGGAAACACCGAGAAGGGCAGGGAGTTGCGAAAGATCTTTGACCTCCGCAACCGGCGCGCCGGGCAGATTGTCGTCAGGCGCGCCGGCACGGTTCACCCAGACCGTCTTGAACCCGAAATGCGCCGCGCCGTGGGCATCCCAGCAGTTCGACGACAGGAAGCAGACCTTGCCGGGCTTCACGCCGCAGCGCGCCTCGACCAGGCCGTAGACCTCGGGCGCCACCTTGTAGACGCCGACCGAATCGACGCTCAGGACCGCCTCGAAGCGATCGGCCAATCCCGACGCGGTCACCATCGGATCGAGCATCTCGGGATTGCCGTTGGACAGGATGGCCAGCCGCATGCCGGCACGCTTCAGCCGGTCGAGCATAGCCGGCACCTCGGGGAAGGAGTCGAGCGCGAGATATGCGTTCATCAATTTGTCGCGGACCGTCTTGTCGGCGATGCCGTGGGCGGCGAGGCAGTGATCGAGCGCCTCGCCGGTGACCTGCCAGAACTTGGCGTAGGCCCCCATGCTGTTGCGTAGCCAGGTGTACTGGATCTGCTTGGTCCGCCACATCTCGGCCAGCGCATCGGCCTTCGGCCCGATGGCCGCGCGATGGCGCGCGACGGCCGAGTTGAAATCGAACAACGTGCCGTAGGCGTCGAAAACGCAGATCTCGGTGCCGGCCAGCGCGGCGCTCATGGTTTGCTCCCGACGGGCGATGAACGTAGGCTAACTCGCATGTTCATTGCCATCGTTCAAATCCCCATGAGCAAGCGGCCACGCGACGCGGCGGTCGATTCAGCGCGCAAATCGGCGCCGACCTATACGGCGCTTGGCGGCAAGGGCCTGTTGCGCAAATACTATCTCAACGGCGAGGCCGGAGGCGGCGGCGTCTACCTTTGGGAGTCCGAGGCGGCGGCGCGGGCCTGGTACACGCCGGACTGGGAGAAGCGCATGGCGGCCGCCTTCGGCGCGGTGCCCAAGGTGACCTACTACGACAACCACGTCGTGGTGGATAATGAAACGGGCGCCGTCCGGATCGAGGGAGAAAGCTGACATGCAAAAGCGCAGGCTGGGACGGACGGGGCTACAAGTTTCGGTTCTGGGCTACGGCGCCGGCGCCGTCGGCGGTTTGTTCACCAAGGGCGCGGCGGCCGACCAGGAACGCGCCGCGGCGCGGGCCATCGAGGCCGGCATCAACTATTTCGACACCGCCGCGCTCTACGGCAACGGCGAATCGGAGCGCAATCTCGGGCGGGTGCTGAAGGAATTGAAGGCCGACGTGGTCGTCGGCACCAAGTTCCGACTCTCGGCCGCACATCGCGCCGATGTCGGCAAGGCGGTCGTGCAGAGCATGGAGGACAGTCTCAAGCGCATGGGCCGCGACCATGTCGATCTCTTCCAGCTGCACAATCCATTGGTCGCCAAGGATGCCAACGATCACCTATCGATCGACATCGCGTTGAACGAGGTCGCGCCGGCACTGGAGAAGCTGCGCAAGTCCGGCAAGACGCGCTTCATCGGCTTCAGCGGCGTCGGCGAGACGGCAGCGCTGCATCGCGCCATCGACTCCAAGCTCTTCGACACCATCCAGGTCGTCTACAACGCACTCAATCCCAGCGCCGGCGGCCCGATGCCCAAAGGCGCGCCCGGCCAGGATCACGGCCGGCTGTTCGACAAGGTGAAGGCAGCCGACATGGGCACCATCATCATCCGCGCCCTAGCGGGCGGCGCGCTTGCCGGCACCGCCGAACGCCATCCGCTGGCCATGCAGGCGGTCGATCCCATCGCCTCGGCGCCGAGCTTTGACGCCGATGTCGCGCGCGCGAAGGCGCTTGAGCCCTTGGTGCGTGAAGGTGTGGCCGGCAGCCTGACGGAACTGGCCGAGCGCTTCGTGATCTCCCATCCCGCCGTGTCGACCATGCTGGTCGGCTACTCGACCCTCGACCAGCTCGAGGCCGCCATCGCCGCCGTGAACAAGGGGCCGCTGCCGGAGGCGGTGCTGAAGCGCATCGGCCAGGCCGTGATCCGCATCTTGTGTTCCGCAACAAGGACTTGACAAATGTTGCGGTAAAGGCAATACTGTCCGGAGGGCTGGTGCCGTCGATCAATGGATTGATTGAGAGCTATTTTTTTCATGTTTCTTTAACAGCAACCTGCCCAGATCTTGTGGTCGAGCGATACGCCTCAAGAACGTCCCAGCGCCGGCGGCACGGTGCGGAAGGGGCCGTTCAGCCGGTCGCGATAGACGCCGACGCCTTCCATGATGCGCTGCACGTAGTTGCGGGTCTCGCGCAGCGGGATCATCTCGATCCAGTCGACCATGTCGATCTTGCCGGCGCGTGGGTCGCCGATGCTCTCGAGCCAGCGCGAGACGCGGCCGGGGCCGGCATTGTAGGCGGCCAGCGCCAGCTCGTAGGAACCGCCAAAGCGCTGCAGCATGTCGGCGAGATATTGCGTGCCGAGCTGCACGTTGTAGGCGGGATCGCGGGTCAGCTTGTCCTGGACATAGGGCATGCCGAGTTTGCCGGCGACTTCGCGTGCGGTGCCGGGCATCAGCTGCATCAGGCCGAGCGCGCCGGAGGGCGAGACGGCGGCCGAGTTGAACGAGCTTTCCTGGCGCGACACCGCAAGCGCCAGCGCGCGCTCGATCGAGCCGGTGGCGCCGAGATCGACGACGGGGAAAGACGCGTCGAACAGGGTGACGCCGCTTTCGACGGCGCGTCGCGCTATCGTGAGCGCCACGTCAGGCCGCTTGAGGTCGACGGCGAGTTGGGCCAGCAGTGCGGTCTCGCCTGAGCCGCTCACCATGCGGGCGAGTCTCAGCAGAAACGGTTGGGTGCGAGGGAAATCGCCGGCTTGGCCGAGATAGCGTGCCACCGTCACCAGCTCGCGCCCGGCCAATGCCTGCTGGTCGGCGGCGGACGCCACCGGATCGCTGGGCAAACGCGCGGCGCCGCCGGGCAACCGGCGCGCTGCGATCTGGCCGTAGAAGGTCTGGCCATAGCCCGCGGCGCGGCCGAACCATTCGAGCGCTTCCTTGGAGCGGCCGGCGGCTTCATGGGCGCGGCCCAGCCAGTAGGCGGCGCGGCTCTTGGAGATGTCGGTCGTCACGCCGTCGTAGAGCGTCTGGAAATGCTTTTGCCCGTCAGCGGGTTTCTTGAGGTGGCGCAGCGCGATCCAGCCGGCGAGGAATTCCGCTTCGGCGAAGGCCACGCCCTTGCTGAGCCCATGCTGGGCGGCCACCGCATAAGCGTCGGCGGCGCGGCCGGCGGCCAGAAGATCGCGTGCGAGCTGCTGGCGCTCGTTCCACCAGGCGTCGGTCGGGTTGGCGATCGGCCCTGCCAGCACGGCCTTTGCCTCGTCGAGGCTGCCGGTGCGACGGAGCCACCCGGCGCGCTCCAGCCGGATCGTTGGGTCGTTGAGGCGCGCCGGCGAAACGCCGCGCAGGATGGTTGTTGCGTCGGCGGCGCGTGTCGCCATCGCCAGACGCGCGTTGGCGACGGGCTGATAGTCGGGCGGCAGCTTGGCGACCAGCGCGCTCGCCACCTGCGGGCGGCCCTCACGCAAGATGCGGTCGAAGCGGGCGATGTGGTCGTCGCCCGAGAGATATTGACCGTACTTGTTGAGGAAATCGTCCTCGTCGGCCGGGCGGAAGGTGGCGTTGCGCCAGGTGTCGCTGGCGGTCTTGGGCACGTTGGCCGGGCTCGATGCGGCGACCGCCGCCATGTGGCGCGTGTAGCCGGCACTAGTCAGCGGCGGGAAGGCTGTGAAGTAGCGCCAGACCTCGCGCTGGGACGCCTCGGCGCCGATGCGATCCTCGGCTTGCCGCCGCAGCAGCTCGGGCTCGGGCCAGTCGGGATGCTCGCGCAGGAAAGCCCAGGTCGAGGCGAAGTCGGCGTCGGTCTTGGGCGCGGCCCGCAGGATGTTCCAGTCGACGAGCTGCACCAGCAGCGGATTGTTGAAATTCGCAACCGCCGCGCGGGCATCGGCATAGCGGCCTTCGTCGACCGCCTTGAGCGCGGCGGCCAGCGCCGAGGCCTCGGCGTCGCTCAGCGGCTTGGCGCCGGTAAGGCCCCGGCCCATGTCGCTCGAGGGCGCCGCCGGCAGCACGCGGCTCGGCGCGCCGTCGTTGGCAAGGGGCAACGTGCTGACGGGCGGCGAGGGCTGGGCCGGTCGCGGTGTGGCGGTGCCGCCGGACGGCACACGACGGACGCCGGTGTCGGGCGTGCCCGGGCGGGTCTGCTCGCCGCTTTCCCCGCGCAGGATAGTGACGCCGCCCTGCTGGGCCTGAAGGGGTCCATAGGCGAAGGCGGCGACAAGCAAGATGAGGGGGAGGCTACGGGCTTTCACGCTAGGAATCGTAGGCAGGTCGTCGTGGCATCACAATGGCAAGTTGCTCACCTTGCGAGGGCGGAGGGTGGGGCATAGAGTGAATTTTCGAAGAAAATGCGGAGGATGCCATGTTCACCGGATCGCTCGTTGCGCTGATTACCCCGTTCAAGAACGGATCGGTCGACGAGAAGGGATTCGAGAAGTTCGTGACTTGGCAGATCAAGGAAGGCACGGACGGCCTGATACCGTGCGGCACCACCGGCGAGGCGCCGACGCTCTCCATGGAGGAGCACAAGCGGGTCATCGACATCTGCATCAAGACCGCCAAGGGTTCGGGCGTGCCGGTGATCGCCGGCACCGGCTCGAACTCGACCGCAGAGGCGATCGAGCTCACCAAGCATGCCAAGAAGGCCGGCGCCGATGGCGCCCTTGTGGTGGTGCCCTACTACAACAAGCCGACCCAGGAAGGCATGTACCAGCACTTCAAGGCAGTCGCCGACGCGGTCGACATCCCGATCCTTCTCTACAACGTGCCGCCGCGGACGAGCTGCGACTTGCAGGTCGACACCGTCGTGCGGTTGTCGCAGGTCAAGAACATCATCGGCATCAAGGATGCGAGCTACGACATGGCGCGGCCGACGCTCACCAAGCTGCGGGCCAAGAAGGGCTTCCTGCAGCTCTCGGGCGAAGATGCCAGCGCCGTTGGCTTCCTGGCGCAAGGCGGCGAAGGCTGCATCTCGGTGACCGCCAACATCGCGCCGCGCCTGTGCGCCGACATGCACGATGCCTGGAAGAAGCGCGATCTCGACAAGGTGTTCGAGATCCAGGACCGGCTGATGCCGCTGCACAAGGCGCTGTTCGTCGAGACCAGCCCGGCCCCGGTGAAGTACGGCGCCGAGCTGATCGGCCAGGCGAGCGCCAAGCTCCGCCTGCCGCTGGTCGAATGCACCGACGCGACCAAGAAGCAGGTGCGCGACGCCATGGTCCACGCCGGCCTGATAAACTAGGGCGAACTTCATTGGCGAAGAAACCGGACCTGGACCAGAAGGTGGTGGCCCAGAACCGCAAGGCGCGGCACAACTACTTCATCGAGGAGACGTTCGAGGCCGGCCTTGAGCTGACCGGCACCGAGGTCAAGTCGCTGCGCGGCGGGCGCAGTACGATCGCCGAGTCCTACGTGACCGCGAACGAGGGTGAAGCGTGGCTGGTCAATGCCAACATCCCGCAATACGCCGCGGGCAACCGCTTCAATCACGAGCCCAAGCGGGCACGCAAGCTGCTGCTGCACCGCTCGCAGATCAGCAAGCTGATCGGCGCCATCCAGCGCGAGGGCCGAACGGTCGTACCGCTGCAGATCTATTTCAATCCCAAGGGCCGCGCCAAGATCGAGATCGCGCTGGCCACCGGCAAGAAGGCGCACGACAAGCGGGCCACCATCAAGGAGCGCGACTGGCAGCGCCAGCGCAGCCGGTTGCTGGCGCGCCGCTAGTACGGAGAGCGTGATGAGTACAGTCCTGATCACCGGCGCCGCGCGCGGCCTCGGACTCGACTTCACCAAGCAATATGCCGCCAAGGGCTGGAGGGTGCTGGCCTGCGCCCGCAAGCCCGACGGCTTGAAAGGCATCAAGGGCGACATCCACCATCACGCGCTCGAAGTCACCGACTACAAGGGCGTGAAGGCGCTCGCCAAGGAGTTGTCTGCTGAAGCGATCGACGTGCTGATCTGCAATGCCGGCGTGGGCGGCGAGGCCGGGCGGGGGACACAGACCTTGGGCTCGTTCGATCCTTCAGCCTGGCGCCACACCTTCGAGGTGAACACCTTCGCGCCGTTGATGATGGCCGAAGCCTTCGTCGAGCATGTGGCGCGCTCCAAACAGCGCAAGCTGATCGCCATCACCAGCATCCTGGGCAGCCTGGCCAACAACAACGGCGGCCGTTACGCCTATCGCGCCAGCAAGACCGCGCTCAACATGGAGTGGAGCTGCCTCGCCAAGGATCTCGAGGGCAAGGGCGTGATCTGCGTCGCGCTGCATCCCGGCTGGGTGCAAACGGATATGGGCGGCCCGACGGCGACGCTCACCATCGATCAGAGCGTTCCCTCGATGGTCAAGGTGATCGAGGGTCTGAAGCCCTCGGACAATGGCCGCTACATCAGCTACGACGGCAGCGGGCTTCCCTGGTAGCCGATGCTGCTGACTGAAGAACAGGTTCTGATCCGCGACACCGCGCGCGCCTTCGCACGCGAGCAAGTGCTGCCCCATGTCCGTGCCTGGGAGGCGGCAGGCGAAATCCCGCGGCCGTTGCTCGCCGAGATGGGCCGTCTGGGCTTCATGGGCATGTGCGTGCCCGCGGAATGGGGCGGCGCCGGCGCCACCATGGTCTCCTACGTGCTGGCGCTCGAGGAGATTGCCGCCGCTGACGGCGGTCTCTCGACCGTGATGAGCGTCAACAACTCGCCCGATTGCGCGGCGCTGCTGGCCTATGGCTCGGCCGAGCAGAAGGAACGCTGGCTGAAGCCGCTGGCCCGTGGCGAAGTGCTGGGCGCCTTCTGCCTCACCGAGCCGCAGGCAGGCTCCGATGCCTCCAACCTGAAGACCCGCGCCGAGCGTCGAGGGAATGGCTGGGTGCTGAACGGAGTGAAGCAGTTCATCACCTCCGGCAAGACAGCCGACATGGCGCTGGTCTTCGCCGTGACCGACGCAGCCTCGGCCAAGCGCGGCATCTCCTGCTTCATCGTGCCGACCAGGACGGCGGGCTATCGTGTCGCATCGGTCGAGAAGAAATTGGGGCAGAAATCGTCTGATACCTGCCAGATCGCCTTCGAGGGTTGCACCGTCGGCGCCGACGCATTATTGGGCGAGGAGGGGCAAGGTTACCGCATCGCGCTCGCCAATCTCGAAGCCGGGCGCATTGGAATCGCCGCCCAGGCGGTGGGTATGGCCCGTGCTGCCTTCGAATTGGCCCGCGCCTATGCCGGCGAGCGGGAGGCCTTCGGAACCAAGATCGTCAACCACCAAGCCGTGCAATTCCGGCTGGCTGATATGGCCACGAAAGTAGCGGTAGCGCGGCAGATGGTCCTGCATGCGGCAACGTTGCGCGACGCCGGCGCGCCATGCCTCACCGAAGCCGCAATGGCCAAGTTATATGCCTCCGAGATGGCTGAAGAGGTTTGCTCCGATGCGATCCAGATCCATGGCGGGTACGGCTATGTCGCCGACTACCTGGCCGAGAAAATCTGGCGCGATGTGCGGGTGTGCCAGATCTACGAGGGCACCAGCGACGTGCAGCGGATTTTGATCGGCCGAGGCCTTGCGGCGTTGTGATACCTGCCTGTCGCTTGTCGCTGGGTCGTTGATGTGTGAAACTCATTCCCTATGAAGTGAGCCGCCAAAGCGGCTTCGAAGGCAGGGGAGCCGGGCGGCGGATGATCTACCGTGCGCCGTAAGTTATTGACGTTTGGGGTGATTGCTGCGGCCTGCTGCGCCGCGGCGGGTGTCGGTATGGCCGGCGAACCGGATCTTGTCGGCGGCCGCACACTGCAAATGCAGACCGCCTTCAATCCCAATCTGCCCGGCGCCGGCGAGGGCGTCCGCACCTTCACCAAAACCTTGAAGCACATGTCGGGCGGATTGCTCGTCATCAAGATCGTCGAGCCAGGGCGCATCGCGCCCACGCCGGAAGTGATCGACGCCATCGTCGCGGGCGATCTGGAAGCCGCCTTCACTTGGTCAGGCTATGCCGCCGCCAAGGCGCCGGTGTTCAGCCTGTTCGCCACCGTGCCGTTCGGGCCGGGGCCTGAGGACATGACGTCGTGGCTGCTCGAAGGCGACGGCGGGCGCATCCACCACGATGCCTACGACAAGCTCGGCGTCACCGGCATTCCCTGCGGCGTGCAGGGCCCCAAGGGCGGCGGCTGGTTCCGCAGCGACCTCAATACGCTCGCGGACTTCAAGGGCGTGCGCCTGCGCTACGGCCGGATATCGGGCGAGATCATCACGCGGATGGGTGCCACTCTGGTTCCGTTGCCGCCCGGAGAATTCTTCTACCAGCTCCAGCAGGGCAAGGTCGACGGTGGCGAGATGTCGACGCCCGCCATGGATGCGGCCCTCGGTTTCGACAAGCTCGGCCTGCCGTACTACATGCCGGGCTGGCAGCAGCCGTCAGCGGTGCTCGATTTCCTCATACGCAAGGACAAGTGGGCGCAGCTTCCGCCGGCGCAGCGTGCGCAGATCGAAACAGCTTGCCGCGCCAACATCGCCTGGATGCTGAGCCGCTCGCCCCACACGCAGGCGTTGGCGCTGGAAAAGCTCCGCGCCTCCGGGGTCGCTTTCAAGCAATGGTCGCCGGAGCTGCTCGCCGCCTTCCGCAGCAATAGCGACGCCATGCTCAAGGATCGCGCCGAACACGATGCCGATTTTGCCGCCGCCTGGGCTAACCAGAAGAGCTTTGTTGCCCAAGGCGTGAGCTGGCGTTCGCTGTCGCGCTTGCCGTAGACACCGGCACGCCGCCGGCCTTGCACCCAAGCGCCGGTCCGGGCAGTTTGACCCGGACATGACCGTCCTTTCCTCTGCTATCGACACCCGCTCCGACACATTCAAACGCAACGCCGAGGCGATGCGCGCCCTGGTCTCCGACCTCAAGGCTCGCACCGAGCGGGTGCGCCTGGGTGGCGGCGAGGAGCAGTCCAAGCGCCACGTCTCACGCGGCAAGCTCCTGCCGCGCGAACGGGTGCGGGCGCTGCTCGATCCGGGCTCGCCATTCCTCGAGCTGTCGCCGCTCGCTGCCCTCGACATGTACGACAACGACGCGCCGGGTTCGGGCGTGATCACCGGTGTCGGCCGGGTGAGCGGCGTCGAATGCGTGATCGTATGCAACGACGCCACGGTCAAGGGCGGCACCTACTATCCGATGACGGTGAAGAAGCATCTGCGCGCCCAGGAAGTAGCCGTCGAGAACCGTCTGCCATGTCTCTATCTGGTCGACTCGGGCGGCGCCAACCTGCCGCAAT
>PLYQ01000066.1:8602-28102 GCA_003153415.1 Rhodospirillales bacterium | reverse complement strand
CGCATGCCGAAGGTCATCGAGGTCGTGAAGCAGTTCTTTGGCAAGGAGCCGGCCCGCAACGTCAATCCCGACGAAGTCGTCGCAGTGGGCGCGGCCGTGCAGGCCGCCGTGCTGAAGGGCGAGGTCAAGGACGTCTTGCTGCTCGACGNNCCAAGAAGAGCCAGACCTTCTCGACGGCCGACGACAACCAGACCGCGGTGACCATCCGCGTGTTCCAGGGCGAGCGCGAGATCGCCGCCCAGAACAAGCTGTTGGGTCAGTTCGACCTGGTGGGCCTGCCGCCGGCGCCGCGCGGCCAGCCGCAGGTTGAGGTCACCTTCGACATCGATGCCAACGGCATCGTGCAGGTCTCGGCCAAGGACAAGGCGACCGGCAAGGAACAGCAGATCCGCATCCAGGCTTCGGGTGGGCTGAGCGAAGCCGACATCCAGAAGATGGTGAAGGACGCCGAGCTGCACGCCGAGGAAGACAAGAAGAAGCGCGAGCTGATCGACGCCCGCAACCAGGGCGAGGCGCTGGTCCATTCGACCACCAAGCACCTGGCCGAGTTCGGCGAAAAGGTAAGCCCGACCGAGAAGGCCGAGATCGAGGGTGCCCTCGAGGCGCTCAAGACCGCGCTGGCCGGCGAGGACGTCGAGGCGATCAAGTCTTCGACCAACACGCTTGCCCAGGCCGCGATGAAGCTCGGCGAGGCGATGTACAAGGCCCAGCAGGCCGATGCCCAGGCGGGCGGGGCGGCGGGCGGTGCCGCGAACGAGGCGAAAGGCGAGAAGGTCGTCGACGCCGAGTTCGAGGACGTCACCGACAAGAACAAGAAGACCGGCTCGGGCTCGTAATCCGGGCGGCAAGAACGACTGCGACCGACCTCCCGCCACGGACGGGAGGTCGGCTATTGTGAGACCAGGCAGGGGCTGCGTAACGCGTCATGGCGCAAGACTTTTACGAGCTGCTCGGGTGCGAGCGCACAGCCAGCCCTGACGACATCAAGAAGGCGTTCCGCAAGGCCGCCATGGAACACCACCCTGACCGCAATCACGGCAACAAGGACGCCGAGAAGCGGTTCAAGGACCTCAACCACGCCTACGACATCCTGAAGGATCCCGACAAGCGCGCGGCCTACGACCGCTATGGAGCGGCCGCCTTCGAGGGCGGCGCGGGCCCCAACGGACCGGGCGGCTTCCATGGCCAGGGTTTCGACTTCGGCTCGGTGTTCGGCGATATCTTCGACGAGATGTTCGGCGGCCAGCGCGGGCGCGCCGGCGGACGGGCCGACACGCGCGGCCAGGATCTGCGCTTCAATCTCGAGATCACGCTCGAGCAGGCCTATTCCGGCACCGAAGCCACCGTGCGGGTGCCCAGTTCAATCGCCTGCGAACCTTGCCACGGCAGTGGCGCGGAGGCCGGCTCCAAGCCGCAGCAGTGTCAGACCTGCCACGGCCGCGGCCGGCTGCGTGCCCAGCAGGGCTTCTTCACCGTCGAGCGGGCCTGTCCGGCCTGCCACGGCGTCGGCCAAGTGATCGACAAGCCGTGTCGCGGCTGCGGCGGCCAGGGCCGCGTGCGGCGCGACAAGACGCTCAAGGTCAACATTCCTTCCGGCGTCGAGGACGGCACGCGCATCCGCCTCACCGGCGAGGGCGAGGCCGGCACGCGCGGCGGTCCGGCCGGCGACCTCTACGTGTTCCTCTCGGTGCGACGTCACACGCTGTTCGAACGCGAGGGCTCGGACGTCCATTGCCGCGTGCCGATCTCCATGGTGCAGGCCACGCTCGGCGGCAGCATCGAAGTGCCGACGCTCGACGGCAAGATGGCGCGCATCAACATCCCGGCCGGCGCCCAGGGCGGCCACCAGTTCCGCCTCAGGGCCAAGGGCATGCCGATCGTGCGCTCGTCGCAGCGCGGCGACATGTATATCGAGATCACCGTCGAGACGCCGACCAACCTCACGTCCAAGCAGAAGGAACTCCTCAAGGAGTTCGAGACCGCCGGCAAGACCAGCCCCGAATCGGAGGGCTTCTTCTCCAAGGTGAAGGAAATGTTCGGCGGTTAGGCCGGCGCCTCAGCTCGTACACAGCGCACGAGGTGGCTGTCTCCGACGGAACCGAGCGTTGGCGGCGCGGAAACGCACTGCGGCTCCGCGAACTTGCAGCGCGGCGCGAAGCTACAGGCGGTCGGGACTTCGCCGAGATCGGGCGGGGCGCCGGGGATCGCTTCCAGGCGCTGGCCGCGCATGCTGCCCTGCACCGTCGAGGCGAGCAGGCCGCGGCTGTAGGGATGGCGCGGCGCATCGACCATCTGCTCGACCGAGGCCAGCTCGACCAGTTTGCCGGCATACATCACGCCGATGCGGTCGGAGACTTCGACGGCCACGCCGATATCGTGGGTGACGAAGATCACGCCGAGATCGAGCTCGCGCTGCAGTTCGCGGATCAAGAGAAGAACCTGGATCTGCACCGTCGCATCGAGTGCCGTCGTGGGCTCATCGGCCAGTAGCAGGCTGGGATTGCACGACAGCGCCAACGCGATCATGGCGCGCTGACGCATGCCGCCCGACATTTCGTGCGGATAGGCTTTTAGCCGCTGGGCCGGCGAGGGAATCCGCACCATCTCCAACAACTCGCGGGCGCGCTTCAGGGCGTCGCTTTCGCTCTTGCCGGTATGGCGCCGCACCGTCTCGGCGATCTGGTGACCGATCGTGAAGACCGGATCGAACGCCGTCGCCGGTTCCTGGAAGATCATGGCGATCTTCTGGCCGCGCAGATCGTTCAAGGTGCGGCGGTCCATGGTCAGGATCTCGACGCCCTCCAGCTTGATGCTGCCGGACCAACGCGTACGATGCTCGGGATGGAGCCGCAGGATCGAGCGCAGGGTGACGCTCTTGCCCGAGCCCGACTCGCCCAGGATGCCAAGCGTCTCGCCGCGTTTCACGTCGAAGCTGACGCCGTTCACCGCGTGCACGGTGCGATCGGGCGTCATGAAGGTGACGTCGAGATCACGAACCTCGAGCAGCGCGCTCATGGCGCCGCCGCTTTCGAGTGACCCGAGCCCGCCACTCGCATATGGCAGGCGACGGCCTGGGCACGGGTGTCGGCGAGCTGCGGTTCGAGACGTGCACAAACATCCTCGGCAAAAGGACAGCGCGTGCGGAAGCGGCAGCCTGAGGGCGGATCGATGGGATTGGGCGGATCGCCCTGGATCGGCGCTTCCTTGGTGCGCTTGCGCGGATCCATCGACGGCCGCGCCGACAGCAGCGCGCGCGTATAGGGATGTTGCGGATTGCCGTAGATCGCCTCGACCGATCCCAGCTCGACGATTTTGCCAAGATACATCACCAGCACACGGTCGCTTAAATACTGCACGACATTGAGGTCGTGACTGATGAAGAGGTAGGTCAATCCCAGCTCGTCCTTGAGATCGACCAGCATATTGAGAACCTGCGCCTCGACCGACTTGTCGAGCGCCGACACCGCCTCGTCGAGGATGACCAGCCGTGGCCGGAGCGCCAGCGCGCGGGCGATGTTGACCCGCTGGCGCTGGCCGCCCGACAGCTCGTGCGGATAGCGCTCCATGTAGGTGTCGGGCTCCAGCCCGACCTTGGCCAGAAGATCGCGCACCCGCTCGCGCGCCTCCGAAGCGGGCAGGCCATGTGCCTTGGGCGCGAAGGCCAGCGTCTCGGCGATGGTGAGGCGCGGATTGAGCGAGGCGTAGGAATCCTGGAACACCATCTGCACCTGACGGCGCAGCTCGGCCACCGTGATGCCATGCGGCTCGTCGACCGGATCGCCGTCCAGTACCATGGTGCCCTTGTCCGGCTTGAGCAGGCGGATCAGCAGACGCGCCACCGTAGACTTGCCGCAACCCGATTCGCCCACCACGCCCAAGGTCTCGCCCTTGGCAACCGACAAGGAAAGATCGTCGACTGCGCGCACGACCTTGGTCGTCCGGCCGAGCAGGCCACCCATCACCGGGAAATGCTTGCGCAGACCTTCGGCCAGCAGTAGCGGCTGGGCGGGCCCCCCCCGATCCTTGGCGCGATCCTGGCGCGGAACCAGCGCGTCCATCAGGCCTTCACGTCCATGGCGGCGCGCAGCCCGTCGCTCATCAGGTTGAAGCAGATCGAGGTGATGAAGATCATCACGCCCGGCAGCGCCGCCAGTACGGGATTGACGTAGATGGCCTGGCGCAAGGTGTTGAGCATCAGGCCCCATTCCGGCTCGGGCGGCTTGACGCCCAACCCGAGGAAGGAGAGGCCCGCAGCCAGGATGATGGCCACGCTGATCAGCGACGTGGCATAGACCAGGATCGGCCCCAGCACATTGCCCAGCACATGCACGCGCACGATCGTGAGTGCGCCGGCGCCGCTTGCCCGCGCGGCATCGACGAAATCGAAACCGCGCACCTGGGTGGTGACGCTTTCCGAGACACGGCAAATCGGTGGAATGAAGACCAGGGTCAACGCCAGGAGCGTGTTCTCCGCGCCCGCGCCCATGGCGCCCGACAGCGAGATCGCCAGCAACACGGACGGGAAGGCGTAGAACACGTCCATGATGCGCATGATCATCATGTTGACCCAGCCACCCGAAAAACCCGCGGCGATGCCGAGTGACCCGCCGATCAGCAGCGCGCAGGCGACCGGCGTCACGCCCATGAACAGCGACAACCGGCCGCCATAGATCAGGCGGGAAAACATGTCGCGACCGAGTTCGTCGGTGCCGAGCAGGAAGTTAGGCGAGCCCAGCGGATAGAGCCGGCGGATCATCGAGGTCTTGTAGGGATCGGCCAGCCCAAGTAACGGAGCGAAGACTGCGGAGGTCACGATCAGCAGCAGCACCGCGCCGCAGATCAGGGTCACCGGATCGCGGCCGAGGCGGCGACGGACCGACTGCCAGTAGCCGCGCGAGACGGGAGTCAGGGCCGCCCCCAGGGGGGCGGTACCGGCGATGTCGAGGGACGGGCTTTGGATGGCCATGCTCAACCCCGCTTGATGCGCGGATCGACCATGGTCTGGATCACGTCCACGGTGAGGTTGAGCATCATGAAGAAGAAGGCGAGCACCAGGGTCGTGCCCTGCAGGATCGGCAAGTCGCGGCGGAAGATGGCGCTGTTCAACAAAAAGCCGGTGCCCGGCCAGGCAAACACTGTTTCGATCAGGATCGAGCCGCCGATCAGGTTGCCGGCCTGTAGTCCCATCACGGCAAGGCAGGTCGGCGCGGCATTCTTCAGGACATGGAACAGGATCTGGCGATCGTTCATGCCCTTGGCCTGGAGCGCCGTCACGAACTCGGCGTTGAGGATGTCCTTGATGGTCGCCCGCACCGTGCGAGTCATCACACCGAGCGGGATCACCGACAGCGCGATGGTCGGCAGGATCATGTGCTGGATATGCGGCCAGTCGAGTCGCCAGCCGGTGGCATTCTCCGGCCCCAGCCCCATCGGCGGCAGCATGCCGAGTTCGACCGAGAAGATGATCACCAGCACGATGGCCAGCCAGAAGTGCGGCACGCTTACACCCACCAGCGAGATCAAGGTCACCAGCCGGTCGACGATCCGCGTCTTGGCGTAGGCCGCCGCGGTGCCGAGAAAGATGGCGAGGCTGAAGGCCAGGGTCGTTGCCGAGATGGCAAGAATGATTGTGTTGCCGAAGGCCGAGGCCACTTCGGTGGCGACCGGTCGGCCAGTGCCGATCGAGGTGCCGAAGTCGCCAGTCAACGTCACCGCCAGCCAGCGCAGGTATTGCACCGGCAGAGGCTTGTCGAAGCCGTAATATTCCTTGAGCTTGTCGACCACCTCCTGCGGCGCATCGGGCGGCACGATGGCCGAGATCGGATCGCCCGGCGCCAGATGGACCAGCGCGAAGACGAGCAGCGACACGCCGAAGGCGACCGGCACCAGGTAGATCAGTCGCCGCAGGGCATAAAGCAGCATTGTCCTACTGCATCGTGATCGGCGTCAGGTCCTGGAACCAGCTCTGCGCCTGCACGAAGCCCTTCACCTTGGGGCTCATGGCGCGCGGGTTGAGGTCGTGGGCGATGTAGACCCAGTAGGCCTGGTCGACGATGTAGCTGTGCACGTCGGCCAAGGCCTTGGTCTGCGCCGCGCGATCGAACGAGGTGTGTGCTTTGTCGATCAGCTCGTCGAGCTTGGCATCCTTCAGGAGGCCCCAGTTCGCACCCTTCGGCGGAACATACTCGCTGTGATAGAGGCGCATGAACGCCGAGTAGGGATCGACGGTGGCGCGGCTGATATTGATGCCGTTGGTGCCGGCTTTCTTGGAGGCATCGCCGGTCACCGGCTGAAAGCCGAAGGTCACCAGTGCGTTCCACTCCATGACTTCGAACGAGGCGTCGAATCCCACGGCATTCAGATTCTCCTGCACGTACTCGTTCATCGGCAGCGGCAGCATCTGGCCGGAGCCCGAGGTCGAGATCGCGATCTTGATCTTGGGCTTCTTGGTGGCGCTGTAGCCCGCCTCGGCCAACAGCTTCTTGGCCGCTTCAGGGTCGTACTTGATGTCGAAGCTGGGCGATCCGAACCAGGGATGGCCGGGATAAACGGCCCCCTTGGATTCAATCATCATGTCGCCCAGCAGCTTCTTCAGGCCTGCGCGGTCGATTGCCAGGTTCGCCGCCTTGCGCACACGAATGTCGGTCCAGGGCGAGCCCTCGACCATGCTAGGCTGGTAGGCCCAGTTGTGGGGGTACTTGTTGGTGACGATCGCCATGCCACCCTGCTTCAACCTCGGAATGGCGTCAGGTGCCGGCACTTCGATCCAGTCGACCTGGCCCGCCAGAAGGGCTGCGGTGCGCGTGGCGGCCTCCGGCATCGGGAACAGCAGGACCTTGTCGAGCTTGGGCACTCGCGCCTTATCCCAATAGTCAGCGAAGCGCGACAGCTCCAGACGCTCGCGCGGCACGACCCGGTCGACCTTGAACGGGCCGGTGCCGGATGGCTGAAGCGCTACCTTGTTCCAGTCCTTGGCCTGCTTCTCCCAATTGGTCGGGCTGGAGAAGAAAACGTACGACATGTCGTAAGGGAACAGCGAATTCACGACCTTGGTGGTGAGCTCGATCGTGTATTTGTCGATCGCCCTGTAGCTGACCAGCGTCGGGATGCGGGCGCGCACCTGGGCGAGCTGCTTGGGGTCGAACTGCGGCGACTTGTCGTTCAGCACCTTGTCGAGGTTCCAGATCACCACGTCGGCGTCGAAGGCCGAGCCGTCGTGGAACGTCACGCCCTGGCGCAGCTTGAAGACCCAGCGCTTGGGGTCGCCCTCGACCGGCGCCCATTCGGTGGCAAGGCCGGGCCGGATATCGGCAATGGTGTCGGCCTTGGAGAGGTCCCAGTTCACCAGAGCGTCATAAATCGTGTAGCCCGCGAACCTGAAGCCTTCGAAGCCCTGGTCGGGTTGGCCGGTCGTCAGCGGAATATCGGCCGCTGTCATGCCGATGCGCAGAGTGCCCTGCGAAAAGGCAGGCATTGCGGAGGCTGCGAAAACGGCGAGACCGGCTGCGGCGACGGCGACGCTGATGGGTTTGAACATTCGTTGCTCTCCTGTTCGGCCATTTCCACATGCAAGCGCCAAGCCAAGGCGCCTCTTGCGCCGGCGACGGCATGTCGATTGCATGCCGTCCTCACTGGGGAGGACTGCATGACATCGCCGAAGGTGCCAACGCTCGAAGAGTTCACGGCGCGCGCCGCATTGACAGGGCTGACCCTGACGCCCGAGGACATCGAACATCTGCACAAGGGCTATGTCGGCCTGCTCACCCTGATGGACCGGATCCCCAGCCATTGGGCCTGGGCGGCCGAGCCGCCGCACGTCTTTCGCGCCGACGAATAGGCGCGCCATGACCGATCTGACGACGCTCGGCATCGCCGAAGCCGGCCGTCTGATGGCGCGCGGCGAACTCACCTCGACGGCGCTCACCGAGGCTTTCCTCAAGCGCGTCGAATTAGTCGATCACAAGATCGCGAGCTACATCACCGTGACAGCCGACCTGGCGCGCTCCGCCGCCAAGCAGGCCGATATGGAAATGAGCGGCGGCCTGCGACGCGGGCCGATGCACGGCATCCCGGTCGGACTGAAGGACATCTATGAGACCGCCGGCGTCAGGACGACCGGGCATTCGCATCTCAAGCTCGACTACGTTCCCGCCATCGATGCCGAAACGGTGCGGCGCCTGAAGGACGCCGGCGCGGTGATCCTGGGCAAGCTCGGCACGCATGAATTCGCCAACGGTGCGATGACGCCGGACCAGCCTTTCCCCGCCGTGCTCAATCCGTGGAACACCAAGTACCAGCCCGGCGGCTCGTCGAGCGGCTCGGGTGCGGCGATTGCGGCCCATCTCTGCATGGGCGCCATGGGCTCCGACACCGGCGGTTCAATCCGCAATCCGGCGGGCTATTGCGGCACCGCCGGCATCAAGCCGACCTACGGGCTGGTCAGCCGCTGCGGCATCTTCCCGTTGGCGTTCAGCCTCGACACTGCAGGACCGATGGCCTGGACGGTCGAAGACTGCGCCCTGATGCTCGACGTGCTGGCCGGTTACGATCCCAACGACCAGGGTTCGGCCAAGACCGCCAAAGTCGACTACGGCGCGGCGGCGCATCGTCCGATCAAGGGCCTGCGCATCGCGCTGGCACGCAGCTGGTACGACCACGGCGTCACGCCCGACATGAAGAAGGGCATCGACGAGGCAGTGCGCGTCCTCAAGGACCAGGGCGCGGCCGTCGAAGACGTCGTCTTCCCCGACCTGTGGGACTATCACATCTGCGGACGCATCATCATCACCACCGAGGCGCACGCCATCCATCGCCAGGAGGTCATCGAGACGCCGCAGAAGTTCGGCTACACCACGCGACGACGCTTCCAGCTCGGCGCCTTCATCACCGCCGAGCAGTACATCTCCGCCCTGCGGTTCCGCCGCAAACTGACCCAGGACACGCGCGCCGCCATGCGCGGCTACGACCTGATCATGACGGCCAACCAGTGGGGTGCACCCGAAGCTTTCGGCGAGCCGCAGCCGATCTTCCACTTCCTCGACAAGCCCTCGCTCACCATGCCGTTCAACGTCACCGGCCAGCCGGCGCTCACCGTGTGCTGCGGCTTCGGCAGCGACGGCTTTCCGCTCAGCTTCCAGCTCGCCGGCCGCGCCTTCGACGAGGCCAGCGTCTTGGCCGCCGGCGCCGCCTACGAGCGCACAACGACGTGGCGCTCGCATCGGCCCAAACTTTGACCTGCAGGAGATCGCCATGAAGGTTTCACGACGCTCGCTTCTCGCCGGCGCGTCAGCGCTTGCCTTGCCGTCGGGCATCACGCCAGCCTTCGCGCAGGAAAAAGTCGTACGCTACGGCATCTCGATGACCGACATCCCGCTCACGACAGGCCAGCCCGACCGCGGCGCCGGCGCCTATCAGTTCACCGGCCTCACGATCTACGACCCGCTGGTCGCCTGGGAACTCGACGTCGCCGACCGGCCGGGCAAGCTCATTCCCGGCCTCGCCACCGAATGGAAGGTGAGCGATTCAGACAAGACGCTGTGGACCTTCAAGCTGCGGCCGGGCGTGAAGTTCCATGATGGCTCGGACTTCAATGCCGATGCGGTGATCTGGAATTTCGACAAGGTATTCGACACCAAGTCGGCGCAGTTCGACCAACGCCAGGCCTCGCAGGTGCGGCCGCGCCTGCCGTCGGTCGCGAGCTACAAGAAGATCGACGACATGACCGTCGAAGTGAAGACCAAGGCGGTCGACGCGCTCTTCCCCTATCAGATGCTGTGGTTCCTGGTCGCGAGCCCGGCCAATTGGGAAAAGCAGGGCAAGGACTGGAACAAGGTGGCGTCCGAGCCGTCGGGCACCGGCCCGTTCAAACTGGCCCGCCTGGTGCCGCGCGAGCGCGCCGAGCTGGTCAAGAACGAGACCTACTGGAACCCCAAGCGCATGGCCAAGACCGACCGGCTGGTACTGATCGTGGCGCCGGAGGACTCCAGCCGCACCGCGGCGCTGCTCACCGGATCGGTCGACATGATCGAGACGCCGCCGCCCGATGCCGTGAACCGCCTCAAGCAAGCCGGCATGCGCATCGAGCAGAACGTGACGCCGCACGTCTGGAACTATCATCCCTCGATGCTGCCGGGCTCGCCATGGACCGACATTCGCCTGCGCAAGGCGGCCAACCTCGCGATCGACCGCGGTGCCATCGTCAAGCTGCTGGGTGGGCTGGCCAAGCCAGCGCTGGGCCAGGTCGACCCGACCAGCCCGTGGTTCGGCAAACCCAGCTTCGTGCTGAAGTACGCGCCCGACGAAGCGCGCAAGCTGATGGGCGAGGCGGGCTTCAGCAAGACCCAGCCGCTCAAGACCAAGTTCGTGATTGCCACCGGCGGCACCGGCCAGATGCTGTCGCTGCCGATGAACGAGGCGATCCAGGAAATGTTCAAGGACGTCTACATCGACCTCGAATTCAAGGTGGTCGAGCTCGAGGCGCTCTACACGGCATGGCGCGCCGGCGCCAAGGCCGACATGAACAAGGACGTCACCGCCAACAATATCGCCTACGTGACGTCGGACCCGGTCTACGCCTTCACGCGCTTCTTCAATTCCAACCAGGGCGCACCGGTCGGCGTGAACTGGAGCTACTATTTGAATCCGGCCGTCGACGCGCTGATCAACGAGGCGCTGACCACCTTCGACGCCGCCAAGCAGGATGCCCTGATGGCCAAGGTGCACGAGGCGGTGGTCGACGACGCCGTCCTGATCTGGGTGGTGCACGACACCAACCCGCATGCGCTGTCACCCAAGATCAAGTCGTACGTCCAGGCGCAGCACTGGTTCCAGGACCTGACGACTATCGGGGTCTAGAGCCCCGCACGACCATACTTTCCGGAGGGTTTCTCAGGGGTTTCTCACCACTTTCTCACTCCGGTGAGAAACCTCCGATCCCGGTGGCATCGGCGTTTTATGGATTCTTTCTCACATTCCGGGAGACACCCCTGGCGGTATCCAAAGGATACCGCCCTAGCAGCCGATCTTCTTCGCCACCTCGATGATCGAGTTGCCGACGGCGTCCCAGTCGCCCTCGGCCTTGAGGTCGCGCTTCTGGCCGGGGCCGTGCTCGCCGGGACGCATCACGAAGCCGGTCGACAGGCCGCATTTCTGCGCCGCCGCCAGGTCGCCGTTGTGGGCCGCGACCAGCATCACCTGGTGAGGCTTGAGGTACATGCTGTCGACCACGCCGAGATAGGATTCGGGGTCGGGCTTGTAGTGATGGAAGGTCTCGCCCGAGAAGCAGTGATCCCACGGGATGCCGCTGTTCTTGGCCATGTTGATCAGCAGAGCCACGTTGCCGTTGCTGAGCGTAGCCACGACATATTTCTTCTTCATCATGCCGATGCCTTCGACCGAATCGGGCCACGACCGCAGCTTGTGCCAGAGATGCGTGAATTCCCACGCCCCTTGCTCGCCAGGATGTTTTAGCCCGCGCTTCTTCAGGAGCATCTCGAAGGCTTCCTTGTGAAGATCGTCGATGCGCGTCCACGGCAGCTCCTTCTTGCGCACGCGGGCCATCTGCGGCTGGTAGAGGCCGCGCCAGTCATCGGCGAAGCTCGTCCAGTCAGTCTCAAGTCCATATTTCTTCCCGAGTTTGGGCAGGTCCGCGATCAGGCTGCCGCGCCAATCCACAACGGTGCCGAACACGTCGAAAATGCAGACCTTGAGATCGGCGAGATCCTTGGGCATTAGTTTCCCCCTATGGTTTGGAAGCACGATAGAGTGAGCGGCGGCGACGGCAAGCCAAGATGCGGCTGGGTGACCGCCGACCCGCTGTACGAAAAATATCACGACCGCGAATGGGGCCGTCCGCTGAAGGACGATCGCGCACTGTTCGAACTGCTGACGCTCGAAGGCTGCCAGGCCGGCCTCTCCTGGTACACGGTGCTCCGGAAGCGCGAACACTACCGCAAGGTTTATGACGGCTTCGACCCGAACAAGATCGCGCGCTACACGCCAGCCAAGCTCAAAAAGCTGCTGGCCGATCCCGGCATCATCCGCCACCGCGGCAAGATCGACGCGAGCGTCAGCAACGCAAAAGCCTTCCTGGCGCTGGTCGAGCGCGAAGGCTCCTTCCTCGGCTGGCTGCACAAAACCGTCGGCAAGCCGCGGCGCAACCACCCCAAGACCCTGAAAGACGTGCCGGCGCGCACGCCCGAAAGCGATGCGCTCGCCAAGGCGCTGCAGAAGAAAGGCTTCAAGTTCGTCGGCTCGACGATCTGCTACGCCTTCATGCAGGCGTCAGGCCTGGTCGACGACCACGTCGTGGGCTGCCACAGGCATCGACCTTAAAGCAGCGGCTCAAGCGCCTCGCGCGTGGTCTTGCCTTCGACCACGGGCACGACCTCGAACTCCACGACCTCCTGCCAGTCGGCGATCCAGCGCTGGAACAGCGTGATGTCGTCGGTCTCCATGAGCTGGAAACAGCGGCCGAGATCCGCCGCCACGTAGCTCGAGATGAATTTCAGACCGTCTGGCAGGGTGCGGCCCGAATCGCGCAGTTTGCGATAGACCGCCTTGCCGTCCTGATTTCTGAACTTCTCGACCACCATGAACAGCATGTCTGTCTCCCTGTCGTTCCTTAGGGTAGCATCCGCGCCCGAAAAGAGGGGAACGACATGAAGATCGCCATTGCCGGCGCCGCCGGGCGCATGGGCCAGATGCTGATCCGCCAGATCGCCGCCACGGGAGGCTGCTCCCTGGCCGGCGCCATCGAGGGACCGTCCAGCAGCGCGCTCGGCCGCGATGCCGGCGAGGTCGCGGGCGTCGGGACGAAAGGCATCAAGATCATGAGCGACAGCGCCGCCGCCATCGGTGCCGCCAACGTCGTGATCGACTTCACCGTGCCGGCGGCCACCGTCGCGCATGCCAAGATTGCCGCCGACAAGGGCGCGGCCATGGTGATCGGCACCACGGGCCTCAACCCCGAACAGACCGCTGCCATCCATGAGGCGGCCAAGCGGGTGCCGATCCTGTGGGCGGCCAACATGTCGCTCGGCGTCAATATCCTGCTGGCGCTGGTCGAGAAGACCGCCGCGATGCTCGATCCCAGCTACGATATCGAGGTGCTGGAAATGCACCATCGCCACAAGATCGACGCGCCGTCGGGCACGGCGCTGGCGCTCGGCCGGGCCGCGGCGGCGGGCCGCAAGGTCAAGCTCGAGGAAGTGTGGCGCAAGAGTCGCGACGGGCACACCGGCGCGCGGCCGGCCGGCGAGATCGGCTTTGCCACCCTGCGCGGCGGCGAGGAAGTGGGCGTGCACACGGTGATGTTCGCCGCCGCGGGCGAGCGGCTGGAACTCAACCACCGCGCCTTCAGCCGCGAGACCTATGCTTCGGGCGCCATCCGCTCGGCGCTTTGGCTCAAAGGCAAGAAGCCCGGGCTGTACGGCATGAAGGACGTGCTGGGGCTGTGAAGCGGCGCGCCGCGCTCCTCGCTCTTCTCGGCGGTGCCGTGGGTGAGCTTTCGGCCTCGGCACACGCGCAGCAGAAGACAATGCCCGTGATCGGATTCCTCGGCACGGCGTCGCCGGGCCCAAATGCGCCGTTCATGGCCGCCCTTCGCCAGGGACTGCGCGAAGGCGGGTACGAGGAAGGGAAACCTGTCGCGATCGAGTACCGGTGGGCCGAGGGTCACTACGATCGGTTGCCGGCACTGGCCGCCGAGCTCGTCGGGCGCAAGGTCGATGTCATTGTATCCCAGGGCGGCTCCGCGCCGACGGTCGCGGTTAAGAAGGTGACCGGAACGATCCCGATCGTCTTCATCTCCGGCGGCGATCCGGTTCTGGACGGCCTGGTGACGAGTCTCGCGCGGCCGAGCGGCAACGTCACCGGCGTCACCTGGATTTCCAGCGCGCTGGGTCCCAAGCGCCTCGAACTGCTGCGCGAGCTGGTGCCCCGCGCCCCGACGTTCGCCCTGCTGGTGAACCCCGGGGCAGTCGAGACCGAGTCCGTCGTCCGAACCTTGCAAGACGCAGCACGCGGGAGCGGGTTGGGTCTCCATGTGCTGAAGGCGGGCAGCGAGACCGAGATCGACGAGGCATTCGCAGCTGTCGTCCAAAACCACGACGGCGGACTGGTCGTCGGCGTCGACGCATACTTTGGCAGCCGACGCGACCAGATCGCAGCGTTGGCGGCGCGTCATGGCATTCCCACGATCTACGGTTACCGTGAGTACGCGACGTCCGGCGGCTTGATGAGCTATGGGCCAAGCCTTTCGGACGCCTTTCGCCAGGGCGGCCTATACGCCGCTAGAATTCTTAAGGGGGCCAAGCCGGGCGATCTGCCCGTGCTGCAGCCGACTATCTTCGAACTCGTCATCAATATGAGGGTAGCGAAGGCGCTCGGCCTGACGGTCCCGGCTTCGCTCCTCGCCCGCGCCGACGAGGTAATCGAGTAGTTTGTAGCGCTTTAGCCCCACTCGTGCGCGTAGCGCGGCGCGCGCATGTCGGCCAGCGCTGACTTGAGCTGCTCTGCAACCTCGGCGCGTTCGCCGGGTGAGAGGAAGCGGCCGATCACTACCCGGTTGCCGCGCGAGACCAGGACCAGGCGTTCGCCGAGCTCCACCCGCAGCCAATAGGCGTCGAGCCGGTGCTCCTCGCGCTCGCCGTCGGGCGCGCGGCGATCGACGATCAGCTCGCGGTCGGTCAGCAGCAGGGTCTCGCTGCGCCTGGCGTCGAGGTAGCTGCGCTTGAACAGCCACCACAACAGCGCGACGTCGAGCCCCATGAAGCCCAGCACCGGCCAGGCGCCGACGAAGAACATCGGCACGCCGACCAGCAGGTTGGCGGCCACGGCGCCGCGGATCAGCCACTTGAAGCCTTCCGGCGACAGGCTGCGGTGCGGGCTGAGCGAGGTTGCGAAATGAACCGCGGGGCGGGCGTCGGCCATGGCGCCAATTTAGGGCTTCGGCTAGCGTCTTGCCATGGCCATGATGAAGACCGCCGTCATTCCCGACTTCTTCGCGCGCCTGAAGAAGGCGATGCCCGAACCCAAGACCGAGCTGGAATACGACAACGTCTATCATTTGCTGGTGGCGGTCGTTTTGTCGGCGCAGGCGACCGACGTGGGCGTCAATCGCGCCACCACGCCGCTGTTCGAGAAGATCAAGACGCCCGCCCAGATGGTGGCGCTCGGCGAAAAAAGGCTGATCGGCTACATCAAGACGATCGGCCTGTTCCGCACCAAGGCCAAGAACGTCATTGCGCTCAGCCGGCTCCTGATCGAGAGGCACGGCGGCGAGGTGCCGCACACGCACGAAGAGCTCCAGGCCCTGCCCGGCGTCGGACGCAAGACGGCCAACGTGGTGATGAACGTGGCGTTCGGCGAGGCCACGATCGCCGTCGACACCCACATCTTCCGCGTCGGCAACCGCACCGGCCTGGCGCCGGGCAAGAACCCGCTGCAGGTCGAACTGAAATTGCTAAAGCGCGTGCCCGAGGAATTCCGCCTGCATGCGCACCACTGGCTGATACTGCACGGCCGCTACACCTGCAAGGCGCGCAAGCCCGACTGCCCAAGCTGCGTGGTGAGCGACCTCTGCACCTTCAAGGGAAAGACGACTGCGCTCTAGCTCGGAGGAGCGCGCCACTCCAGTGGCGCTTATGATTGCGCCACTGGAGTGGCGCGCTCCCATGACTCAAGCCGCTTCGGCTAAAATCTTGTCAGTCTCGTTGTCCACCACCACCGGCGTGTCGAAATAGCGGATGTCGGGCGGGGCGCCGTAGCGCTCGGCGATGTAGGCCTTCCATTGCGGCGTATAGACCGCGTCGGCATCAGCCCGGCTCTTCCACAGATAGACGCCGCCGCCGATGCGCGTTTCGGCGTCGAAAAGATAGTATTTGCGCACCAGGCCCTTGAGCCCGCGGTACTTGGGCGCCGAAGTCTTGAACAATTCGGCGGCCTTCTTGGCGTCGATGCCGGCCGGCAACTTGAAGTTCACGATGGCGGTGATCATCCAGCCCTCCCTTCGATGTGGGCGCGCTCTTCGCGCACCCGCCACAGCAGGCAAAAGCCTAGCACTAGGAAGATCAGCACGCACGCCACGCCCAGCCGATTGGAATGTGTCGAGGTGGTGACGACCCCGATGGCGAGCGGCGCCATCCAGGCGGTGGCCCGGCCGGAGAGCGCAAACAAGCCGTAGAACTCGCCGCTCATACCCACGGGCGCCAGTCGGCCGATCAAGGTGCGGCTCGCCGCCTGCATCGGACCCATGGAGAAGCCCAGCAGCAGAGCGAAGCCCATGAAGGTCCTTTCCTGCACCGAGCCGAACAGAGCGCGCCCTTCGGCCAGGGGGTCGGCCGGGATCACGAACAGCACGCCGTCGGCGGTGACGCTCACGATGCCGATCGTTGCCACGATGACGCCCGCCGTCGCGAGCTGCACAGTGCGCTTGCTGCCGAAGGCATCGTCGAGACCACCGCCCAGGAAGGCGCCGGGAATGGCGAACACCGTCAGGATGATGCCGAAGATGCCGAGCGTCACGGTGCTCCAGCCGAACGTCGCCGAGGCATAGATGCCGCCGAAGGCGATGATGGCGGCGAGGCCATCGTTGTAGAGCATGAAGGCGATGAGATAGATCAGCGTGTTCCGGTGATGGCGAAGCTTGCGCACTGTGCTGAGCAGTGACGCGACGCCCCGTTTCGCCGCCTGCCACGGCGGCAGCCGCGTCGCGCCGGCGTGGTCGGGCGTGAATAAAAACATCGGTAGCACGAAGAGTGCCAACCACAGCGACGATGCCGGTCCGGTCAGGCGCTCGAGCTCGTAGCTTGCCGCATCGAGGCCGAACAGCGGATGGTCGTTGTTGGCGGCGAGCCCGAACATCGCNNCACGATCTCGGGGAGCTGGGCATTGTTGAACACGATCGACATTTCCGCGCCCACGGTGGCGGCAACGACCGCGCAACCGATCGGGACGGCAAGGCCGGGCCGGTGGGGATAGGCCCACCACAAAGCGGCGCAGCCCGCCGCTAGCAGGAGCTGGAAGGCAAAGACATAGGGTTTGCGCCGGCCGCCGGCATCGGCCATGGCGCCGAGGAACGGGCTCAGCACGGCGATGAAGATGCCCGCGGTCGATTGCGTGAAGGCCCAGGCCGCCTGGCCCTTCACCGGATCGCCGATCATGACGTTGGCGAAGTAGGGCGCGAAGATGAAGGTGGTGACGACGGTGAAGAAGGGCTGGTTGGCCCAGTCGAACAGCGCCCAGCTGAACTGGCCGAGCTTCGATGCCGCTTTGTGGGTCGCGATCATGCGACGGCACGTTGTGGCAACTGCCCGATGGCGTCGCGGTTGGTCGGAGAGAAGACTTTCTTCATCGCCTCCTGCCATGGCAGCCAGAGCTGGGCCGTGTGCTCCGTGGCATCGAGGGTTGCCGCGATGACCTGAGGCACCAGAAAACCGAAGACATGCTCGGTATTGTGCGTAACGTCGGGCGCATAGCGGACGCGCCATTGCGGCCAGATCTCGTAGCGGTTCGCGAGGCGCCAATCGGTCAGGGTACCGGCGGACAGGCCGGTTTCCTCCAGTAGTTCACGCCGCGCCGTGGCCACCAGGTCCGGATCGTTCGGCTCGCGCGAGCCCGTCACCGACTGCCAGAAGCCAGGTTGGCGGGCCCGTTCCAGCAGGAGTACGTCCAGCGCGGGCGTATGAACCACCACCAGCACCGATTCAGGAAGCTTGAAGGCCATCGGTGGCAGCATATATGGTCGCCCGACTTTTTCTGAGGGAACAATGAGCAACGAGCTTCAGGCGACCATCGATGCCGCATGGGAAAAGCGTGACGGGATCAGCAGCGCCACCAAGGGCCCCGTCCGCGACGCGGTCGAGGCGGCGATCGCCGGGCTCGATGACGGTTCGTTCCGCACCGCCGAGAAAATCGGCGGCGAATGGATCGTGCACCAGTGGCTGAAGAAGGCCGTGCTGCTCTCCTTCCGCCTCTATGACTCGGTGCCGATGGACGGCGGCGCTTCCTTCCCGGGCATGGGTGCAGCACCTTGGTTCGACAAGGTGCCGCTCAAGACAGCCGGCTGGGGTGCCGCGCAGTTTGCCAAGGCCGGTTTCCGCGCCGTGCCGGGATCGATCGTGCGCCGCGGCTCCTACATCGCGCCGTCGGTCGTGCTGATGCCGTCCTTCGTCAACCTGGGCGCCTATGTCGACTCGAGCACCATGGTCGACACCTGGGCGACGGTTGGCTCCTGCGCGCAGATCGGCAAGAACTGTCACCTCTCGGGCGGCGTCGGCATCGGCGGCGTGCTCGAGCCGCTGCAGGCCAACCCGGTGATCATCGAGGACAACTGCTTCATCGGCGCGCGCTCCGAAGTTGTCGAGGGCGTGATCGTCGGCACCGGCGCGGTGCTGTCGATGGGCGTGTTCATCTCCGCCACGACTAAAATTATCGATCGCGCCACCGGCCAGATCCATATCGGCAAGGTGCCGCCTTATTCGGTAGTCAGGCCGGGCAACATCGGCGGCGGTCCCGACCGACCCTCGCTCTACTGCGGCGTCATCACGAAGACTGTCGACGAACGCACGCGGTCCAAGACCTCGATCAACGAGCTCTTGCGCGACTGAGCGTGGCGGCAATGCCCGAACCTCTGCCCAGCACGGCCATCCCCCAGCGCCTGATGTGGCGCGGCGCCGATCTGGCGGCCGGCACCGGCAAGATGGCGCTGCCTGCCGACGTCGAAGCGGAGCTCGACCGCCTCGTCGCGGCTCTCGATCGCGACCCGATCCCGTTGTTGCTGCTGCGACCGGACGACTTCGCGCTCGACGCATCGCGCGCCTTCATGCGCAAGGTGAAGCGTAGCCTCGATGACGGGCCGGGCTTTGCCATCGTCGACCGCCTGCCCGTCGAGCGCTGGTCGCAGGAGGGCGCCCGCGCTGTGTGGTGGCTGCTGGCCTCGCTGGTCGCCCGGCCGGTGGCGCAGAAGTGGGACGGCACCTCGATCTACGATGTCACCGACTTGGGCCGGCCGCCCGGCAACGGCGTGCGTCCCGACGTCACCAACTACGAGCAGAACTTCCACACCGACAACAGCTACAACCTCGTGCCGCCGCACTATGTCGGCCTGCTTTGCCTGCGCACGGCGATGGAAGGCGGCGTCAGCGGCATCGTGAGCTTTGCCGCCGCGCATGAGGAAATGCGCCGGCGGCATCCCAATCTGCTGCCGCGGCTTTACCACCCATTTTATTTCGACCGGCAGCGCGAGCATGCGCCGGACGACGTCATGACGACCTACCATCCGATGCTCGAGAGCGAAGACGACCGGCTGATCGCGCGCCTGTCGCACTTCCAGGTGACGAACGGCCACAAGATCGCCGGCGTGGAACTCGACCCGGAGGGCGCCGCCGCGCTCGAGGCATTCGAGGCGATCCTCAACGCGCCGGGCATGGCCGCCCGCTTCCACTTCCAGCCGGGCCAGATGCAGTTGATCGACAATCGCGCGCTCGGCCACAGGCGCAC
>PLYQ01000066.1:0-8523 GCA_003153415.1 Rhodospirillales bacterium | reverse complement strand
TTGCCGCCGGCCTCGGGCAGGGTCGAGACGTAGCTGAAGGTATAGTAGGCGTAGAGCGTCTTGCCGTCGCTCACCGGCCGGAACATCTCCCAGCGGAACTCGCGCGCCGTGCGGTGGAACCAGTCGTCGACCATTTCGGCGATCTTTTGGCGGCCTTTGAAGGCACCGTAGAAGACGTCGTGATAGACGCCATCCTCGGTGAACAGGGCGGCAAAGCCCTTGCCGTCGCGCCGTTCGACGGCCGAGCAGAATTCCTTCAGCAGCGCTGTCGCATCCATGGTTATTCCTCCCGGGTTGGCGCAATCATGACTAAACTGGCNNTCGGCAGCCGCAATCAGGGGCAGACGGCGTGGAGCCAGATCGACGTGCAGCTCAAGCGCCGCCACGATCTCATTCCCAATCTGGTGCAGGTGGTGAAGGACGCCATGGGCTACGAGCAGGAGACGCTCACCAAGGTGGTCCAGGCGCGCAACAACGCCGTCGCCGCATCAGGGCCCGCCCAGGCCGGCCCCGCCGAGGCGGCGCTGAGCCAGGCGACGCGCGGCCTGTTTGCGCTGATGGAGAGCTATCCGCAGCTCAAGGCCAACGAGAACGTCAAGCAATTGCAGGAAGAGCTTGTATCGACGGAAAACAAGATCGCCTTCTCGCGCCAGTTCTATAACGACTCGGTGAACGGCTATAACACCCGCCGCCAGAGCTTCCCGGCGGTGCTGGCCGCGGCCTCGCTGGGCTTCGGCCCGATGGAGCTGTTCAACATGCCCGAGAGCGAGCGCGAGGTGCCCAAGGTCGCGCTGCGCTAGCGCGGACTGGTCGATGAGCGCCACCACCGACTTCGTCGCAGCCCAGGCGGTCAACCGGCGCAACACGCTGGTGCTGCTGGTCGTGCTGACGATCCTGGCGGCGTTGACCGGCTACACCATCGGCTGGCTGCTCGAAGGCGAAATGACCGACGACGTGCCGCTGTTGAGCCGGATCGGTCTGCTGGCCGCCGCGGCAATGGCCGCCGCCAGCCTAGTCTGGAGCATGGTCTCACTTGCCTTCGGCGATCGCATGGTGCTCGCCATGGCCGACGCCAAGGAGATCGAAAAGGCCGACGCGCCGCAGCTCTACAATGTGGTCGAGGAGATGTCGCTCGCCGCTGGCGTGCCGATGCCCAAAGTCATGATCCTGGAAACCGACGCGCTGAATGCCTTCGCCACCGGGACGAGGGTCGGACACGGCACGGTCGTGGTGACGCGTGGGCTTCTCGACAAGATGAGCCGAGACGAGCTGCAGGGCGTCGTCGCGCACGAGATGGCCCATCTCGCCAATCTCGATACGCGCTACATGGTGATGGTGGCAGTGACGGTTGGCCTGATAGCGCTGGTCTGCGACATGCTGCTCAGGACCATGAGCTGGGGCGGCTTCGGCCGCAGCAGCCGCAGCAGCGACGACAAGAAAGGCAGCGGTGGCGGTCTGTTGATCGTGCTGCTGATCGTGGTTGCGATCCTGGCGCCGATCGCCGCCAAGCTGGTGCAGATGGCGGTGTCGCGCCAGCGCGAATATCTCGCCGATGCAACCTCGGTGCAGTTCACGCGCAACCCCAACGGTCTCATCTCCGCGCTCGGCAAACTAGCTGAAGCAGCCGCACCTTTCCCGGGCGTCAGCCGGGCGACGCAGCATCTATTCATCGTCAATCCCGTTCAGACCTTCACCGCCGCATCCTCGGCGCTTCTGGCCACACATCCCGATGTCGCAGACCGTATCGCTCGCTTGCGCAATCTGGGCGCTTAGCCTGATGCCCACGGGCCTCGCGCATGCCCAGGCTTTCGACCTGCAGGGCCATCGCGGCACGCGGGGCCTCGCGCCTGAGAACACGCTCGCCGCCTTCCGTACCGCCCTCGACCTCGGCGTCACCACCCTCGAAACCGATCTCGCCATAACCAAGGACGACGTCGTGGTGTTGAGCCACGAACCGCGCCTCAATCCCGATCTGGCGCGCGGGCCCGACGGCAAGTGGGTGAACGCACCAGGCGCCACGATCCATTCGCTGACGCTCGCCGAGCTGAAGCGCTACGACATCGGCCGGCTCAATCCCGACAGCGGCTATGGCAAGCAGTTTCCGGCGCAGAAGCCGGTCGACGGCGAGCGTTTCCCGACTCTGGCCGAGCTCTACGCCATGGCAGGCCCCACGGTCCGCTTCAACATCGAAACCAAGATCGACCCGACCAAGCCCGGTGAGACGGTCGACCCGGCGCACTTCACGCGGTTGGTGGTCGACGCCGTCAGAGCGGCCAAGGCGGCGGATCGCACGACGCTGGAGTCCTTCGACTGGCGCACGCTCGTCGAGGCCAAGCGGATCGCGCCCGAAATCGAGACGGTCTGTCTCACCATCGAATCGCAGAATATGAACACCGTGGCCGGCAAGCCATCGCCTTGGCTGGGTGGTCTGGACGTGAGCCCTGGCGAATCGCTGCAACAGCTGGTCAAGGCGGCGGGATGTTCGGCGTGGTCGCCGTTCTGGCGCAACGTCACGGCCGTCAACGTCACCGCCGCCCACAAGCTCGACCTCAACGTCATCCCCTGGACCGTGAACGACCCGGCCGAAATGGCGCGCCTGATCGACCTCAAAGTTGACGGCCTGATCACCGATTATCCCGACCGGGCACTGCTGGTTTTAGCCGCCAAAGGCCCGAAAATCCGTTAACCCGTTGACTTCAGCTGCTCTGTGTTCTGTATACAGAGCCATGCGCCAGCTCCTGCCCGAACCTGACCTGTCCGAACGTATCCACGATGCCGTGCTCGAAGCGATCTGCTCGGGCGAGCTGAAATCGGGGGCCCGCATCACCCAGGAGGAGCTCGCCCAAAAATTCGGCGTGTCGCGCCAGCCGGTGCTGCAGGCGATGATGCTGCTGCGCCGCGAGGGCTTTTTGGTCGACGCCGGCCGCAAGGGCGTGTGCGTGGCGCCGCTCGACGTCCAGCAGGCACACAATCTTTATGTCGTGCGCGGTGCGCTCGACGGGGCAGCGGCGCGGCTGGCCGCGGCGCGCTATACGCCCGACCTGGCCTACCGCGGCCGCCTGCTGCTCGATGTCGGCCGGCGGGCGGTAGCGAGTGGTCATGTCGCCTCGGTGATCGAGGCCGACATCGATTTTCATCTGTTCATTTACGAGGCGTCGGGCAATCCGCTGATCGGCGAGACCGCCCAGCCGCACTGGCAGCATCTGCGCCGCGTGATGGCCGCGGCGCTGAGCGAGGGCGATCTTCGGGTCAGCGTGTGGGACGAGCATGAAGGCATCCTGCGCGCACTCGAGGCCGGCCAGGTCGCCGAGGCCGAGAATCTCTGCCGCGACCATGCCGAGCAGATGGCCGACATTCTCACTGGCCGCCTGCGCGTCGTGATTTCGCGCGCCGCCTGAGGAGGTAGGAGGACCGCCATGAAGCTCACCGCCGAGCAACTGAAGCAGTTCGATGACGAGGGCTACCTCTTCTTCCCCAACTATTTCTCGCCCGACGAGACGGCGATCCTGAAACAGGAGATCCCCGGCGTGTTCGCCCANNGCGAGAAGACCGGCGACGTGGTGCGCACCGCCTTCGCCGTGCACACCTACAATCCCGTGTTCGAGGCGCTGGTGCACAGCCCGCGCTTCGTCGAGCCGGCCGAGCAGCTGCTCAAGGACAAGACCTACATCCACCAGTTCAAGATCAACGGAAAGGCCGCCTTCGACGGCGACGTCTGGCAGTGGCACCAGGACTACGGCACCTGGAAGGCCGACGACGACATGCCCGAGGCGCGCGCCATGAATCTCGCCGTGTTCATCGACGAGGTGAATGAGTTCAACGGCCCGTTATGGTTCATCCCCAAGAGCCACAAGCGGGGCGCCATCGAGGCCAAGCACGACCTCACCACCACGTCCTATCCGCTGTGGGTGATCGACAACGACACCATCGCCAAGCTGGTGAAGCAGGGCGGCATCGTTTCGCCGAAGGGCCCTGCCGGCTCGGCGATCTTTTTCCACGGTACGCTGGTTCATGGCAGCCCGCCCAACATGTCGCCATGGGACCGACAGATCATCTACGTGACCTATAACTCCGTGCAGAACGCCATCCGCCGCTTCAAGCGCCCGGCCTATATCGCGCACCGCGATTTCACGCCGCTCGACGCCTGGGAGGATGATTGCGTGACGCGCGCCGCGCGCCGCAGAGCGGCGGCGGAATAGAACCCTCGGGAGGACTGAAATGAATCTCCATCGCATGCTTCTCGAGCGGGCGGCCAACGCCAATCCTCTGCGCATCGGCCTGATCGGCGCCGGCAAATTCGGTTCGATGTATCTGTCGCAGATCCCGACCACCCCGGGTATCCATCTGCTGGGCATCGCCGATCTGTCGCCGCCGCGGGCGCGCGAAAACCTGGCGCGGTTGGGCTGGAAGCCTGAAGTCACGTCGGCCGGCTCGTTTGCCGAGGCGCGGCGTAACGGCAACACTCATTTGACCGAGGACTGGCGCGCGTTGGTCGCCCATCCCGAGATCGACGTGATCGTCGAGGCCACCGGCGATCCGATTGCCGCCGTCGAGCATGCGCTGGAAGCTTTCAGGAACGGCAAGAGCGTCGTCATGGTCACGGTCGAGGCCGATGCCTTCTGCGGCCCGCTGCTCGCCAAGCGCGCAGCTCAAGCCGGCGTAATCTATAGCTTGGCCTATGGCGACCAGCCGGCGCTGATCTGCGAGCTGGTCGACTGGGCGCGCACCTCGGGCTTCGAGGTGACGGCGGCCGGGCGCGGCCACAAGTGGCTGCCGCATTTCGCACAGTCGACTCCCGAAACCGTATGGAAATACTGGGGCCTCAACGAAGAGCAGGCCAAGCGCGGCGGACTGAACCCCAAGATGTTCAACTCCTTCCTCGACGGCTCGAAGCCCGCCATCGAGAGCACTGCCGTGGCCAATGCCACCGGCCTGACGCCGGCGCCGGACGGTCTTGCCTTCCCGCCCTGCGCGGTCGACGACCTGCCGTTCGTCATGCGGCCGATCTCCGAGGGTGGCCAGCTTCACCACAAGGGCCAGGTCGAGTGTGCGAGCTCCCTGGAGAAGGACGGCCGCGCCATCCCCTACGAGATCCGCAAGGGCGTGTGGGTGGTGTTCGAGGCTTCGACCGACTACCAGAAGAACTGCTTCGAAGAGTACATGCTCTGTACCGATCCCACGGGGCGCTATTCGGTGATGTACAAGCGCTGGCACCTGATCGGGCTGGAGGTCGGCATGTCGGTGGCCTCGGTCGGCCTGCGCAAGGAGCCGACCGGCTGCCCTATCGGCTTCCATGCCGATGTGATCGCCACGGCCAAGCGCGACCTCAAGGCCGGCGAGATGCTGGACGGCGAGGGCGGTTACACGGTCTACGGCAAGCTGTTCCCGGCGGAGAAATCGACCGGGCTGGGCAGCCTGCCACTCGGGCTGGCGCACAACGTCAAGCTGCTGAAACCGATCAAGGCCGGCCAGTCGCTCACTTACGCCGACGTGGCGATGGACGAGAGCCTGACTGCCGTGAAGCTGCGCCGCGAGATGGAGCGGACCTTCGCGCCTGCGGCACGCATCGCTGCGCAGTGACGGTCCCGGTGTAGCCGCGCCCTTCGTTGGCGCGTGCTAAGCTGACGGCGATGTTTGGTCGATGGAAGCGGGCGACCCCGCAGGCAGTGCGCCGGACCGCCCATATCGGGCGCGTTCACATGCCTGCCGACAACTACAATCTCACGCCCGAGCAGCATGCACGCTGCGTGCACTGGATCGGGCAGATCCAGCAGCTCTATGACGGCGCAGGCGCCTACGCTGAAAAGCACGGCATCGACCCCGAACTGGTGTTCGCCGGCAACGAGTGGGCCGGCATCGCCCACCGCACAGTACTGAAGCTTCCCACCACCTACAACGACATCAACTACCTCCGGCTGAACGCCCCGTTTGCGGGCTACCATCTGGCGATTTTGGATCGCCTCGATCAACGCCGGTTCCCGGACGACTGGGGCGAGGCGTTCGTCACGCGAATGGCGAGCGGCATTCCCGACGACATCGCCGAGGTCTTTGCCGCACGCGTGCCGGCGCGCGACCGGCTGATGCCGCTGGTGCCGGAGTATCTCGACCACACGCGCAATGTCCCTGCCCGCTACATCGTGCCCATTCCCCGGATGCTGGGTGAGGTCGGCCTCGAGGTCGATGGCGTGCTGATCCACAACGACGTCATCCTGAGCCAGTCGCGGATCAACGGCATGCTTTGCTCGGGAGTCCTGGACAAGCTCGACCGGGACATTGAACGCCGCGGCCGGGTACGCGTCCTGGAGGTCGGCGCGGGCTACGGCGCCATGGGCTATGCGCTGAAGGCAATCTACGGCGATCGTCTCGAATATGTCGGCGTCGACCTGCCGAGCTCGCTCTATTATTCGCTGCTCTATCTCGGCGCGACCAGCGACTGGGACGGCTGTCATCTCCTGCGCTCCGGCGAGCCAGTGCCGGAACGCTTCAATTTCCTGTTCCTGGCCAACTACATGCTGGGCGAATTCGCCGACGCCATCGGCCCGATCGACATGGCTTTCAACTGCATGTCGTTTCCCGAAATGTCGAAGGCTCAGGTTCGCGACTACGGCGCCTTCTTCAAGAAGGTGCTGCGCGACGACGGCATCGTGTTCGACGAAAACGCCGCCCTCAAGCCGCACCATACCGACAGCAAGGCGATCCTGTCGGAGTTCTTCCCCTATCGAAAGACCGTCGCGTCGACCATCGTGACGACCAAGAACTGGTGCCAGGATGTGTGGGCCAGCCGCTACATCGGCGGCATATTCGACCGGCAGGACGTCCTGTTCCTGAGATCGTCGTCGGTCAAGCCGCCGTCATGACGCCGGCCAAGGCGGTGTAGGTTTCGGTCCAGGCCGCCTTCACCTCGGGTGTGAAGTCGGGGCCGAGGCCCTTTTCCAGGGTCCACAGCAGGGCAGCGCCGACCGGCGCATATTGTGCGGCCGTGACGCCGTAGCCCTTGTGGCGCTGGCCGAGATCCTTCACGGCCGGAAGGATGGTCTCGAGCTTGTGCAGATTGGTCACGGCCGTTCCCAGCATCGACATCAGCTTCGTCTTCTGCTCGCTGAGATCCTGCGGAAACATCGAGCGCACCTCGGGCGCGATTTCGAACAGGCGGCCGTAGAACAGATCGGCCGCCGTGTCGGCGATCGGCACGACCTTCTTGAAACTCGTCTGAACCAGTTCGATTTGCTGCGGTGTCATCGGCTTCTCCCTTCCGGTGAGACAGCCGATGCGTCGCAAATTCCATGCCGCGTCAGATCGCCGGCGCCGATTCCGGTTCTTTTGCCTTGGCCTTCGACTTGGCCGGCTTGCCCTCGGCCTCGTCGCGCTCCTTTTCCTTCCGGGTCTTGAGGAGCTTGCGCAGGATCATGTTGCGCTTGAGCGAGGAGATGTGGTCGATGAACAGCACGCCGTCGAGATGGTCGATCTCGTGCTGCACGCAGGTCGCGAGCAGGCCTTCGCAGGCCATCTCCTGCTTCTGGCCGTCGCGGTCGAGATAGCGCACCCGCACCTTGGCCGGCCGCGCCACGTCGGAATAATACTCGGGCACCGACAGGCAGCCCTCCTCGTAGGTCACGTCCTCGTCGGAGGCTTCGACGATCTCGGGATTGGCGAGGAACAGCGGGCCGGTCTTGACGTCCTCGCGGTCGATGTCGAGCACGATGACGCGGCTCAGCACGCCGACCTGAGGGGCGGCCAATCCGATGCCGGGGGCTGCGTACATAGTCTCGATCATGTCGTCCATGAGCTGGCGCACGTCGGCGTCGACCGATGCGACCGGCTTGGACTTCTTCTTGAGGCGCGGATCGGGCGCGGTGATGATGGGCAGGAGGGCCATGGCGTCTAAATATGCAATGAAATCAGGCGTTTCAAGACCCGCTCAGGTGCGCGTGACCATGGTGCCGGAGCCGGCCTCGGTGAAGAGCTCGAGCAGCAGGGCATGCGGTACCCGCCCGTCCAGGATCACGGCAGCCTCGACGCCACGGTTCACAGCATCGATGCAGTTCTCGACCTTGGGGATCATGCCGCCGGAAATAGTGCCGTCGGCGATCAGGGCGCGCGCCTGATCGATCGTCATGTCCTGGATCAGCGTGCCATTCTTATCCAAGACGCCCGGCACGTCAGTCAGGAACAGCAGCCGCTTGGCCCGCATGGCGCCCGCGATGGCGCCGGCCGTGGTGTCGGCATTGATGTTGTAGGTGAGCTCGTCGTTGACGCCGAAACCGATCGGCGCGACCACCGGAATGACATCGGCGCGCCGCAGTTGCTCGAGCACCATGACGTTGATCTTGGCCGGTTCGCCGACCTGCTTGAGGTCGACCTTCAAAAGCTCGCCGGTCTTGGGATCGCGCATCTCGGTGACCTTGTTGGCCAGGATCAGGTTGCCGTCCTTGCCGCAGATGCCGACGGCGATGCCGCCGCATTCGTTGATGTCGGCCACGATCGCCTTGTTGATCGAGCCGGCCAGCACCATTTCGACGATCT